>PBTT01000100.1 GCA_002729195.1 Acidiferrobacteraceae bacterium
CCACCCCTTTTCCCTCGACGCGGTGCAGCGAGTTAAATGCGGCTATTGGGCCAACTATTCGCTCTGGATGCTCATACAGTAAATCATCCGTTAACGGCACGAAGACGACTTTTGGCACAATTCCTCCCTCTCTGACGCGTGTTTCGGGGAACTTTATCCTTCGAAGAGGGTCGGGAAACGGTCAACCTGTGGTAAAAGAATGGCAACAACATGGGTATTTCCCAGACGATCCCGTGGGTACTGGTTTTATTAGCCCAACAGGGTGAGTTCAATCCGTCTGCTTGCCTGGAGGCACCATGGCTAAAGTAATCGCTATTGTCGAGGACGATCTGGACCAGCGGGAGAATTACGCAGACGTCCTTTCCTCCCACGGCTATGAAGTACGCTGCTACGCGGACAAGGCCGACGCCGAGGAAGGCTTTCGCACTGCTTTGCCAGACCTCGCTCTTCTCGACATTATGCTGGGTGAGGACATGGATGGGGGCTTTGACTTGTGTATGGAGTTGCGCAACCGGAGCCCTGCTCTACCCATCATTTTTCTCACAGCAAGGGATAGTGATACCGATCGTATTTCTTCCCAGCGGATGACCGCCTGGGATTACATTACCAAACCTGTCAGCCTGGAATTTCTGGTTGCTCGAGTTCACGCGTTACTCAAAATAGCTGAGCAACTCAAATCGCAAGAAAGCGAGCCGCCTGTATCGCTGCTTGAGGTCGACCAACTCGAACTGGACGAAAACAGTATGTCGGTGCGTTGGTGCGGTGAGGTGGTAAGCTTAACGCTGACCGAATTCTGGATCGTTGAATCGCTTGCGCGTAATCCTGGCCACGTAAAGACATACGATGTGCTTAATGACGTCACCCGCCAGGGCTTGGTAGAGCGGAATACTATCAACGGGTATATACGCCGGATTAGAAACAAGTTCCGCCTGCTGGATCCGGCTTTCGATCGAATCCAGACCGTACATGGCACTGGCTATAAGTGGGCTAAGGATCTCGGTTGAGCCGTTTTGCCGGACGTACCGAGATGCTCGCCTCCCGGAACAAGCGACGAAAACATCGCGAACCAGGTTTCCGGCCAAAGATACGCCCGGGCCTCAAGATAAGAACCAAGCTGCTATTACTGGTACTGTTATTACTAGCTATCCCGTGGATGGGTTACAAGTCAGTACGGGAAATGGAAAATTTTCTGCTAGAGGGTCAGCAGCAGGCCCTTGAACTGACGGCGCAGGGTATTGCCAGCCTGCTCGGCAACCGTCGAGATCTGTTCGCTCTCGCTGCCGGCGTGCCCGAAGTTCTTGGAAGACCTTTTTACATTGTTCCGCAGGATTTGATCCAAGCGTTACCGGTAGATGCGGCTGCTGAGCTCTGGGCAGCGGCCATTGGCGAGTTGACCGATTTTTCTGGTTTTGGACTCTTCGAGTGCAACAAGGATTATCAGCCTGACTCTTTCGCCCTGCGTCACGGGCTGGGGGCCCACGAAAATTCGATCTTCAGCTTTTTCGACGTGACCGATGATAGCGTGATTTTTCGTGATCCCGAGAAGATTGCCTTGGATCACAATGACCAACTTAGAATGACCGTGCAGGATAAAGCCGGGGCAACACAACGTTACCTGCTGACTGCTCAGGCTGAGGGGCGCCTCAGCATTTACCGAATGAAGCGCAACTGGCGAGAGCCAGAGACCGGCGAGGCGCTTCGGGAAATCGTGGCAGTGATGGAGTTGACCTCCTGGGGTTATGCAATCAAGTTGCGCATTCCTGGCGATTACCTCGGCACCGGCTCTCGACTCAAGTTCGAATTGGTTGACGTTGATGATAAACGAGACAGGAAGATCGAAAAAATCATCAGTACTGAGCCTGACCCTTTCCGCTATGACACCAGACGCATTAGACTGATGACACCGGAGTTGGCTAAGTTAATTCAACCGCTATACCTTCCCGAGGGCAATATCACAATCTGGGACAGGTATTTTCGCTTGCGTGCCGAATTGGGTTCGATTTTCCCGGAAGATGCCAGGCTGAGGCAGTTACGGTTGGAAAATCCCTCGTTCCTTGACCGTGTCGAGTTGGCAGGCATTTCTTTGTATGAATGGGTATTTCGTGATCCTGAAGGGGGTGATAGCGATATTCCGGACGACTCTAGCCGGGAGGATCGTAGTCTGCTTCAGAAAGTGCTAGCCAAAGGTCAGNGCGAGACCAGCCGGCGACGCTACGGTGACGCTAGNCTGATTGTGACAGCAGTGCCGATTTGGGCTCAAGGNGAGATTGAGGGCGCCATCCTGATCAAGCAGAGTGGCAACAAGTTGNTGGCTCTGCAGTACGGAACTTTGCGCCGCTTCACCGTGCTCTTCCTTGGCGTTTTTCTGTTCCTGNCTCTCGCTATCNTAATATTTTCNAGCAGACTTACTTACCGTGTGGGTAAATTGCAGCGGGAAACTGAGCTGGCNACCACNCCAGAGGGNCGCTTGCTCAAGGATCGGATTGTAGCCGGTGCTCGCGCCAGCGATGAGTTGGGTAATCTTACCCGCAGTATTTCCCTGATGCTGCAGAACCTCGGTCACTACACCCGCTACCTGGAAAAATTGCCCGATACGCTGGCACACGAACTACACAATCCGCTCAATGTGGTGAACTCCTCGCTTGAGAATCTCCAGTACCAGCACGCTGAGTTAACCGACGACAAGTATCTACAGCGCGCTCGTAACGGAATCAATCGACTGCGATCGATCATCACCAGCCTGACAGAAGCCGTTAATCTGAAAGATGCCCTGATTCAGGGGTCGGAACAGTTCGAGCGCTTCGACCTTGCTGCCTTGGTAACAAGTTGCGTTGAAGGTTACCAGGCAGCCAATCCAGAGCATCGCTTCTTGGTCCAGGTTTTTCCAGGTACGCTGTTAATTGATGGCGCCCCGGATCGTCTGGCCCAGCTACTCGACAAACTGGTCGACAATGCGATCGAATTTGGGAAAAAAGACGGTTTAATCACGGTGACACTGCACCGGACAGATGCCCAAGCGCAGTTAACCGTAGCTAACCAAGGCTCCTTATTGCCGGAAGAGATTGCCGAACGTCTGTTCGACCCGATGGTCTCAAGTGGCAAAGATGCTCGCAGGACACACCTCGGGCTCGGCCTGTATATAGTCCGTCTGGTGGCTGACTTTCATGGTGGTACGGTACAGGCTAGGAACCGCCGTGGCCTGGATGGCGTAGAGGTGACGGTAACCCTACCCCGCCCCGACCGNNATACCAGGCTGGATTGAAGACCCGAGCAGAGTTCGCTCCACCACGAGTCAACTCTATTCAGCCGCAACTGTCGCCCAGGNCATTGACGATATCGGCAATTTCCGGTTTGCCAATGGTTACCTCATCGCTCGATAGTCCCTGCAGCTCATGCGGAAACACCAGCCATTTATCCGTCTGATGGATAAAATAGTCTGGTGCCCGGCCGGTTCGATTCTTGGTAGGCTTGTACCACGGGGTCGCGATACGCAGGTCGTTNGGCATGTTGCGCCGACAACGCTCGCGAAGATCAGTAATCACGGCCTCAATACTCATGCCGGTGTCGAAGACATCGTCGACAATCAGCACATTGTCCTCCTGATTGAGTTTCCNGANCAGNTATCCCAGGCCATGCACCTGGACCTTGNTCTGGGTGCTTTCAATCCCGGTGTAATAGGAGGTNCGGATGGCGATATGGTCAGTGGGAATCCCGGCATAGTCCAACAGTTCTTGAACGGCGATTCCGACAGGGGTTCCACCGCGCCAAATACCAACAATAAAATCCGGCCGAAATCCACTATCTATGATGCTTTTGCCCAGTAGGAATGAATCCCTTAACAGATCCTGGGCCTGAATAAACATTTTCTCTTCACTGGAACTCATAAAGTAAATATGCGCTNCCNNNGAGNCTATTGATTGCGACTCCCTTCAAGTTCTGGNTCTNTTGTAGAGGTGTCGGCCNNGNCAGTTNCCGTAGCGTCCCCATTGGAGCGGTCAGTGGAGGNTGGTATTAAGGTCGGCGGGATGATTATCGGCTCAACTTTTTCAACCNGTACCGNTTCAATGGGAATCCAGCCGGGNTCCGTNAGCCNCATTTCCGGTGGNCTGANAAATACAACTTGGACCGNCAGCTCACGGNCCGGATAGTGTTCGCGGTACNTTGTCAGATTNCTGCGCTGGATTCCGTANCTGAAAAACACGCGACAACTACTNCANGTGGGCCCGCGGTAGGCAGTCTTNTGCTCGCCGTCNANCCAAGCATCNAGCCGTCCCTGACTNCTTGACCAGTNGATGCGCAGNACAATTTCATGCCACTGGGCCTTNAGTTGATTTTCATCGATTAGTGGAAAGTACCGTTGTTCGTGGTCAAATGCACTGCCCANCCAGAAGGCTCCGGTGCTNCCAACTTCTAGTACCCACGCCGGNNGNGCNTCTGCATGCTGCAGAAACTGNCCATGGCGNGCNCGTGCCGGGTAAATATCTGGATAATCTTTNGGGAAGTAGAGGTGCCAGCGGTACCATTCGGTAGCGGNTACAGCCGCCCGNGGNCGGCGCATCTGAGCCATCTCGGTTCTTTCTGCCCCGGNACCACAATCATCGTAGAGNGGCGTAACGGAGCAGTCTCCGGCACGNAGTTCGAAGCGTTCTATNGGGTCGACNGGNGCCAGACCAGTNGGATCGNCTACGACTTCGTACCCCCACTGACGATCATTTAGAAACTTNTTAAACGNAANATNNTTTTCGCTGGCCTCAACTGATGAGANNCAGCCCGCTGCAAGCAAGAATACCGCTGCCANTATATGAATNAATCGTCGCATAACGAATGTTNCAGATTGNGTCAGTCNCTGCTGTTACAAATAAAGGCCCTGGTGCCGGGGGCCGGACTCGAACCGGCATGGTATTACTACCGAGGGATTTTAAGTCCCTTGCGTCTACCAGTTTCGCCACCCCGGCCGCNTTGATTAATTANGGGAAAACCGGAGTTTGAGATTTAAGATATCTCCCGGTGNACCGCCTTTGCATCTCCANACTGAAAAATGGATCAAATNANAGTCCAATTNTAGCACCCAGTCANACCCTATAAACGGCGGCCATNGATACATTTTGCATCCCCCNNNTGCCGGTTGCTGGACNTGNNAAGGNGGNTTNGCNNNGCGNATTTTCCTACCTTGCCTCNCCTACCGGGGNNGTGCGGGAATTTGCTCNAAGGATGATACGAACGCCCTAGGNCNAGACCCCTGCCCCCGANTANTGAATCACGGGGAAAACATCACCAGCGCGCTTGTGCGGNNTTTNGCNCCTCGTTTTCTGATTTAACCNCTATCCCTGATTACGGGGCCGTACAGGCCTCTTCACGGGGTAGACGTCCGGGGGCAGGCCCCAGGTACGGGTAAGCACATATATGTGCTGCGGCAGCCCGTACGGGCACGCTAGGAGGGCAAGCGTTGATATTTGAGTATGAGCCTACCTTACCTGGGCGCCTAGAGAGCGAAATATTGTCTCAGCCTCGCCGGGTCGATCCGCCGTCAATGATGATTTAGAGGACGGCCCTACCCTGCGCGCTGTAGCGAATAACACTTCCGTATTAATTTTTCTTGTTGTCTTTTAAGTTTCAATTTCAAAAAGTTTGGAGGCTGAGGGCGGAATCGAACCGCCGTACACGGCTTTGCAGGCCGCTGCATAACCACTCTGCCACCCAGCCCGGTGATTTTCCATGATGACAGTCGAACCGCGGCCGCCACCAGCTCGGAGTCAAAAATAAGGGGGGGGAATTGGAGCGGGTGAAGAGATTTGAACTCTCGACCCTCACGTTGGCAACGTGACGCTCTACCACTGAGCTACACCCGCATACGAAACGCAAGATTCTAGCCTGGCCAAACAGCCTGTCAAGTTTGCTGGAAGTTCATGCATCTGAAAGAGTGGGCCAGGCAGCCCGAAGGTACAGCAGCATAGACCACAGGGTCAAAGCACCGGCGGCGTAGAGCAACAACTCCCCCAAAGGCCGCATAGCGAGGTTAGCTAGTTCCCCATCGTAAAGCAGTAGAGTAATGGCAATAAACTGCAACGTAGTTTTGATTTTGCCGATCGAACTCACCGCTACGACTCCGCGACTGCCCAGTTCGGCCATCCACTCACGCAAGGCAGAGACGGCAATCTCGCGCCCGATAATTATCCCAACTACCACGGTGAACACGACCGGGCTGAACAGCGAGGTCATCAGCCCGACATCACTCACCAGCAGAACCAAGACAACTGCCACCATAAGCTTGTCAGCAACGGGGTCCAAAAATGCACCAAAACGTGAGGTCTGGTCCAGGTGGCGAGCAAGGTAACCGTCCAGCCAGTCAGTCAGGCCAGCCAACAAGAAGACCCCGGCGACGTACATTCCGGATACCGGCAGGTAGTAGAGCAGCACGATTACGGGGATCAGTGCGACCCTTAGCAGGGTCAGCAAATTCGGTGCGTTCCAGCGCATCGCTTTAGTGTACCCTGTAGTGCTGGTATATCCGATTGGCCAGGGCAAGACTGATCCCGGTTACTCCGGCAAGATCCTCGGGCGCAGCCCTTCTGACCTGCTGCAACCCGCCGAAGTGATTGAGTAGTGCTTGACGTCTTTTTGCGCCAACGCCGGGGATCTGTTCCAAGGCCGAGGAGGTTCGCGACGCCGCCCGTTTCTTGCGGTGGCCGGTGATAGCGAAGCGGTGCGCCTCGTCCCGAATCTGCTGTAACAGCAGCAATGCTGGTGAGTCCGAATCAAGGACCAGGGGCCGTTGTCCACCGGGCAGAAACAGCCGCTCCCGGCCCGGCTTGCGTGAGCGGCCTTTGGCAATACCTGCCACCGGTATGTTTTCAAGCAGATACTCGCTGAGCGCCTCGTTGGCCTTAGCGACTTGTCCGGCGCCGCCGTCAATTAACACCAGGTCGGGCTTGACGCCGTCCCCCTCGGCAACTTTTCTGAAACGCCGCCTGATCACCTGCGCCATCGCACCATAGTCATCCCCTGCTGTAACGTTGCGGATATTGAAGCGGCGGTATTCCGCAGTCACCGGACCCACGTTGTCGAAAACAACGCAGGCTGCGACTGGATGTTCACCAGCCGTATGGCTGGTGTCAAAACATTCAATACGGGTCGGTGTATCATGGAGTTTGAGAACCTGCCCCAGTGCCCGCAGCCGCTCGCTATAGGCGGCTTCACTGGCCAGGTGACGATCGAGGTAATCCGTGGCGTTGAGCAGTGCGAGTTCCAGCCACCGCGCCCGGAATCCCCGCACGCGGTGCTTTAGCGTCACCCGCCTGCTTGCTTTTTCAGAGAAGAGTGCAGCCAGGACAGCGGGTGTATCGGTATCGGGCGTCACCAGCACCTCGGCCGGCGCTGGGCGATCGCGATAGTACTGTACGAGCAGAGTGCTTAACATTTCAGCAGCCGGCGCTTCTAATGGGTCGCGGCTTATAAAATGTTTGCTGCCGATGTTTTGACCATGGCGTATGGACATCACCGAAAAACAAATGAGTCGGTTATTGCTAAGGAGAACCGCAACATCCGCATCACGGGTACCACCCGCAACATACTGCTTTTCCTGCATTTTTCGCAAAGCGCTGATTTTGTCGCGATAGCGGGCTGCTTGCTCGTATTCAAGGCTCTGGGCTGCCCGATCCATGTCAGCGGCAAATATTCGCGAGATATCTTTATCGTGGCCTTCCAGGAGCATGACGACATGGCGCACGTCGCAGCCATAGGCCTCGGGACTGATATTGCCCACGCAAGGCGCCGAACAACGCTTTATCTGATACTGCAGACAGGGGCGACTGCGGTTTCGGAAGTAGTTGTTGTCGCACTGCCGGATTGGAATGATTTTTTGTAACTGGTTCAGCATCAGGCGAATGGCGCCCACATTCGCATAGGGGCCGAAAAACTGGCCCGGCCCGGAAGTTGTGCCCCGATGCACCACCAGCCCCGGGTATTGGTCTTCTACCGACAACCGAAGGTACGGGTAGCTCTTATCATCCCGTAAAAGTACGTTGTACCGTGGCTTTAAGCTTTTTATGAGATTGCTCTCCAGTAGCAGTGCTTCGGTTTCTGTGGTGGTGACGTGGATTTCGACATCCGCAATTTTTGCCACCATCAGCCCTGTGCGGCCCGACTGGTTTGTCCTATAGAAATAACTTTTGAGTCGGTTCTTCAGGTTGCGAGCCTTACCGACATAGAGCGGCTTGGCGTCGCTATCACGCATCACATAAACACCGGGTCCCCGGCGCAAGTTTTTAAGAAATGCCTTGCTGTCAATCAGCATTAGCTTGATCGACTAGTTGACGCACAATCCGAAATACTTCGCGGAACATGGCTTCGGTTAAACGGCGAGTCTGGGTGTTGTAACGACTACAGTGATAACTGGATACCAGGTGGCGATTACCGGCCAACTCGTAGGTCTTAGCATGCCTGAATGGCTTGTCTTTTATCTTCTCGTTCTCGGCCCGAATTACGCTGTCGTGAGCCAGCCTGCCAAGCGCCAGCACTACCCCGCCAACTGGTATCGCGCGCAACTCATTTACAAGGTAGTCGCGACAGGCGTTGATTTCACGGGCAATGGGCTTGTTTTCGGGTGGCAGGCACTTAACCGCATTGGTGATACGGCAACCAGACAGCACAAGATTGTCGCCCGGGTTTGAGGACGGTGCGGATGAGTAGCCAAATTCGTAGAGCATTTGATAAAGCAGCCGCCCGGCGTGGTCGCCGGTAAATGGGCGGCCGCTGGCATTGGCACCGTGCTTGCCTGGAGCCAAGCCAACCACCAGCAGCGTGGCCTCGGCATCGCCAAATGG
>PBTT01000101.1 GCA_002729195.1 Acidiferrobacteraceae bacterium
CAGTTAATGGTCGGGGTGAGAGGATTTGAACCTCCGGCCCCTGCCTCCCGAAGGCAGTGCTCTACCAGGCTGAGCTACACCCCGATGGATTGTGAAATCGTTGGGCCGGCCAGTCNTCTCAGAAGGTTCGGGAAACNGAGAAGTCAGCGAGGNTGGCCANAGCGGTACGGTAATTGGATGGCGGCAGCACTTCNAGGGCNTGCCGNGCGGNGTCCGCATNATCTTGAGCCCGGCGCGAAGTGTACGCAAGAGAGTCGAGCGTTTCAATGATGGAGTGGATGNGCCCNAAGTGNTCNCGNGTGCCNTNTTCGATCGNNTTNNGAAGAAGTTGCCCTTGGCTATCGTCGCAGTGNTGTAAGGCGTGTATCAGTGGNAAGGTTACCTTGCCTTCGGCCAGATCATCACCGGCATTCTTGCCCATCTGCTTGGCGTCGGCGCGATAATCAAGCGCATCGTCAATGATTTGAAAGGCGACCCCCAGGTGTAGTCCAAAGTCGGCAAGCGCATCCTCGGTGGCAGGTCCGGCGCCAGCCAGCACNGCNCCAAGGCGGGTAGCAGACTCGAACAGGCGCGCTGTCTTNCGGGTGATGGTCTCCAAATACTGTNCTTCAGTGGTTTCGGGATTGTGNGTGTTGAGCAGTTGCATCACCTCGCCCTCGGCAATGGCGTTGGTGGTGCNAGCCATGATTTCCATCACCCGCATACGGTCCACGGCCACCATCATTTCGAACGCGCGGGAGTAGAGAAAATCGCCCACCAGAACTGTGGCGGAATTGTCCCATACGGCGTTGGCCGTTGGCCGTCCCCGGCGCAAATCAGACTCATCGACCACATCGTCATGCAGCAAGGTGGCTGTGTGTATGAACTCGATCACCGCTGCCAAATCGATGTGGGCGGTACCTTGGTAACTTAAGGCGTGGGCCGATAGAATCAGGGTCAAGGGGCGCAGTCGTTTGCCACCAGCGGCGATGATATATGCGCCCATTTGGCGAATCAGGGAGACATCCGAGGCTAGTTGATTGTTGATATGCCGGTTGACTGCGGCTAGGTCATCGGCCACCAGGGCGGTTGCCTGTTCCAACGATGTTGGTGTGTCACCGGAACTTTTACGCGGTGACTGCGGCATGGGGATTACGGTGGCCATGGCTAGATCATAACGCGGAGACAGGTAGGGCGGGGATGCATTAGCGCAAAGTTTGACCAGTCTTCCAGATTGCCCTAAAATTGCGCGCCTTTAAAAGCCCGCTAACGCGGGCGCCCGCACCCCGTTCCGGGGCCGGGAACCCCGGGGTCAAGTAAGCATGTACGCAGTGGTCCAAACAGGCGGCAAACAGTACCAGTTGGGCGTTGGTGATAGTCTCAAGGTAGAAAAACTCCCCGGCAGCGCCGGCGACGTCATCGAGTTGTCGCGCGTGCTGCTACTCTCTGACGGAGACGANATCAAGGTCGGCAGTCCAATGATCGATGGTGCCAGCGTTAAGGNTGAGATTGTTGGNCACGGTCGGCACAAGAAGATTCGTGTCTTCAAGATGAAACGCCGNAAGAAATACCGCAGGACCCNGGGTCACCGCCAGGCTTTCACGCAATTGCGCGTGACCGAGATTAGCGGCTAAATGCCGCTGGAGAGAAACCATGGCCCACAAAAAAGCAGGTGGTAGTTCGCGCAATGGTCGCGACTCAGAGTCCAAGCGCCTGGGTATCAAGCGCTACGCGGGTGAGGCGGTGAGGGCCGGCAACATACTGGTGCGCCAGCGAGGTACCGCTTTTCACCCTGGAGAAAACGTCGGCCTGGGTCGTGACCATACGCTGTTCGCCCTAGCCGATGGCAAGGTAAAGTTTGAAATCAAGGGTCCGCGAAGCCGACGGACTGTGAGCGTGCTGGCCGAGTTGTAAACGCCATTCGGATGCCGGATCGCAGGAGGCCCCGCCAGTAGAGCGGGGTTTTTTGTAGGAGTCCCGGCCGGGTGTAGCGAGGCGTGGGCAGGTGTCGACATGAAATTCGTAGACGAGGCAATGATCAACGTGAACGCCGGTAACGGTGGCCACGGTTGCCTGAGTTTTCGACGTGAAAAGTTTGTGCCCCACGGTGGCCCGGATGGCGGTAACGGGGGCAAGGGCGGGGACGTGGTGCTGGTAGCAGTAGAAAGCCGCAATACCCTGGCTGATTTCCGCTATACCCGCGAGTTTTCAGCCGCTAACGGTCGACCTGGCGCGGGCCGTAACCGTAGCGGTGCTGGAGGCGATGATCGAGTGATCGCTGTGCCTGCGGGCACGCTGATTTTTGATGGCGACACTGGCGAACGGCTCACCGATCTTGCTGTTACTGGGCAGAGTTTCGTGGTGGCAGCTGGCGGCCGGGGNGGTTCCGGCAACGCCCGTTTTAAGTCCAGCACCAATCAGGCGCCGCGCCGTACTACGCCTGGTGTTNCAGGGGACAGGCGGCGGTTGCNACTCGAGTTGCAGGTGCTGGCAGATGTNGGATTACTTGGCCTGCCCAACGCCGGCAAGTCGACCTTGCTGTCAGCAGTGTCGGCCGCAAAGCCGCGGGTGGCCGACTACCCGTTTACCACCCTTTATCCTGAGCTTGGGGTCGTTGACTTAGGTTCAGGCAATAGCTTCGTGGTTGCGGATATACCCGGCCTTATCGAAGGCGCAGCAGAGGGTGTCGGGCTCGGCGTACAATTCCTCAAGCACCTGCGGCGAACACGATTGTTGCTGCACCTGGTAGATATCGGGTCCGCCGACACCAGTGACCCCCCGGCGGCTGTCCGCACAGTGGAGCGGGAGCTAGAGGCTTTCGATTCACAACTTGCTGGGCGTCCGCGCTGGTTGGTGCTTACCAAGTTGGACCTGGTCGAGGCCGAGACAGCCACAAGGTTCTGCGAGCAACTCCAGGAAGAACTGGGCTGGACAGCGCCACTTTTTCTGGTTTCGGGCGTCTCCGGCGCCGGCTGTGGGCAGTTGACGGCAAGTGTCTGGAACTGGCTGAATGAATACAATGAGTGATAACACAGGGCGAGGGTCGGACCGGCAGCGGTGGGTAATCAAACTCGGCAGTTCACTGCTGACCGATCCAGAGGCGGGACTGAACCACAGCCTGATCGAACAACTCGCCACAGTTGGGGCAGATTTGCGCGACCGGGGCATCGACATCGTGCTAGTGTCGTCCGGCGCAATTGCAGAGGGTATGCAACGACTGGGCTGGAAGAGTCGGCCCCATGAACTGTTTCGGTTGCAGGCCGCAGCCGCAGTTGGCCAGATGGGGTTGGCACAGGCATACCAAAATGCTTTTAGCCATTTTTCTGTTCAGACAGCGCAAATCCTACTTACTGAGGCCGACCTCAATGATCGTACCCGCTACCTGAATGCGCGTAGCGCCCTGCGCTCGATGCTGGAGCTGGGTATCGTCCCGGTGGTCAACGAGAATGACACCGTGGTCACCGAGGAAATCCAGTTCGGCGACAACGATACACTTGGCGCGCTGGTTACGAATCTGGTTGAAGCCGAATACCTGGTGATTTTGACTGACCAGCAGGGTCTGTTTGACGCGGATCCGAGGCACCAAAGCAACGCGCACTTGATCCGGGAGGCGATGGCAGGCGACGCTGCACTAGAAGCTTACGCCGGGCCCGGTGGAGCTCTCGGTCGCGGCGGCATGTTGACCAAGTTGCAGGCTGCGGCCCGGGCAGCCCGCTCTGGGGCCTCAACTGTTATCTGCTCAGGGCACGACATGGAGCGCTTGGCTGATATTGCCAACGGTAATTTTCCAGGCACTGTGCTACGGGCTGGAGCGGGTCGGATAGCGGCCCGTAAGCAATGGCTCGCCGGGCGGCTGCGGGCCAGTGGCCGATTATTTCTTGATGCCGGGGCTGTTGCGGTGTTGATCGACTCAGGTAAAAGTTTGTTGCCGGTCGGGGTTCAGCGGCTCGAAGGCCGCTTTGAACGGGGCGATTTGGTGGACTGTGTCGACGCGGCGAGCGGCAGGGCAGTGGCCCGGGGGTTGATCAACTACGGCTCCGTAGAGGCCGAGAAAATCATTGGGCTGGCTAGTAGCCAAATAGAGGAGATACTGGGATACGTGGACGAACCCGAACTCGTCCACCGGGACAACATGGTGGTATTTTGAGATACGCCACGGGCTGTAAGGCCCACGGCGAGCGATCAGGCAGAGGTGGCTGCCTTGAGGCGGGCATTCAGGCGTCGTTTCAAGCGGGCCGCCTTATTGCGGTGTTCGAGGCCCTTGCGCGCCGCGCGATCAAGTTCGGATGCCACCGCGCGGTAGAGTTCACCGGCGGCTTGCGTGTCACCGGCTTCAGTCATTTTGAGGAACTTTTTGATACTGGTGCGCATGGTAGAGCGTTGTGACATGTTGCGCGCGCGGTGGATTACCGCCTGTCGAGCGCGCTTGCGTGCCTGGATTGAATTGGCCAATCTGGCTTCCTCTTGAGGATAATATCGGGAAAAAAAGACGCGTGAGTATTAGGAAATCCGGGCTGTTTGTCAATGCCGAGTGGTGCTTTTGTCGTCACTTCGATGCTTTTGCTTTGTTGACAGGACGGCGAAGTCGAGTTTCGGGAATGCCGATTTGACTGTGAAACTCCTAAAATCCGTTGGCGCGGTGGGTGGGATGACCCTGCTGTCCCGGGTTACCGGGTTGGTTCGTGACATCGCTTTCGCCCAGTTCTTGGGTAGCGGGTTGATGGCTGATGCCTTCTTTGTCGCTTTTCGGATTCCTAACTTTCTGCGCCGAGTTTTCGGTGAAGGAGCGTTTGCTGTCGCCTTCGTACCAGTCTATACCGAGTATGAAGCCCGTTACCCGCCGCACCAGGCCCGCGCTTTTCTGGAATTAATGGCTGGGCGCCTCAGTGTGATTTTGCTGGCCCTCACCGTGGTCGGTGTCGCTGGCGCACCGGCGGTAGTAATGGCCATTGCGCCGGGCTTTCTGGAAGATCCCGCAAAGTATGACGCCACAGTTTCGGCTCTGCGTTTAACCTTTCCCTATCTCTTTTTTATCTCGCTGGTGGCAATGGCCGGCGGTATTCTCAATACCCGAGACCGTTTCGTTGTACCTGCGGTAACGCCAGTGTTGCTGAATCTGTGCCTGATAGGTGCGGTTTGGCTACTGCTGCCACGGATGGCGAACGCGGCCGTTGCGTTGGGGCTCGGCGTGTTACTTGCTGGCGCGGTACAGTTTGCTTTCCAGTTGCCGTTCTTGCGCGTCTGCAACCGCTTACCGCGGCCACGCCTTAAAGCCCACGGCAGCAATGATGAGGTTGGCGCACAGGGGGTCCAGCAGGTATTTCGACTGATGCTGCCGGCTCTTTTTGGCGTGTCCATTGCGCAGATCAATCTGCTGGTCAATACACTGCTGGCATCGTTTTTAGTTACCGGTAGCGTTTCTTGGTTGTATTACTCCGATCGCCTGATGGAGTTCCCCCTGGGTGTTTTTGGCATCGCGCTAGCGATAGTAATTTTGCCGACGCTGTCGGCACAATACACCCGGGCGGCAGAAGGCGCTTTTGCCGACACCCTGGACTGGGCACTGCGACTGGTATTCCTGGTCACGGTGCCGGCGGCGGCGGCGCTTGCGGTGCTGGCGTTTCCGCTCATGGTCGTGTTGTTCCAGCGCGGCGAATTCAGTCCCAACGATGCTCTGATGGCGGCGCGCAGCCTGGTGGCATTTGCCCTTGGGCTGGTGCCGTTTGCGCTGGTCAAGGTGCTGGCGCCCGGCTTTTATGCCCGCCAGGACACGAAAACTCCCGTGCGCGCCGGTGCGGTGGCAATGGTTGTTAATGCCTTGGCCGCGGTGGTGCTGGTATTTAGCCTGGCCCACGTAGGGCTGGCCCTGGCCACTTCGGTGGCGGGTGTGGTTAATGCCGCGTTGTTGTACCGTTACCTGGTGCGAGATACGGGGTTTACCCCGGCGGCTGGCTGGGGCGGGTTCCTGGCCCGCATCACGCTGGCTACCTTGGCCATGGTGGTGTTGTTATGGTATGGCATGGGTGAGGCTCAGATTTGGCTCGATGCACCGGTGCTCGAGCGGGTCGGCCGACTGGCGGGTTTGGTGCTTGCCGGTGGTGGGGTCTACCTCGCCGCTCTTTACCTGTTGGGTATTCGTGTGCACCGCTTTCTAAGGTAAGACAATCATGATTGAGGCGGAAGAACTTAGATCCGGCGCCATCGTTCAGATCGGAGCCGTGGACCAGCCGCGCCTTTTCACTTTGTCCGAGGCGCGGCAACTGTTACCGTTGGTCAGGAAGGTTACCGAGGTGGCGCACCGTAACCTGACGCCCTGTCGTGACCGAATGCGGCAAATGCTCAACTGTGATCCACGATTGGCGGCACTGGAGTGCGAATTCGAGGCGGAAGTGCGCAAATGGGTGGCCCGTATGCTACGGCTTGGGGTCATGGTGCCCGACCTGTGGCAGGTCGGTTTCGACACTGGCGAGGGTTATCTGTGCTGGCGCTTCCCCGAGCTGCGGCTCGCATATTTCTGCGGCTATGTGGATGATTTCGATGCACGCCAGCCATTGGCCGAGGTGATAGACGAATGGTGTCCCGATTGGGCGAACCAATGACCCTGGGGCTTTAAACTCTTGTACAGGAGCTGAACGCGTGATTCTCATACGGGATTTTCACAACCTGCGCGGGTCGCACCGCCCCTCGGTCGTCTCGATCGGCAATTACGATGGAGTCCACCTGGGACATCTACAATTGATAACTGCATTGCAGGCCAGGGCCCGGCAATTGGGAGTGCCCGCAACCGTAATGACCTTCGAACCACACCCTTCGGAATTCTTTAGCCCCGAGAAAGCACCGCCGAGACTGCTCCGTTGGCGCGAAAAAATGGAGCGGCTCGCTAGCGCCGGGGTTGACCAGGTATTTTGCCTGCGCTTCAACCAGTCTTTCGCCGAAAACTCGGCACAGGATTTCGTGCAACGCTATCTCGTCGATGGGCTCGGTATACGGCATGCGGTGGTCGGAGACGACTTTCGCTTTGGCCGTAACCGCGCCGGGAACACTGCTTTTCTCCGGGACATGGGCGCCAAGTTCGGGTTTACGGTTACCACAGTACCAACCTGCGAAATCGCAGGTGAGCGGGTCAGTAGTTCGCGCATCCGCTCGGCGATACAGCGAAACGACTTCGTCCTGGCTGAGCGATTATTGGGCTATCCTTACGCCATCAGTGGCCGGGTCGTTCATGGTGATGAGCGGGGTCGGACCATCGGTTTTCCCACGGCCAACATCATTTTGCGCCACGACAACCTGCCGGTGTGGGGTGTATATGCGGTGGCAGTGAGCCGCGCAGCCGGTCAATGCCTGCCGGCGGTGGCGAATATCGGGGTTCGACCAACGATAGGTGGCGATCGGGTGTTGCTGGAGGCCCACCTGCTCAATTTTGACAGTGACCTTTACGGCGAGCGCATAAAGGTCGAGTTCAAGCATAAGATTCGCTCAGAAAAACGCTTCGACTCTATTGAGCAACTGCAGGCGCAGATTGCGCGCGATACGGAAATAGCGAGGGAGTGGCTTGCGCAAATACAACCGGCTGCCCGGGAGCAAGCTGGTGGCTGAAAAAAACGCCAGTGGTATACCTTATCTCGCCGGTGCGGGCATTATCGTGGTGGTGGACTATCTGACCAAGCTGTGGGCTGTCTCTGCACTGGACGGTTGGGGACCCCAGGCGGTGTTGCCGGGTATCAATCTTGTGCTGGTCCGCAACACCGGTGCGGCATTTGGCTTTCTGGCTGATGCCGGAGGCTGGCAGACATTCGTGTTTATTGGCATTGGCATCGTCATTTGTCTTGCTCTTATTGGGTGGCTGGTGACGAAACGGCGGGAGGTGGCACTGGATACAGGGCTGGCGCTGATTCTCGGCGGAGCCGCTGGCAATATCATCGACCGGTTTCGGCAGGGATCTGTTATTGACTTCATCGATTTGCACGTTGGGCATTGGCACTGGCCTGCGTTTAATGTTGCGGATATCGCAATCAGTGCCGGCGCGGTTTTACTGGTAGCCGACCTGCTGGGGTTGTTTTCGGGCAAGGATCGAGGGCCGGCTGAGTGAGTGGGGCGATGACCATAGCTCGGGGTGATACAGTGATTTTCCACTACCGCCTGTATCTGGCCGATGGTGCCGAGGTTGAGACATCCGGGGTCGAGCCCGTGACCCTAGTGGTCGGTCGCGGCGAACTTCCCGCTTCGATCGAGTCCTCTTTTGTGGGCAAGCGTACCGGGGAGTGTTTCGAGGTTGCAGTCAGCGCTCGGGAGGAGGCCTTTGGCTCTTACGATCCTCGGAACCGCCAGGTTCTTCCAGCCGGTGAATTTTCCACGACCTCGCTGCTAGAGAAAGGGGCATTAGTGGAATTTGAACTTCCCACTGGTGAAGCTGTAGCCGGCCGCATCATTGCGGTAGCAGACGACGATGTGACCGTGGATTTTAATCACCCTTTGAGTGGCCGCGATTTTCGTTATCAGATCGAGATCCTGGCTGCCCACCCGCCGGGGGCTGAGCAGCAGGCGAATTATGGCTGAGCCCGATGCGCTGGAGCTTCGACTAGCCAGTCCCAGGGGTTTTTGTGCTGGGGTCGACCGGGCGATAGAGATCGTTGAGCGTGCGCTCGACGCCTTTGGTGCGCCGATCTTTGTGCGCCACGAGGTGGTGCACAACCGTTTTGTGGTCGAAGACTTAAAGTCCAAAGGTGCAGTATTCGTCGAGGAGTTGGCGGCGGTGCCATCCGGAGCCACTGTTATTTTCAGCGCCCATGGGGTTTCCCGGCAGGTGCAGACTGAGGCCAGGGCGTGCGGACTCAAAATCTTCGATGCCACCTGCCCTTTGGTTACCAAGGTGCACTCGGAGGTGGCGCGCTATGGCCGTGAGGGCAAGACCGTGATCCTGATAGGGCATGCCGGACATCCGGAAGTGGAAGGCACCATGGGGCAGGCGCGCGGTCCAGTGCACCTGGTGGAAACAGTAGGCGATATTGCCCGGCTGCCTCTCGACCACCAGCAACCGCTTGGCTATGTTACCCAGACGACACTATCAGTAGATGACACCGCGGAGGTAGTAGCTGCCCTCAAAGCACGCTTTAACCAGATCGAGGGTCCACGCCATGATGACATTTGCTATGCCACCCAGAACCGGCAGGATGCGGTGCGGGTTATCGCCGCAGATTGTGACATTATTTTTATCGTTGGCTCGGCTAATAGTTCTAACTCCAATCGCCTGCGCGAACAGGCCGAAAAGGCGGGGGCCATGGCTTATTTGATCGACTGCGCCGCTGATATTCGGCTGGAGTGGCTTGCAGGGTGCGCCAGGGTTGGTGTGAGTGCCGGTGCCTCAGCGCCAGAGGTGCTCGTCCAGGAAGTAGCCGATCGACTCGAACAATTGGGCGCAGTGGTGAAAAGTGAGTTGCGCCAGGTAGATGAAGGGATGGCGTTTGCCTTGCCGACCGAATTGCGCGTGGCAAGTCAATGCAGTTAGGCGTTAGACGCGTTATTCTCCCGGCGAATATAATTCGTGGCCGACGGTTAGCGGACTGGTGCTGTGAAAAGGGCAATCGATGCCGGTGTAGCTCAGTTGGTAGAGCAGCGCATTCGTAATGCGAAGGTCGTAGGTTCGAATCCTATCTCCGGCACCACTTCCCGATTGCGCGGCACGGACCCAGCTGGTTTATGCCAAGGTGTACCGTTGCTCAGTTAATAGCGCCATTTTCAATCGTTTGGTAGAAAACTGATGAAAGACAGTGATCAATTACCCCGACGGATTCTCGTCACTGGCGGCGCCGGTTTCCTTGGTTCGCACCTGTGCGAGCGCCTGATCGGGCAAGGGCATGAGGTGCTTTGCCTGGACAACTATTTTACTGGTTCTAAGCAGAACGTTGCTCATCTGCTGGCGCGGCCCAACTTCGAGTTGGTGCGCCACGATGTGACTTTTCCGTTGTACGTAGAGGTGGAGCAGATTTACAACCTGGCCTGCCCGGCATCGCCCGTGCACTATCAGCACGACCCAGTGCAAACCACCAAAACCAGCGTACACGGGGCTATCAACATGCTGGGGCTTGCCAAGCGCACTGGAGCCCGCATCTTGCAAGCATCGACCAGTGAGGTTTACGGTGATCCGGAAGTACATCCGCAAACCGAGGACTACTGGGGCCGAGTGAACCCCGTGGGTTTACGTGCCTGCTACGACGAGGGCAAGCGCTGTGCCGAGACACTGTTTTTTGACTACCAACGCCAGCATGGCTTGGAGATCAAGGTAGCCCGCATTTTCAATACCTACGGGCCGCGCATGCACCCCAATGACGGCCGGGTGGTATCTAACTTCATCGTCCAGGCCCTCGCAGGAAAAGACATTACCATCTATGGTGACGGCAGCCAGACGCGTTCTTTCTGCTACGTTGACGACCTGGTGGACGGACTGATTGGCCTGATGCAGACCGACTCAGCCATCACCGGCCCGGTCAACCTCGGCAACCCGGATGAATGCAGCATCATAGAATTGGCCGAGCGGATCGTTTCCTTGACCGGATCCGGGTCGAAACTCGTCTACCGGCCATTGCCAGCAGATGACCCAGTGCAGCGGCGGCCCGACATCACTTTGGCCGGCGAGTTACTGGACTGGTCTCCGGCAGTACAGTTGGAGGAGGGGCTGGCCGCTACGATGGATTACTTCCGCGCCCAGGTAGGATTGCAGGAAGTCGGACAATAGGCTGGCGCCCACGCGTTCGGGGCTCATCCTATGAGCCCCTGGGTTCAACATAATGACCCTGTTTCTAATGGTAAGAGGAGCAGGGCATGGGCAATCTGCTGCACTATCTGGGATGGCTGGCGACGACGCTGTGCTCTGCACTGGTCGTGGGACGGTGGGCTGATTGGCTGGCGACTCTTGAGGGACTTGAGACGGGGCTGATGTTCGGTCTGTGCGCGAGTCTGGCTGGCGGCAGCGTGGTTTTTCTCGTTATTTGTGGAGCAGTCAGGTTAGCGGGCGTAGCCCGGGCGGCACTTTATCGCCGGCGCGGGTGGCACCCGAGCACCACGGAGCCAACGGCGAGTGCGCCGAGCTAATTTCGCGGCCCGGTTCGCCTGTAAACTCCGGACTTTTCCCGAGCAGGAAAACCTTGTGCCAATCGACAACTCTTTTTCCGGTTTGTTCTCTCGAGCGATTGAACGCCACTTTCGACTGCCATCAATGCCTAGGTTACGGTGCTGCAAGCAGCAGTATGTCTGGGGTTTCGAGCGTGTTGACCGGCAACCGGCGCGTCCGGGAGGGCCAGTCAGTGAATGACGTCAACTTGAGCGGGCGTTGTATCGCGGTGCTGGGCATGGGCATCATGGGGCGCTCCATGGTGCGCAACCTCGCACGGGCTGGCGCCGAGGTGGTCGTCTGGAATCGCACTATAGATACGGCTCGGAAGATGGCCGGGGGCGCGATCCGGGTAGTTGCAACCCCGGCGCAGGCGGCCCGCACCGCCGACATCCGGATTATCGTGGTTGCTGATTCACAGGCGTTGGCTGACGTGGTGCTTGGTAGCGAAGGTGTGCTGGCTGGACTGAATGGCCGAGGGCTGGTCATCGATATGGGGACTTCCTCGGTCAACGCTACTCATGAACTTGCAGCCCAGGTGGCGGCGGCGGGTGGCGAGTACCTCGATGCCCCAGTCTCCGGTGGGGAGCGAGGGGCCAGTGCAGCGACGCTTAGCATCATGGTGGGCGGCAGCGAATTGGCTTACGCGACAGCGTTACCGATATTGCAGGCACTGGGGCAGAATATTCGCCGAATCGGCAAGGTGGGGGCTGGGCAGGTGGCAAAAGCCGCCAACCAGATCATCGTTGGCCTCACCATAGAAGCGGTTGCAGAGGCTTTGGCCCTGGCCCGGGCGGCTGGAGTGGATCCCGCGCGGGTGCGTGAGGTGCTTGCAGGAGGGTTTGCCGACTCGCGCATTCTGCACTTGCACGGGCAGCGGATGTTGGAGGGCGACTATTCGCCTGGCGGGCGGGCGCTGACTCAAAGAAAAGACCTGGAGTTGGCTTTGGCGCTAGCCGCAGACTGCGGCCTGGAATTGCCGGCAACCAGCCTTTGTCGAGAGCGCTATGATGAATTGATAGCGGCAGGGAGGGGTGATTGTGACCACAGCGCGCTGGCGGTGTTGTATCCACCTCTGGATCCGGAAAATTGATCAGGTGTAGAGGTCGGGGCTTCCAGATGGGCGCGTCTTAAAGCGTTTGTGCACCCAGAAATACTGTAAGGGAAAACGGCGCACGCAGGACTCAACCGCACGGTTCATCCGGGCAGCATCTTCGGCGGGGTTACCGGTCGGGAAATCCGCGAGTGGTGGGTCGAAGACCATTTCTAGCCCTTTGCCATCGGCTAGTATGCAGGTAGTGCAGGGTATGACTTGAGCACGGGCAAGCCGTGCAAGGCGCCCAAGTACCGGCCAAGTCGCCGTAGGGATTCCGAAGAAGGGGGCGAATACGGCTCGCCGTGGCCCGGGATCCTGGTCTGGCAGGTAATAACAGGATTGACCTTGGCGGATAGCTCGGACTAAGCGCTTCATGTCGCTCTTGCGCTCAATAAGTTTTGCACCAAAGCGCTGGCGGCTTTTCAGCATGAAAAAATCGAGCACAGGGTTTCTGCTGCGCTGATACACGCTGACTCCCTGATAGCCGGTAGAGAGATAAATTCCGCCCAGTTCTAGCCCGACGAAATGCGGCGCCAGGATGATCACCCCGCGGCCATCGCGTAGCGCCTCATCGAGCACTTCGCTGCCGCTGACGCGAATGGCCTGGTCTAGGCGAGCTCTGGATGCCCACCAGAAAAACCCGGTGTAAAGGAACATTCGCGCTGTGTTTCGCAGATTTTCGCGGACCATGGCGGTGACGTCGGCTGAAGATTTTTCAGGAAAACATAAGCGAATATTGCGTTCGGCAATATGGTGGCGCGAAGGGATAGTCTTTTGCATCAGATCTCCGAGTACTGTGCCAGTGCGATACAGTACTGGCAGCGGCAACAAACTCAACAATCGCAGCACCCCAAGCCCAATCCAGGTCGGTAGGTAGCGGGGATTACAAAGTTGCAACAGGGGCGGCTTCATCTCACCACAACCAGCAAGGCCTGACCGGCCGGACAAAGATGACGGCATTTAGTTGGGTTCGCCGACGTGCGGGATAAAAGTATGATGTCCGGGAGATAAATAAATTGCATGACCTGCAGCACAAGGGAGGATTGTTCCTGTGATATAGTGAAAATAAACATTACCAGCCCATCTTTCAACTTCAACCGACGTTATTCTTTATTTGCAGGGGGATTTTTGACCGAGACCATCGCACTCACCGCCGAGATGATGGCGGTGATGATTATCCTGGGTCTCACTATCTGTCTTTTCGCTTTTGAGATTGTCCGTGTCGATGTGGCTGCGGTCGCGGTCATGGTTTTGTTGGGACTGACCAGCTTGCTTCCCGGGTATGATGGGCTGGTACCTATAGAACACCTATTCGACGGTTTCGCCAGCAATGCCGTCATTTCGATTATTGCCGTCATGATTATCGGCGCCGGTCTGGATAAGACCGGTATCATGAGTCAATTGGCCGGTAAGATCCTCAAATATGGTGGCGGCACTGAGAGCCGCATCATCACGATAATCACCGGCACGGTCGGTGTGATTTCGAGTTTCATGCAGAACACCGGCGCAGCAGCGCTGTTTCTGCCAGTAGTCTCGCGGATTGCTCGTCGCGGTAACCTGCCGGTATCCCGACTCCTTATGCCGATGGGTTTTTGCGCCATCCTCGGTGGCACTGTCACCATGGTGGGTTCAAGTCCACTGATTCTACTAAATGATCTCATAGAGAGCTCCAACCGCAGTTTGCCTCCGTCGGTAGAGGCGATGCAGACTTTTTCGCTTTTTTCTGTGTCACCCATCGGGATGATGCTGCTGGTTTGTGGCATCTCGTACTTTGCGCTCATGGGGCGACTGGTTTTGCCGGTGGTCAAGGGTAAACCACAGGAGTCGGGCAGCACCATGCAGTATTTCAGTGAGGTGTACGGAATCAAAGGTGAAGTTTACGAAGCTCGGACACTGCTTGACAGTCCCTTGGTTGGCAGGACTCTGGATGACATCGAAAGTGCCGGGCGTGGCGGCTGGATCGTGGCTGTGCGCAACGGTAATCAAATGACCGTTGCGCCGCGGGGTGACACCGAGCTGTGGGCGGGCAGCGAAATCGCCATCATGGGCCCACATGATTCGGTCGAGAGTTTCTGCAACGAGAACGTTCTTGAATTCAAGAAAGAGATGGACGTTTTCTCAGAAATTCTCAGCCCCACCGCCGCCGGTATCGCTGAGGTAGTTATTCCGCCGGACTCTTCACTGATTGGTAAGTCGCTGCGGGAGATCAGCCTGCGCCAGCGGTACGGTNCCACGGTGCTCGCAATTTTTCGGATCGACCAGGTGATCGACTCGGAATTGGCTGATTGCACGCTGCAGGCTGGCGACACGTTAGTCTTGCACACTCGCTGGCGCGATATTACACGGATCGCGGAAAGCAGTGATTTTGCTGTGGTCACCGATGTTCCACGCGACGACACTCGTCCACACAAACTGGTGCATGCCGCGGTTTTCTTCTTTATTGCGCTAGCTTTAATTCTGTTTACCGATCTAAGACTGTCAGTGGCATTGATGACGGGCGCTGTGGGCATGATTATCAGCGGGGTAATCCGCATAGACGAGGCCTACCACGCCATTGGCTGGCAAAGCGTGTTNCTGCTGGCGAGCCTAATACCGTTGGGCNTGGCGGCCGAAACAACGGGAACCGCGGCATGGCTGGCGCAGCAAGCCCTGATACTGCTGGGCGACGTGCCGCTCTGGGTGCTGCAGAGTTGTATTGCNGTGCTGGCGACCGNGTTTACGCTGGTTATGTCAAACGTTGGCGCCACAGTGTTACTGGTGCCTCTGGCAGTGAACATTGCNATTGGTGTNGGCGCCAACCCGGCGATCTTCGCGCTNACTGTCGCGCTCGCTACCTCCAATTCTTTCCTGCTGCCGACCCACCAGGTCAATGCATTAATTATGGGTCCNGGCGGTTACCGAGTAGTCGACTTCATGCGCGCGGGNGGCATCATGACCATACTCTTCCTGGTNGTGATGATGNTCATGCTAAATCTCGTTTTCTGAGGATAGTGCGGACACTGGCCGGGCGTGGGCGGAATAGCAGGGGCAGTGGTCAGGCGCTTACGGTGGCTTTTNCCCACGCAAGCATTATCCGTTTGCGCTCATCGCCCCAGCGGTATCTACCAGTGCTACCGTCGCTACAGATGACCCGATGGCAGGGAATGAGAAAGGCGATGGGGTTATTGCCGATCGCGGTTCCCACTGCCCGGCTGGCGCGTGGATTGTTCACCGCAGCAGCGATATCGCCATAAGTGNCGGTAGTGCCGGCCGGAATATGNAGCAGGGCCCGCCAAACCTGNAGCTGAAAATCACTACCGTGTACGTACACTGACANCGATTCCTCTGGGGGTCTNCCNCTGCCTGGGAAAATTGTTCGGTCCCACGATTTGGTTACCCCNGGTGTTTCAACCAGTGTTGCTTNTGGCCAGGTGCGGCGTAGNTCTTCATATTCTGAAATGCCATCCGAGGTGGNGAACGANAGCCAGCATATCCNGTGNCCGGTNGNGCCAATCAGNCACCTGCCGAAAGGACTGTCNTGATAGCTGCAATGAATCGTCAGGCCGTTGCCACTACGACAATAGNTANNTGAGATGGCAGCNTGCAAAGTGNCCNCAAGATCGNGCGGGCNACNGCTCCNGGGCGAGCCACTGTTTATNGTCGTATCCAGTTTGTTATTGTCGGNCTCGAGNAGCGCTTGGCTCTGGTCCAAGGCCAGCGCTTGCAGGAAGCGCTTGAGGCCTATGCCGGCCCANCGCCGCAGTAGGCGCTGAAAATGGCAGTTGCTTAGGCCTGTTGCAGCCGCGAGNTCGGCGAGGCNGAACTGCTTTCCTCGATTTAANTCGATAAAGCTTAACGCACAGGCGATGNGCTGGTAATCCGAGGATTGCCGGGAATCGGGTGNTGTGTCGCCTTTTGTCATGTGACTAGCCTACGNCTGCCGCTGGGTCAGGGCAAGTCAACNCTTAAGTTGGNGTTATTGAGGCTGGACGACCTGGGGNCCCCGGCAACTGNTGCTACNACATCGCTGTGGCCCCACAAGGATTCGCACTTTGGCCCATGGTGCGCAGCAGCAGGCACTTGCTAGACTGNNCACCCCNGCGAGNNAGNNGATTATTTGATGCCGCGCCTAGNTGTACGATTCNTAGAGGAATAATCAGTCATGNCAGATACCCTTCCCGANCAAGCGCAGNTCGTGATCATCGGTGGTGGCGTCGTCGGTTGTAGNCTGGCCTATCATCTGGTNAAGATTGGCTGGACCGACGTGGTACTGCTNGAGCGAAAGACTTTAACCTGTGGNACNACCTGGCATGCAGCCGGCTTGGTNGGTCAGTTACGGGCGACTCAGAACCTTACCCGCCTGGCCCAGTACACCACCGACCTTTATGCTGGGTTAGAGGCGCAAACAGGCCAGGCCACGGGCTTNCGGCAGCACGGTTCATTGAGCATTGCNTCCGACCCGGAGCGCTTCGAGGAGTTGCGACGCGGTGCCTCGATGGCTGGTTGTTTTGGCCTNGAGGTACAGGTGATTACACCTCTTGAGGCCAGAGATCTATATCCGATCATGGAAGTCGAAGATCTCGTCGGAGCAGTGTTTCTACCCAAAGACGGACAGACCAGTCCGATAGACACAACACAGGCACTGGCAAAAGGGGCGCGCCAGGGTGGTGCTCGTATATTTGAGCAGACGCGGGTCCGCGCTATTGAAACGGGTGGGCGTCGGGTTACCGCCGTGGTAACTGACCGTGGTCGCATTGAATGCGAATATGCAGTCAACTGTGCCGGCATGTGGGGCCGGGAAATCGGCCATATGTGTGGCGTCAACGTGCCCTTGCACGCATCTGAGCATTTTTACGTAGTTACCGAGCCGATCGCGAATCTACCGCAGAACTTACCAGTCTTGCGCGAACCTTCCGCCTGCAATTACTTTAAAGAAGACGCCGGCAAGATGTTGATTGGCATGTTTGAACCGATAGCCAAGCCCTGGGGCATGGATGGAATACCCGAGGACTTCGAGTTTGAGACCCTGCCCGAAGATGTGCCTCATATCGAAGAATATCTCGGCTATGCGATCCAGCGTTTGCCGCTGCTAGAACAGGCCGGTATTCAGTTGTTTTTCAACGGGCCGGAGAGTTTCACGCCGGATGACCGCTACCAACTTGGGCTGGCACCGGAACTGGATAACTTTTTCGTTGCGGCCGGGTTCAACTCCATCGGGATTCAGTCGGCGGGTGGTGCTGGCAAGGTCCTCGCCGACTGGATTGCCCATGGTCATCCACCGATGGATTTGTGGGATGTAGACATTCGGCGCATGATGCCCTTCCAGGGCAACCGGACCTACCTGCGCGACCGTACTGTGGAGGTACTCGGCCTGCTCTACGCCATGCACTGGCCGTTTCGCCAGCCTGATAGTGCTCGCGGTGTACGGACCTCACCCCTGCACCAGTGCCTACGTGAACGTGGTGCATGCTTTGGTGAAACCGCTGGCTGGGAAAGAGCAAACTGGTTTGCCCCGCCTGGAGTGGAAGCCAGATACCAGTATTCCTACGGCAAACAGAACTGGTTTGAATATTCGGCGCTGGAACACCGCGCAGTGCGCGAAGGGGTCGGCTNCTTCGACATGACCTCCTTCGGTAAGTTTTTACTCCAGGGCNNGGATGCNGAGAAAGTACTGAACAGGGTNTCTGCTAACAATATTGCGGTAGCACCGGGCCGGGTTGTCTATACCCAGTGGCTGAACGACCGTGGCGGCATCGAGGCTGACCTGACCATAACTCGCCTGACCGAGACCAGTTTTCTCATCGTTACCGCGGGAGCCTCCCAGGTACGGGACTACCACTGGTTGCGCGGCAGTATTCTTTCCAGCGAGCACGCTTTTCTTACCGACGTTACCTCAGCCTGGGCCGTAATTAGCGTCATGGGGCCAGAATCACGCACACTGCTGCAGGCGTTGACTTCAGCCGACCTGTCCAACGAGGCGTTTTCGTTTGGGAACTCTTGCGAGATCGAGATGGGTTATGCGCTGGTGCGAGCAACCCGCATCTCTTACGTCGGAGAACTGGGCTGGGAACTGTACATACCGACAGAGTTCACACTGGGAGTATTTAACGTGCTGGTAGAGGCGGGTGAGCAGTTTGGCTTACAGCCAGCGGGCATGCATGCGCTCAACAGTTTGCGTATAGAGAAAGCCTACCGGCATTGGGGTCACGACATCACTGAGGAGGATACGCCGCTGGATGCAGGCCTGGAATTCGCTGTGGACTATGACAAGATCGGGGGTTTTCGTGGCCGGGAGGCGCTGCTGAAAGTTCGGGAATTACCACGCCGCCGCCGGTTATTACAGTTTCGGCTCAGCGATCCCAAGCCGTTGCTTTATCACGAAGAACCGATCTGGCGCGATGGACAACTGGTAGGGCGGACTACTTCGGGCATGTACGGGCACACGCTGGGTGGCTCGATTGCTCTCGGGTACGTGGTAAGTGAAGATGCCGTCAACTCGGCATATGTGGAAGCCGGAGTCTGGGAGATAGAGATCGCGGGCGAGCGGGTGCCGGCGTTTGTAAGCCTCAAACCGATGTACGATCCGCATTCAACGCGAATGAAAATTTAGGATTCCAAATCCGGTGACTGAGGAGCTTTTTAGGCAGGATGCTTACCGGCGTCATTGTCAGGCGAGGATCCTGGAGTTGGTAGCTGACGGGGTCGTGGTCGATCAAACCGTGTTCTATCCTCAAGGCGGGGGTCAGCCTGGGGATACCGGTTATTTGACGTGCGCCGATGGCAACAGGATACGGATACATCAGACCGTCACCGAGCAGGAAAGTGGCCGGGTGCTACACATGACGGAGTCAAGCAACGCTCTGCCAGAGGTGGGCGAACAGATAGAACTTGAGATCGACTGGGACCGGCGTTATCGCCTTATGCGCATGCACAGCTGCATGCATATGCTCTGTGCGTTGGTGCCGGTACCTGTTACCGGGGGATCCATCAGCGATGGCCGCGGCCGGCTCGACTTTGATCTGCCCGATCCGCTAGACAAAGAGACCCTGACCCGGCGCTTGAACCAGTTGATCCGTGAGGGCCATCCTATGCGCTTGCGCTGGATCACCGATGCACAACTCCGGGCCCAGCCAGAACTGGTGCGAACCATGTCGGCCAGCCCGCCCCAAGGTACCGGTAAAGTCCGCCTGGTAGATTTTGAGGGCGTAGATATACAGCCCTGCGGTGGCACCCATGTGGTGAATTCGGCCGAGATCGGGCCGGTCAGGGTGGCAAAGGTCGAAAAAAAGGGTCGGCAGAATCGCCGAGTGACCGTAGTATTTGCCGAGGGCGGTGGACCCGATCTAGGCACTGAGTGAGCGACTACTCAAGATAATGCGGCCGGGCGGTGGCCGTAGCGTATCGTACGCTCAGGCGTTGGAGTCGGAGATGAACGCTTTTTTTTGTGCGACGTATTCTCGGAGCGCTTCGTCAATGCCCTCATCAATGGGAGGGGCTTGGTAGTCGGCGAGCATTTTTTTCCAGATTCGGTTTGCCCGCTGACTTGCATCCTGGCTGCCCTCAGCCTGCCACTGCTCAAAACTGTTGTTGTCGGCAGTGGTCGAACGATAGAGGGCGGACTCAAAATTGGCCTGGGTGTGAGCGCAACCGAGAAAGTGATTGCCCGGACCGACTTCATGGATTGCCGCCATCGCTTGACCGTTCTCGGAGGTGTCAATGCCAGAGAGGAATACATTAATCATGGCTGCCTGATCTGCATCGAGAATAAACTTCTCGTAACTCATTACTAATCCTCCTTCCAGCCAGCCAGCGGTGTGGAGCATGAAGTGAACCCCGGCAAGCATCGCGCTTTGCAAGGTGTTAGCTGACTCGTAGGCAGCTTGGGCATCCGCCACTTTCGATGCGCTCAGGCTACCACCGCTGCGAAAGGGCACCTTGAGACGTCGGGCTAGTGCTGCACAGATATACAGCACCATGGCAGGTTCGGGCGTGCCAAAAGTCGGCGCCCCGGACTGCATCGATATTGCGCTGCTGAAGGTGCCAAAGATCACCGGTGAACCGGGGCGCACCAGTTGAGTAAAGGCCAGACCCGCAAGGGCTTCCGCCAGTACCTGGGTGCAGGTGCCGACTACGGTCACGGGCGACATTGCGCCGGCCAGAATGAAAGGCGAGATCATGGTAGCTTGCCCGTTCTCGGCGTAGACGCGGGCAGCGCCGAGCATGGTTGCATCGAATGTCATCGGTGAGTTGGCGTTGATCAAGCTAGTGACCACACAGTTGTGCTGCACAAATTCTTCGCCGAAGACGATGTTTGCCATGTCTATGGTGTCCTGCGCGCGGGAAGGCTCGGTGACCGAGCCCATGAAGGGCTTATCAGACCAGCGCAGGTGGCTATAGATCATATCGAGATGGCGCTGGCTAACTGGGACATCCACTGGCTCGCACAGCGTTCCACCGGCGTGGTGTAGTGCTGGCGTCATGTAGGTTAGGCGGGTGAAGTTCTCGAAATCGGCTAATGTGGCGTAGCGACGTCCCCGTTCAAGGTCAGAGACAAACGGTGGGCCGTAAGCAGGTGCGAGCACACAATGGTCGCCGCCGATACGGACGCTACGCTCAGGGTTCCGCGCGTGCTGGGTGTATTCGGCAGGGGCGCTGGCCTGGATGATTTCACGGCACATGCCCCGGGGAAAGCGCACCACCTCGTCGGTCACCATTGCGCCGGCCCGGCGAAAAAGAGCCAAGGCGTCCGGGTATTGTCGAAATTCAACGCCCACGTTCTCAAGCAGCGAGTCGGCGTTGTGCTCTACCAATTGCAGAACTTCTTCATCAGCGAAATCATAGACTGGCACCCGTCTTTTAATGTACGGACTCGCCTGGTGCGAGGGCTTTTGTCGCTGGGCGCGTCGCGTGCTACGCGCGGTGCCGCGATTTCTTTTCTGTATTATCTGATCCATGGGGGCTTGTTGTGGTTTTCAGCAGCCATTATGGGTTTATTGAAAAGGTTGGAATTAACCGGCCGGCGACTCGTATCTAACCGGTTACGCCAAATTGGAAGCAATATATTGTTCTGAGCCTACTGCAACGTAACAAATGGCGCGCTATGGCAAGCCTCTGTCGCAGGCCATGTTCGTAGCGTGGGCCCAGCGAATGGACTGCGCCGCGCACGGAAAATAAAATACCGCTATTGCAAAGGGTATTTGCCCGGGCGGGAATGGTTGCCACTACACCAGACCCCGGGTTAACGGTGTTTCAGAGGTTAAACATGAAGAACAAGGCGCGTGCGGTAGTCATAGGTGGTGGTGTGGTCGGAGTTAGCACGCTCTACCACCTGGCCCGCAAAGGCTGGAGTGACGTGATTTTACTGGAGCGCCGGGAGCTTACTTCCGGATCGACTTGGCATGCGGCTGGGTTATTGCCGCTTTTTAACATGAGTTACTCAGTGGGCCAGATTCATAAGTATTCGGTGCGCTTTTACCAAGAATTACAGGAAGAAACTGGCAAGGATGTGGGTTTTCGCAGGGTGTCCAATATCCGTCTTGCTTGCACGCAGGACCGGATGGACGAGTATCAGTTCTATGCCGGGGTGGCAGAGACCATTGGCGTGGAGGTGCGCTTCCTGTCGCCCAGCGAGATCGGTGAAATCTGGCCGTTGTGCAATACTGAGGGCCTAGTCGGCGCGATCCAGCACCTCGAGGATGGCTACATCCAGCCGGCAGACCTGACTCAGGCATTTGCGACCGGTGCGCGCGATCGCGGCGCAGAGATTTACCGCAATACTACGGTCACTGGCCTTAGCCAGAACCGTGATGGTAGCTGGGTCGTCATCACTGACCAGGGTGAGATTGCGTGTAAACACGTCATCTCAGCGAGCGGTAACTTTGCGCGTAAGACAGGCGCTATGGTTGGCCTCGACATTCCGGTGATTCCTGTCCAACATCAATTCATCGTCACCGAGCCACACCCAGACATTGTCGCCCGCCAGAAAGCCGGGTTGCCAGAGATGGGAGTGTTGCGCGAGTCGGATGCCTCGTATTACCTGCGTGAGGAAAATGGTGGCCTGCTGCTGGGGCCGTACGAAAAAGGCGCACCATGTTGCTACCTCGACGGACCGCATGAAGACGCCGAGTACGAATTGTTTGAAGGCGACCTCGATCGCCTTGAGCCACACATCGAGGCTGCCATGAATCGCGTGCCCGCCTTCGGTGAGGCCGGGGTCAAGCAGATCTACAATGGAGCAATCTGTTATACACCGGATGGCAGCCCGATCATCGGCCCAGCCTGGGGACTGCGCAATTTTTGGTTGAACGAGGGCCACAGCTTCGGGATCACTGCGGCCGGAGGTGCCGGCTGGCAACTCGCCGAGTGGATCATTGACGGAGAGTCGACTATCGACATGATGGGGGTCGATCCTCGCCGTTTCGGACCCTATGCCTCACGTGGTTACCTCAGAGTCAAGAATGAGGAGGCTTACGCTAATGTTTTTTCCATTCACTACCCGGACGAAGAGCGGTCTGCGGGCAGGCCGCTAAAACGTGCGCCGTGCTACCAGCGCCTGCAGGAACGGGGCGCCGTGTTCGGGTCGATCTACGGCTGGGAGCGGCCGAACTGGTTTGCGCCGGCGGGTTACGGGCTGAGCGAGGAGCAACTAGACAAGCCTGGCACGTTATTGCGGGACAACCATCCGCCGGTGGGGACGGGCGAACGGCCTCGAGAGAAATGGAGTTTCAGGCGCAGTAACTATTTTGAATTTGTGGGGCGTGAGTGTCGGCATGTGCACGAAAAAGCCGGAGTGCTCGACATGTCGGCCTTTGCCAAGTTTGAGGTTTCCGGTTCCTCGGCGCAGGATTGGCTTGAAGGCCTGTTCGCGAACCGCATACCACGTAGGATTGGCCGGCTCGGGTTGTGTCATCTACTAACCAGCCGTGGTGGTGTGCGTTCAGAGTTCACGGTTTATCGCACCGGCGAAGAGCATTTCTACCTGGTTTCAGCCGGCGCCTTCGAGCGCCACGATTGGGATTACCTGCAGAAGTTGCTACCCGCAGACGCCAGTGTCAACCTGCAGAGAGTTACCGGGCAATACGGAGTGCTAGTGCTGGCGGGTCCCAGTTCACGCGCTATCCTGCAGCAACTGACTGATACCGATCTTTCGAACGAGGCTTTTCCCTGGCTGACCGGTCAGCCGATCAACCTCGGCCCGGCACAGGCCCATGCGATCCGGGTTAATTTCGTCGGTGAACTGGGCTGGGAACTGCATCATCCGATTGAAATGCAGAACTGTATCTTCGATCAACTGTTTAAGGCCGGCGCCTCCAGTGATCTTCAGCCCTTTGGTATCCGGGCAATGGACTCGATGCGATTGGAGAAATCCTATCGGTTAATTCCCCGTGAACTGTCAATCGAATACGCGGCACTCGAGTCGGGATTGGACCGGTTTGTGCGCCTAGACAAAGATGACTTTATCGGTCGTGAAGGCTTATTGAATTGGCAGACACAGGGTTTCAACTGGCAGTTTGTGACCCTTGAGGTTCACGATGTCGTTGACACCGACGCGCGTGGTTCCGAGCCGGTTTATTCCGGCGGTGAGTTAGTTGGGCGTTGCACTTCGGGCGGCTTCGGCTGGCGCGTCGGCAGGTCGTTGGCGTTGGCGATGGTGCGCTTGAAAGTCGCGCCGGTGGGCACTGAATTAGAGATTCGGATCCTTGGCCGTAAACACCGGGTGACCGTGATTGCGGAATCGCCACTTGACCCGGAAAATACCCGTTTGCGCGACAGTTGATTGCCATTGTCGGTATCCGCACCTTGGGAGTGTGCTGCTGGCTTGGCCCAGCAATTGGCCCAGTCTTGGCCCATATGTATCCAGGCCGGTACTTGTTAGACTGCGCGCCGGCATAGGTATAGGCATAGGCATAGGCGTTAGTGGTGGGTTTGCCCGTCGTTAGGTTGATAGCCACTTGAGCACTGGAGAAATGACGTAAATATGAAAGTATTGGTTCCAATTAAGCGTGTCATAGACGCGAATATCAAGGTACGGGTGAAAGCAGACCATAGCGGTGTCGAACTCAACAATGTCAAGATGGCGATGAACCCATTTTGCGAAATTGCAGTCGAGGAGGCGATCCGCTTGCGCGAGGCGGGGGTCGCCGAGGAAATCATCGTGGCCTCGGCCGGCGGTACACAGAGCCAGGAGACCCTGAGAACGGGGCTCGCCATGGGAGCGGATCGAGCGATACTGATCGAGTCTGACAGCGCTTTGGAGCCGCTGGCCGTGGCCAAATTACTCAAGGCAGTAGTCGAGCGTGAGAGCCCAGGCCTGGTGTTGCTCGGTAAGCAGGCAATCGACGGGGACAACAACCAGACCGGCCAGATGCTGGCCGGTCTGCTAGGTTGGTCGATTGGTACTTTTGTGTCCAGGCTGCAGGTAGATGATGACAGCGTGGGGGTGACCCGTGAGGTGGATGGCGGGTTGGAAAATCTCGAACTCAACATGCCCGCGGTCATTACTGTGGATTTGCGACTAAACGAACCACGCTACGCATCGTTGCCCAATATCATGAAAGCGAAGAAAAAGCCCCTTGAGACGCTCACCCCGGTGGATCTGGGAGTCGACGTCAGCCCTCGGGTGGAAGTGTTGCAGGTGGTCGAGCCGCCGGCCCGAGACGCAGGCGTCAAGGTGGCCAGTGCCGCCGAGCTGGTCGATAAACTCCGTAATGAAGCCAAGGTGATCTCATGAGCATTTTGGTTATAGCCGAACACACTAACGCAAGCGTGCTGCCTGCCACCGCTAACACAGTGACGGCCGCAGGGCAGTTGGGTGGGGAGATTGATGTGCTGGTGGCAGGCTACGAATGCCAGACCGCTGCTGCGGAGGCGGCAACCCTCGCTGGAGTACGCAAGGTCCTCAAGGCCGACGCCGCTCCGCTTGGCCAGGGGCTAGCGGAGAATGTTGCACCACTGATAGAAGGACTGGCCTCCGCCTACAGCCACGTGTTGGCCCCAGCGTCTACCTACGGAAAAAATGTCCTTCCCCGGGTTGCGGCACTGTTGGACGTACAACAGATCTCTGATATCTCTGCCGTGGAAAGCGCAGATACTTTTGTCCGGCCAATCTATGCCGGCAACGCCTTAGCGACAGTGCGCTCGAATGATCCCATTAAGTTAGTCACGGTACGGGCCACGGCTTTTGATAGCGCACTTGAAGGCAACAACGCACCAATCGAAGAAATTGCCGCGGGGGTTGATGCAGGCCTGTCTCGGTTTGCCGGTCAGGAATTGACCCGCTCGGAGCGACCAGAACTGACCACCGCTGACATCATCGTTTCCGGCGGGCGTGGCATGCAAAGTGGTGAAAACTTCGCCATGCTGGAGCAACTGGCGGACAAGCTCGGGGCGGCTGTGGGCGCATCGCGGGCAGCGGTAGACGCCGGTTACGTGCCCAACGACTACCAGGTGGGGCAGACCGGCAAAGTCGTGGCGCCAAGCCTGTATATTGCGATAGGAATTTCCGGGGCCATTCAACACCTGGCGGGCATGAAGGATTCTAAAACCATCGTGGCGATTAACAAGGACGAGGAAGCCCCGATATTTCAGGTAGCCGACTACGGTTGGGTTGCCGATTTGTTCGAAGCGATACCGGCGCTCAACCAGGCACTGGAAGAGGCTGGCTAGACCCGGGCTAGATAACACAGAAGCCGGGCGCCGCCCGGCTTCTGTGGTCTCCGGGAATTGTCCAGGGGAGACAGGCGAACGCCTGATCCCCGCACATCCTTGTGCTATTTCGGACCGATCCTTTTGACCTGCTGATCATGGGACAACGGCGGCGAGAAGTCTGTGCGCAATCGCACAGCCAGGTTCGCGGTTTCAGGTGGGGCCGGTGGGGTCTTTATGTTGCTGGCCGGGTCCAGAGTTTAGGATGTAGTAGTTCTCCGGGGTCCCCGACCACATGCTCTGCGCCCCAGGCGGAAATCTCGGCTGCGTGCGAATAGCCCCAAGTTACGGCTGCCGTGGCCATACCGGCAGCCCGGCCGGCCTGTATGTCGCGCAGGTCGTCGCCGGCAAAAAGGGTGCTCGATGCAGAACTGCCCGTTTGCTTACAGGCGTAGAGCAGTGGCATTGGATCAGGTTTGGGGCATGCGACAGTGTCGCCGCACACTATCACCGCGGCCCGTCGGGCCAAACCGAGCGCTTCCAGTAACGGCTCGGTGAAGCGGGCAGGTTTGTTGGTAACCACGCCCCAGGACAGGCCATCAGCGTCTGCTTGGCGCAGCAACGCCTCCATCCCCGGGAACAGGCGAGTCTGGACACAGATGTTCTCGCTGTACAGGGCAAGCAATCGGTGTCGCAGGGGGCTGGCGCGGGCGGCATCCTCGGTAAGGTCAAAGGCGGTGCGGATCATGCCAACGCTGCCGCCGGTAACCCAGAAGCGGCCTTTGGTAAGTGCTACGGGCGGGCGGTCGTTCTCTGCGAGTACAGTGTTGAGCGCAGCGATAAGGTCAGGTGCGGTATCGGCCAGCGTGCCGTCAAGATCGAGCAGCAGAGTTTGTGCTATCACATGGTTCATGGATGCCGGTCCGTGAGAGGTAGGTTCAGGCCGGATACGGTCGGCTAAAATGGGCGATATAGTTGACCTCGACGCCGGGCCCCAAGCGATAACTCCGGCTAACAGGGTTGTAATGCATGCCAATCATTTCCGTCAGTTGGAGGCCAGTTTGGCGGGCCCAGGCGTCAAGTTCCGAGGGCCGGATCAACTTCTCGTAATGATGAGTGCCTCGCGGTAACAGGTTGAGAAGGTATTCGCCGCCGACAATGGCAAGTAACCAGGATTTGGCGTTGCGGTTGATGGTTGAAAAAAACGCCTGACCGCCGGGTCGAAGCAGTTTTGCGCAGGCAGTGACGGTGGCGGCCGGATCCGGTACATGCTCCAGCAGTTCCATGCAGGTAACGAGATCGAAACCACCTGGCAGCTCGTCAGCAAGTGATTCTGCGGTGGTACTCTGGTAGTTGATCCGGGCGCCGCTTTCTTTGGCGTGCAATTTCGCGACCGCTATCGGTGCCTGGCCGGCATCAAGCCCAGTCACTTGCGCGCCCCGAGTCCACAAGGCCTCCGATAGGATGCCCCCACCACAGCCGACATCCACCACCCTGGCACCCTCAAGGGTCGCCCGCTGAGCGATGTATTCGAGACGCAGTGGGTTGATCTGGTGCAACGTTCGAAATTCGCTGTGGGGATCCCACCAGCGCGCGGCAAGGGATTCAAACTTGGCAACTTCTGTGGGATCTATGTTGTCCATGGTGGTAGTTGTTGCTCGCGATCAGATTGTAATCGTTAAGTCGGGATTAACGATATGGGAGTTGTTCTGAACGGCGTGTTCGTGCCGCGGCTTAGCGCTTTCTGATTTTCCTTTTATCTTTCTGAACTTTTCCCTATTTTCGACCAGAACGGGTGGGGGCGTTCTGGCCTCTCTATTTTTATAGACTAAAACAGCCATAATAGGGACACAGAGAGGGACACAAAACGGGCCCTAACAGTGCTTTTCCATGCCTCAATAGTCCAACACCGCTGGACAAAGATTCAAAAACCGCTAGAATTGCCGCGGTTTTCTGTTGCGGGGTGGAGCAGTCTGGCAGCTCGTCGGGCTCATAACCCGAAGGTCGTAGGTTCGAATCCTACCCCCGCTACCGTTTGTGGCGAACGATCTACGACCCCGCTGTTGCGGGGTTTGCTTTTAGTGTCGGGCGGCCTAACGTTTATTTGCCGCTAGGATTGCGATAGTTGAGGTACGGCAGGTGCTAACAGAGACGACAGGAATACAGCCGTTGCTTGAGCCCGCCCTCGAGGCGATGGGTTTTGAGTTGCTGTTGGTGGAGTTGGTGGGCTCAAGTTCGGGCCAACAGATTCTACGGGTGTATATAGATGCGCCGGGCGGAATATTTTTGGAGGACTGTCAGCGGGTTAGTTACCAAGTTAGTGCAATTCTGGATGTGGAAGATCCAATTAAAGGTGAGTACACACTGGAGGTTTCATCTCCAGGACTCGACAGGCCGCTGGTCAAGCATGAGCACTTTCAGAGATACCGAGACAGTAAAGTGAGAATTAGGACACGGACGTCGCATTTGGGTCGTAGAAAATTTATTGGCACCCTGGCCGAAGTAGGTGAGGAATCGGTGGTGGTTGATGTTGACGGCGAACCATATGAGTTGCCCTTCAGCGATATGGAGAGGGCAAACTTGGTGGGTCAAATCCGGGATTCATCGGCTTAGGGCCGAACATGGTTGTGGAGAAAACATCATGACTAAAGATGACGTGCTGATGATGGCGGAGGTGCTCTCGCGGGAGAAGGATCTCGAACAGGGGGTAGTTTTTGAGGCCATCGAGGCAGCGCTCGCTACTGCAACGCGTAAACGCAACCGCGAGGATATCGACGTTCGAGTCGCCGTTGACCGTGATAGTGGCGATTACGAGGCCTTCAGACAATGGGAGATCGTGGAGGATGATTCCCTGGTCGAAAGCCCAGCTCGCCAGATGACGTTGGCCGCGGCCAATATCAGTTATCCAGACGAGCCGCACGCAATCGGCGAGATGGTTGAAGAGCCGCTGGAGACGGTCGCAACCTTTGGCCGTATTGAGGCGCAGGCTGCCAAGCAGGTGATTAATCAAAAAGTACGGGAAGCTGAGCGTGCGCGGGTGTTCGAGGAATTCAAAGACCGGGTCGGCGAGATGGTGCAAGGCGTGGTTAAGCGGGTTGGCAACCGCGAAGCGCTTGTCGATCTGGAAGGTGTTGAAGCCTCGCTTCCGCGCAGTGTCTGGATAGACCGGGAGGCGCTACGCAGCGGTGATCGTATCAAAGGAATACTGACTGAGGTTCGATCGGAACCTCGGGGGCCACAGCTGATACTCGACCGGCGCTGCCCGGAGCTGGTGATAAAATTGTTCCAGTTGGAAGTGCCGGAGGTGGGGCAGGGGGTCATAGAGGTGCTGGGTGCTTCCCGTGACCCGGGTTCTCGGGCCAAGATTGCGGTCAAGTCGAACGACCCTAAAATCGATCCGGTAGGCGCCTGCGTGGGTATTCGCGGTGCACGGGTACAAAGCGTGTCCAACGAGATTAACCTGGAACGGATTGACATCATCACTTGGTCCGAAAATCCTGCCGAGTTCGTTATCAAGGCGCTGCAACCGGCAGAAGTCGACACCATTATTATCGACGAGGAATCTCAGTCCATGGATGTGGTAGTCGATGAGAACCAGCAATCATTGGCGATTGGCCGGGGCGGACAGAACGTTCGGTTAGCTTCAGATTTGACGGGATGGGAGCTCAACATAATGACCGACGAGGCGGCAGCCGAGAAGGCGGAAATGGAAGCCCAGGAAACCCGCGAGCGCTTGATGGAACAACTGAATATCGACTCAGAAGTAGCCGGGGTGCTGGTGGAAGAGGGGTTTTTGACCCCCGACGAGGTAGCTTACGTACCGCTTCAGGAGCTGATGGATGTTGAAGGCTTCGACGAGGAGTTGGTGGGGCAGTTGCGGGAGCGGGCCCGCAATTACCTTGATATTCGCGAAATCGCAGAACTCGAAAAGACCCGTCCGGAAGACGACCTTTTGGGCATGGATGGTATGGACGAGGGAACGGCCCGGTTGTTCGCCTCCAAGGGAATTCGCTCCATGGAAGAGTTGGCCGAGTGTGCAACCGACGAATTGGTAGAGTTGACCGACATAGACGAGGTTCGAGCAAGCGAGCTGATCATGATTGCGCGAGCACCATGGTTTGCCGAAGCACAATAACGGGAACACAATTAGAGTCATGGCAGCCGTACCGATTAAGAAACTCGCCGAAACGATCGGTATTACCGGCGAGAAACTGCTACAGCAAATCGCAGCCGCGGGTATTTCCGACAAGGAGATAGACGCCTCCCTGGATACTACTGAAAGAGATATGCTGCTTAATTACTTGCGTGGCAACAAGGCTGGGAGTAGTCATGAACCACAGCAGAGCGTAACGTTGAACCGGCGCACTACCAGCGCCATCAAGCAGAGCTCTCGAACCGGCCCCTCGCGTACCGTCCAGGTCGAGGTTAAGAAACGACGGACTTACGTTCGCCGGGGCGAACTGCAGCGGCAACAGGAAGAAGCCCAAAAAGCAGCCGAAGCAGAAGAAACAGTGCGCAAGGCGGCGCAAGCGGAAACCGAAGCCGCACAAAAAGCGGCCGAGAAAGCTCAGCAGGCAGCGGCAGAAGAACAGGCGAAGGCCGAGATCGAGAAGGAGCAACAGGCCGCCACAGCAGAAGCTCCGGTACCCGGGGAGGTGATTGAGCCCCCGCCGGCGCCACCGTCAGAGCCTAAGGCGGGAGCACGAAAAGACGAGAAAGGGCGCAAGCGTAAAGGCAAGGGTCGGGGCGATGATTCCGGCGAGTTACACATGGCTGCCGACAAACGTGGTCGCCGCAAGCCGCGGCGAGCAGTTAAGCCGCGCCGCCTTACTTCTGTCACTGCTGGCCAGCACGCCTTTGAGAAACCCACTGAGCCGGTCACTCACGAAGTAGCCATCCCTGAGACGATATCAGTGGCGGATCTTGCCCAGGCGATGTCGGTCAAGGCCGCTGAGGTCATTCGTGTGCTCATGCAGATGGGGAGCATGGTTACCATTAACCAAGTGCTCGACCAGGATACGGCAGTATTGGTGGTCGAAGAAATGGGGCACAAAGCCACCACCGCAATCGCTGATGACCCGGAGGCGCATTTACTGGCCGAAGAGAGTGTTGATGAGTTCGATGCAATGCCACGAGCGCCGGTAGTAACAGTTATGGGCCATGTCGACCACGGCAAAACTTCGTTGCTTGATTACTTGCGTAAATCCAAGGTGACTGCGGGTGAGGCGGGTGGTATTACCCAGCACATTGGCGCTTACCGGGTCAAGACCGAGCGGGGAACGGTCACATTTCTCGATACGCCGGGACATGAGGCCTTCAGTGCGATGCGGTCGCGCGGTGCTCAGGTGACGGACCTAGTGATTCTCGTAGTTGCAGCTGACGACGGCGTCAAACCACAAACTGTAGAAGCTATTAGCCACGCTCGTCATGCCGATGTACCACTCATCGTGGCCATCAATAAAATGGACAAAGAGGATGCAGATCCGGACCGAGTCAGACAGGAGCTTGCCAGCCATGAGGTAATTCCGGAAGGATGGGGTGGTGATGTCCTCATGACCGAGATCTCGGCTCTGAGTGGCGAGGGTGTAGAGGAGTTACTCGAGTCGGTATTACTACAGGCCGAGTTACTGGACCTAAAGGCGCCGGAGCAGGGACCCGCCATAGGGTCGGTGATCGAAGCCCGGCTGGACAAGGGCCGTGGCGTGGTTGCCACGGTGCTGGTGCGTCAGGGTACATTGAGCAAAGGTGACATCGTATTGGCTGGGCGTGAGTATGGGCGCGTTCGGGCAATAACCGATGATGCCGGGCGACCGGTGAAGCTAGCGGGACCGTCGGTGCCCGTCGAGATTCAAGGCCTGGGTGGTGTGCCAGATTCCGGGGACGATTTCACCGTGGTGGTCGACGAGCGCCGAGCCCGGGAAATAGCCGCGCTCCGGCAGAGTAAATTCAAGGATGTCAAGCTCGCCAAACAGCAAAAAGCGAAGTTGGAAAGCGTGTTTGCAAAGATGGGAGAGACGGAGGTCAAATCGCTCAATCTCGTTATCAAGGCCGATGTGCAGGGATCTGTGGAGGCGTTAACTGAGGCGCTGGAAAAACTCAGCACTGAGGAAGTCACTGTGTGCGTTATCCATGGGATGGTTGGTGGAATCAATGAATCAGATGCTAACTTGGCAAGTGCTTCGGATGCGATCATCGTTGCCTTTAACGTTCGTGCGGATGCTACCGCGCGTAAGTTGATGGGGGACGAGGGTGTGGACGTGCGCTACTACAACGTAATATACGATGTAGTCGACGAGGTGAAGGCGGCACTGACCGGTCTGTTGGCGCCGGTTATCCGGGAGCAGGCGGTTGGGTTAGCCGAAGTGCGTGAGGTCTTTCGCGTGGCTAAAGTTGGCGCAGTAGCTGGTTGCCGAGTAACTGAAGGAGAGGTTCGGCGTCACCTGCCGGTGCGAGTACTCAGGGATAACGTGGTGATCTTTGATGGGCAGATCGATTCTTTGCGTCGGTTCAAGGATGACGTTACCGAAGTGAAAACAGGTTTTGAATGCGGAATCGGCATTAAGAATTATAATGACATCAAAGCCAACGACCAGATTGAAATTTACGAGACCATCGAGCAGCGCCCGACGCTTTAAACAGCAAATAGGGTGGGGAGTGTCTTGGCATGCGGGGGGTAGACCGAACGCGCCGAGTGGGCGAACTGATCCGTCGTGAGCTTGCTTCGATTATCGCCCGCGTACTCACCGACCGCACTCTGGGCTTCATTTCGATCACCGCGGTTTTAATGAGTCGGGACCTGCAGCGTGCCCGAATCTTTGTCACCTGTCTGGCGGCGCAAAAAGAGCATAATGCTGTCGTTAGCCAACTTAACGAACAGGCCGCAGAGCTGCGTCGTGCGTTGGGTAGTAGTCTGAATCTGCGCCGCACCCCAGAGCTCACATTTGAATACGATGCAAGCATCGCACGTGGTGCGCGCTTGTCCAGAATTATCGATGAACTCGAACTGGAGCCGCGGGAGGAGGAAGATGGGGCGTAGGCGGCCGCAATCATCTGGAGAAGCGATCGCTGGCATGTTGTTGCTCGACAAGCCTGCCGGTATTACCTCCAACGGTGCTTTGCAAGAGGCCAAACGACTCCTGAATGCCCGTAAGGGGGGTCATACTGGAAGCCTTGACCCCATTGCCACCGGTTTGTTGCCGTTGTGTTTTGGCTCAGCCACCAAGTTGTCCGGCTTCTTTCTTGGCGCGGATAAAAAGTATTGGGCGAAAATTCGCCTCGGTGAAGCAACCGATACCGGGGATGCCGAGGGTACGGTTTTGACGAGCCGGCCGGTCGGACTGACGGCAGCTGAGGTTGATATGGCACTAGATCGGTTTCGCGGCCCGATCCTGCAAACACCGCCGATGTACTCGGCAATTAAAGTCAACGGGCAGCCGCTCTACAAGCTTGCCCGCGAGGGCAAAGAAATAGAGCGCCAGCCACGTGCTGTCACAGTACACGAACTCGAATTGACTGCTTTTGAAGGCCGGGACCTGGAACTTAACATCGATTGTTCCTCTGGGTTTTATGTTCGGGGCCTGGCCCACGATCTGGGCGAGCGACTTGGCGTGGGAGGACACGTGGTAGCGCTGCGGCGGGTTGGGGTAGGAACGCTGAAAGTGTCCGAGGCGGTCACGCTGCAGGCCTTGCTGCAGATGTCCGACGTGGCACAGCGCCGGGCGGTACTGATACCCCCGGATCTGAGTCTCGCTCACCTGCCAACAGTGGACCTGTCGGTGGAGGCCGCTTTTTACCTATGCCGTGGGCAGCCGGTGCGGGCGAATGGCTTGCCCGAGTCGGGCCTGGTGCGCCTGTACGCGCGCGATGTCGGATTTCTCGGAATCGGCAATGTCACCGACGATATGCAGGTCGCACCACGCCGCCTGATTGTGGACACAGTAAAAAGCGCATGAGTTTGTTGAGGAAACCTGGTGGTGCGGGTAGAATACGCCGTCTTTTGAGACCGCCGGGGTCAGTAAACTGACCCTAGTCCCGGGGACAATAAACTACCCTGAAATCGCCGAACAGTCCAAGTGAGCCAGTAGAGGTCGGGGCGCAGGCATACAAACCAGGGCACATACAGGCTTGAGGAAGGCAAATGTCTTTATCTGTGGGGAACAAGGCAGAAATCGTCGGTGAGTATGGCAAGGCGCCTGGTGACACTGGATCGCCTGAGGTGCAGGTTGCATTGTTGACAGCGCGTATTGCTGATTTGACCGAACATTTCAAGACCCACAACCATGACCATCATTCCCGCCAGGGATTGCTGCGTATGGTTAACCGCCGGCGCAAGTTATTGGACTATGTCAAGGACAACAATATTGAGCGCTACCGTTCACTTATCGGGCGGCTCGGCTTGCGGCGCTGATTCACCGCGACAACAACTTAACAGGGAGTGAATTCAGTGAAGCAGATTGTACAAGCATTCAATTACGGCAGTAGCGAGATGCGGTTGGAAACAGGACGCATAGCCCGTCAGGCCACTGGTGCTGTCTTAGCAAGTATGGGTGAAACCGTTGTGCTCGCCAGTGTAGTGGCCGCCAGGGAGCCCAGCGATCGGGACTTTCTCCCGCTGACCGTTGATTATGAAGAAAAGACTTATTCCGCCGGGCGTATACCCGGCGGTTTTTTTAAGCGCGAAGGACGGCCTTCAGAAAAAGCTATTCTGACCTGTCGCCTGATTGACCGGCCGATACGACCGTTGTTCCCGGAAGGATTCCGAAACGAAGTTCAGGTGATCATCACCGTGTTGTCGGTTGACCCAGAGGTGGATCCGGATATTGTTGCGATGGTTGGAGCATCCGCTGCCCTGTCAATATCTGGGGTGCCGTTCAACGGACCGGTTGGCGCCGCCCGGGTCGGCTTCATTAATGGCGAGTACGCCCTCAACCCGTCGGCTACGCAACTGACGGAATCCTCTCTTAACTTGGTGGTGGCCGGCACCGAAAGCGCTGCTCTCATGGTCGAGTCCGAGGCCAAAGAATTAACCGAGGATCAAATGCTGGCAGCAGTGATGTACGGGCACCAACAGATGCAGGCAGCGATCCGCGCGATCCGTGCATTAGCTGAGGAAGTCGGCGTTGAGCGCTGGGATTGGCAGGCACCAGAAAAAGATGAGGCGCTGACACAGCAGATCGAGGAACTGGCCCGAACCGATATCGAACAGGCCTACCAGATCGCCGACAAGGTTGCCCGGCAAGAGTTCGTCAGCGGGATCAAAGAACGGGTGGTCGGGACGCTCGCGGGCGAAAATACCAGTGAAGATAACGTTAGCGCCGTTAAGGCCGGCATCAAGGATTTGGAGAAGGCGACCGTGCGCAAACGTATTCTCGAAGAACAGCCGCGCATAGACGGCCGCGACCGGGAAACCGTTCGGCCAATCACTATTGAAACCGGCTTGCTTCCTCGGACCCATGGTTCGGCTTTGTTCACACGGGGCGAGACCCAGGCGTTGGTCGTTACCACGCTCGGCACTGACCGCGATTCACAGATTATTGACGCTCTGGAAGGAGAGTACCGCGATCCATTTCTGCTGCACTATAATTTTCCGCCTTTCTGTGTTGGCGAGACGGGCCGGGTAGGGTCTCCTAAACGCCGCGAGATCGGCCATGGCCGACTTGCCAAGCGAGCCATTCTAGCGACTTTGCCTGATCCAGAAGATTTTCCTTACGTGATCCGAGTGGTGTCGGAGATCACCGAGTCCAATGGCTCGAGTTCCATGGCAACGGTTTGTGGCGCGAGCCTGTCGCTGATGGACGCGGGCGTCAAGATTAAAACTCCAATCGCGGGTGTGGCCATGGGGCTGATCAAGGAAGGCGAGCGTTTTGCCGTTTTGACCGATATCCTCGGCGATGAGGATCATCTGGGCGACATGGATTTCAAGGTGGCTGGCAGCCGGGCAGGCGTCACCGCGCTGCAAATGGATATCAAGATTGAGGGTATTACCCGCGAGATTATGGAGCAAGCGTTGGCCCAGGCACAGAGAGGCCGGCTGCACATACTTGACGAGATGAACCGCGCGATCAGTGCGCCGCGAGCAGAGATGTCAAGATACGCGCCGCGGATTACCACCATGAAAATACCGACCGATAAGATACGTGACGTGATCGGTAAAGGTGGCGTTACCATCCGGGCGATCTCCGAAGCTACTGGTGCATCGATCGACATCGAGGATGACGGCACCATCAAAATAGCCAGCGCTGATCTATCGGCGGCAGAGCAGGCCCGCGCCCGGATCGAACAGATCACGGCCGACGTAGAGGCGGGGACTATCTACGAGGGTAAAGTCGTACGACTGATGGATTTCGGTGCCTTCGTTAATATCCTGCCTGGCCGCGACGGACTGGTGCACATTTCACAGATTTCAAATGAGCGCGTTGCTAATGTCAGTGACAAGCTTAATGAAGGTGACATGGTCAAAGTGAAGGTGCTGGAGGTGGACAAACAGGGTCGTATCCGCCTGAGTATGAAGGCGGTTGATGATGCTGCTGCCTGACCAGCGGCAGAACGATGATTTACCAGGGCCTCCCGTTACGGAGGCCTTTTTGCTAGGGTGGCTTGATCCAGTGGGGCAGTCCTGGCTGTTGACTTCACCCCGTTGACGCTGGATGACCCTGTGAATCGGGCGATAATGTTGACACCTCGGTGGGGGCTATACAAAGGAAAGTGACAGTGATGAAACACCAGGACTCGACCGATCCGACTGCGGTGACGCCACGGCAAGCCTATACGATGCTGGCGAAAAACCCGCAGGCCTACTTGATCGATATTCGTTCGACCATGGAGCACCTGATGGTTGGTCACCCGGTGGGTGCCATTCACGTGCCGTGGCTGGATGAACCTGACTGGGTGCCCAGCCCGCGTTTTGCGGCCCAAGTCAGAGAGATGTTACTGGGCGGCTTGCTCGGATCCGAAGAGGAAAACCCGCCACAGGTTCTGTTGATTTGCCGTAGCGGCCGGCGTTCACTGGAAGCTGGCCGAGTCCTGATCGCCGAGGGATTCCAGCAGGTCTACCACGTGGATTGCGGCTTCGAGGGTTCCTTGGACGAGTCCCATCAGCGCAGCAACATAGCCGGCTGGCGTTTCGACGGCTTGCCGTGGCAACAGTGCTGAGCAACCTACAGCCATGGTCGTGCGGGCGGCGTTGTTTGCTTGCATCCGGCAGGTTCTTCCGCCAGGGCGCAGAGCGCATGGCGACGCCGGCAAGCATGGATTATCTTAAAGAGGAGAGATAATGGCGACCGCCGATAGCAGCAATCTGATCTGGATTGACCTGGAGATGACCGGATTGGATCCGGACCTCGACAGCATTATTGAAATAGCGACGGTGGTGACTGACCGTCACCTGAACTTGCTGGCCGAGGGCCCGGCACTAGCGATTCATCAGAGCAACGCTGTACTTGAAGGAATGGACGAGTGGAACACCAATACACATGGCGCCAGTGGGCTTATCGATATAGTACGCGATGCGACTATCGATGAGGCGCAGGCGGAGTCACTGACGCTGGAGTTTCTTCGTCCGCTGGTGCCCAGAGGAAAGTCGCCATTGTGCGGCAACAGTATTTGCCAAGATCGCCGTTTTTTGTACCGCTGCATGCCGCGCCTGGAAAGCTATCTGCACTATCGCAACCTTGACGTCAGCAGCCTGAAGGAACTGGCGGTGCGCTGGCGGCCTGATCTAAGAGAAGGCTTTGTCAAGAGCGGCGGCCATCGAGCGCTGGACGACATCCTGGACTCAATCGAAGAACTCAAATACTACCGTGAGCATTTCATCATTGCGAATTCTCCGCAGGGCTGAACTACGGGCTTTGCCCTAAACGATCCAGTGCCCAGTCGATGTGTTCACGGACCATGGCGGTGACGCCGGCGCGCCTTGTCACAAGGGCGGCAACTGACGCGTTCACGGCGGAGCCATTGCCTAGCGCAACCGCGATGTTCCGTAACCAACGCTGGTAACCGATACGCCGGATCGGACTGCCGGCGGTGCGTTCAAGGAAGTTTTCTTCGGTCCATAAAAAAAGCTCCCGCAGTGTCGTGCTGTCAAGGCGATGGCGGGGAATAAACACAGAGTTGCAACAAGTGGGGGCGAAACGGTTCCATGGGCATACCAGTTGACAGTCATCGCAACCAAATATGCGGTTGCCGAGCGCGGTCCGAAACCGGACTGGGATGGCCCCACGATGCTCGATAGTCAGGTAGGAGATACAGCGTCTTGCATCCAACTGGTATGCCAAATCCAGCGCCCCGGTAGGACAAGCTGCTGCACAACGAGTACAGGTACCGCAGTGATTTTCTGCTGGAGAATCGGCAGGCAGCGGCAGGTCGGTATAGAGTTCGCCAAGGAAAAACCACGACCCGCAGGAACGGTCGACCAAGTTGGTATGTTTGCCAATCCAGCCAAGCCCGGCCGCCTGGGCCAACGGCTTCTCCATCACTGGAGCACTGTCGACGAACGCCCGGTAGCGGAACGGGCCCGTCACTCTGGCAATGCGGTCAGCCAGTTGTTGCAGGCGCCGGCGCATGAGGCGATGATAGTCACGGCCAAGGGCATAGCGCGCAACATAGGCGGTATCCGGCAGCGCCAGTGCTGTTGCGGCACTGAGCCCGGTCCGGGGGAAATAGTTCATGCGGACGCTGATGATCCCCATCGTGCCAGGTAGCAGTTGCGCTGGGTGGGTACGCTTATTGCCGTGGGCCGCCATGAAGGACATATCACCGTGTTGGCCTGCGCCCAGCCATTTGCCCAGGCGCTGTCCGGCCAGGGTAAGATCTGTATTGGCGACCCCCAGGCCGGTAAAACCGAGTTCCTCTGACCAGCCCCGGATCTGTCGCTTGAGCGCAGTCGGCTCAAGTAGCGATAATGTTGGGTCCTGACGCATCACCTTATCATAGCCGTATGCGCGTGCTGCCAGAATCACTTTATTCTTCTAAGCAGGCCCGGTATATCGACCAGCGAGCAGGCGATTCCGGCCTGGACGGTGACGCGCTGATGCGTCGAGCTGGGCAATGCGCGTTTAGCGTCTTGCAACAGCGTTGGCCACGAGCCCAGCGAGTGGTGGTGGTTTGCGGCAGTGGCAACAACGGGGGAGACGGCTACGTGGTTGCTGAACTCGCCGCTCAGGCTGGGTACANTGTCACGGTGGTGCAGCTTGGTGAGGCGCGCAGCGAAACGGCAAAGGGAGCGCTGGCGGCGGCACAAAGAGCAGGTATCACACCCAGNGCGTACCAGGGGGAACTGCCGGTCGGGGCAGAGGTCATCGTNGACGGATTGCTCGGGATCGGACTNGATCGAGCACCAACCGGNCTAATGGCTGCGGNGATCGATGAGATNAACGCGCNCCCGTGCCCGGTCTTGGCATTGGATATACCCTCTGGCCTGTCGGCAGATAGNGGCGCTGCACCCGGCGTTATCGTGCAGGCTGCTGTTACGGTTACCTTTATNGCACTTAAGTTGGGGTTGTTTACGGGCCGTGGGCCGGATTGTTGCGGTGAGGTTGTACTTGATNCTCTGGCGGTACCCNCGGAGATTTACCAGGACGAAAAACCGATTGCGCGNCGTATCGNCTCAGCGCTGGTNGCGGGTTTTCTGCCGCGGCGCCAGCCTAGCGCACACAAGGGGATGGTNGGTCATTTGCTCGTAGTCGGTGGCAATACGGGGATGACGGGCGCGGCACGGCTGGCTGGNGAGGCGGCATTACGCTGTGGGNCCGGCTTGGTTTCAGTAGCCTGTCCGNNAAGTAGCGTGNCTGCCATCGGGGCCAGTCGGCCTGAACTGATGGTGCGCGGCGTAGCCGATGCGGCGGCNNTNCGGCCGCTGCTGGCCGGCAAGAGNGCGTTGGTGGCCGGGCCGGGGNTGGGGCAGGATGACTGGGNGCGCGNCATGTTGGCGACGATTCTCGATNCNCNGACCGATGTGATACTCGATGCCGATGCATTGAANCTGCTGGCGGCGGCGCCACAACTTCTCACCGGTGCAGTTCTCACGCCACACCCGGGTGAGGCCGGGCGGCTACTTGACTGCAACAGCGCGGCAGTTCAATCCAACCGGCCACATGCGGCNAGTGAGATTGCCGGACGCTATGGCTGTACTTGTGTGCTTAAAGGNGCNGGCAGCATCGTGCAGACAGATGATGGCATGACGTTTGTGTGCGATCGGGGTAACCCGGGAATGGCCAGCGGGGGGATGGGTGATGTTCTTGCTGGTGTCATCGGCAGCCTCGCCGCCCAGGGTCTTCCTGGGCGTACAGCAGCGATAGCCGGCGTCTGGCTGCACTCGGCGGCGGCCGACCTCGCGGCGCTAGCCGGTGGGCAAGCCGGACTGATCGCGGGTGATCTGATGCCGTACTTGCGTTGTCTGGTAGATTGCCCGGAACAGGCGAATGAGTCATCTCATCGCGGCGCCTGATGAAGTGTCGCTGCGGGCGCTGGGACGCACATTTGCTGCGGTTCTTGNACCNGGGGATGTGGTCTACCTGGAAGGNGAGCTGGGCGCCGGCAAGACGGTCTTNGTGCGCGGCATCCTTTCTGGCATGGGCTACTCCGGGGTGGTAGTCAGCCCCACNTATACGCTTGCAGAAGAGTATCCTACGGNNGCCGGCCCGGTGGTGCACTATGACCTTTATCGCTTGCAATCACCGCATGAATTGGAACTGCTGGGGATGAGAGAGCACGCAGATGGCCGCCGTATTTGCCTGATAGAGTGGCCCGGCAGGGGTCAGGGCCATCTTCCCGATGCCACATGGGTCGTCACTCTGTGTTACGCCGATAAGGGCCGGGCAATAGCATTCACGGGGCAGCGGCCGCTGCCGCAGAGCCTGGCGGGTGACACTTGAGACGTGCCGCGGCGGTCACGCTGATCGCGTTTNGCCTATGTTTGGCGGGAACCGCCAATGCCGGCAGCGATATCCTGGGGNTGCGTTTGTGGCANGCACCGGACAAGACCCGGCTAGTGCTGGATNTATCCGCCGTTGTCGGATACCGGGCTTTTGAGCTACAGGATCCCGACCGCGTGGTCATTGACCTAGAAGATGCGACACTCAGGGTGGCGATCCCGGATTCAGAGAAGAACGGGCCGTTGCTGCAAAGTATCAGATTCGGCCAGCCCCGTGCGGGCATTCAGCGCGTTGTCCTGGATCTGGTTGTGCCGGTTCGCTTCCACAGTTTCGTGTTGCCGCCGAGTGAGCCCTACGGCCATCGGCTGGTAATCGATCTGTTCAGGAGAAACCGGCAGGCAAGTCAGACCACNATNGCGGCGCCGGCAACTCGGGAAGCNGACTACCTCGTGGTCGTCGACCCCGGCCACGGCGGTGAGGANCCAGGAGCGGTGGGGGGCAAGGGCACGCGGGAAAAGAAAGTTGTTNTTTCGATAGCGCAACGCTTGGTNAANCTCATTAACAGCGATGGCCGAATGCGGGCTGAACTTACCCGTAAGGGGGACTACTACGTGAGTCTTCGGGGACGCATCGGCATCGCCATGAAGCGTAAAGCCGACTTGTTCGTATCGGTTCACGCCGATGCNGCCCGGCGACGCAACGCCCGTGGTGCTTCTGTTTTTGTATTGTCCAAGAAAGGCGCCAGCAGTGAGATGGGTAAATGGCTCGCCCAGCGCGAGAATGCGGCCGACCTTACTGGGGGGATAGACATCGGGGAGCAGGAGCCGTTCGTGCAAAAGGCCATGCTGGATATGGGGTTGGATTGGAAAGTTAAGGAAAGCATGGAACTGGCCTCACGNATTCTGGACGAACTAAAAAGGGCCGGCTCGGTGCANAGCNANCGGGTGGANCGAGCGGGTTTCGTCGTGTTGAAATCAATCGATATTCCAGCGGTNCTNGTCGAAACTGGATTTATNACCAATCGTGGGGAAGAGAAGCTGTTGCGTACGNCANTGCATCAGGAGCGCGTCGCCGGAGCNGTCTACCGAGGGCTGCAGCATTACTGTAACGGTGATCCAAGGTGNCCACGACCAGCGTCAGGCCAAAGAACCTACGTCGTACGCAAAGGTGACTCACTCTCCCTGATCGCAGCTCGCTACGGGCTGACAATCGGGCGCCTGCAGCGCGCGAATAGCCTCAATTCGACAGTACTGCAGGTTGGTCAACGGCTCCAGATTCCGGATGCTTAAGGGGGTGTGCCTCGTGGTTGGTGGTGACAGGCGCTGGGGTGGGCCTCGGCAGCCGCAGGCGGCAGAATGGACCGCGGCACTGGTATGGAATACACGGGTGTGAGTGGCCGAGTCGGCCGGGTTATCTGTATTGCCGGCAGTACCGCCAGCGGCAAGACTGCGCTGGCGCTGCAACTTGCCCGGCGCTATCCGTTGGCCCTCATCAGCGTCGATTCCGGGCAGGTATACCGGGGGCTGGATATTGGCACGGCCAAGCTGTCGGCCGAGCTACTGGTGCAGTATCCGCATGGACTGGTCGATACTCGAACCATTATCGAGCCTTTCTCGGCCGCTGACTTCTGTAGCGAAGCAATGGCAATCATCTGCCGGGCCTGGAAACGACAGCAGGTACCGCTGCTGGTCGGGGGCACCCTATTTTATTTTTCGGCGCTGTTAAATGGTTTGGGCAAGTTGCCCACTGCTGACCACAAACTCCGTGGCCGCATTCTTCGGCGGGCTCTGCTACTTGGCTGGCCGGCGCTACACGATCAGTTGCAAAGGAGGGACCCAGATGCCGCGGCGCGAATTGATCCGAACGATTCCCAGCGGATCCAACGGGCACTTGAGATTAACCTGCTAACGGGTCAACCGGTACCGGCGGGCAACTCAGCGGCGGGCCTGTTGCAAAACGGTGTCGAGGTGTTACAACTGGCTCTGGCGGTACCCGATCGATCGGTGTTGCACCAACGCATAACACGGCGTTTTGACGCTATGCTGGCGGCGGGGCTGGTGGATGAAGTTGCCGCGATCCGGCAGACGTGGGGCGATGCCGAGACCCTGCCGGCGATGAGAAGTGTGGGCTACCGGCAGGTTTGGCGTTTTCTCAGCGGTGATTTACAGCGGCGGCAGATGCGCGATAGTGCGCTGGCCGCTACCCGGCAACTTGCTAAACGCCAATTGACCTGGCTGCGGAACAGCCCTGGGCAAGTTTGGTTCGATGCGACAGACCCTGACCTAGTAAGCGGGTCGGTGCTGCGCTATCTGGCAGCTACCGGCATGCGGGAAAAAGCCTGAGCGGTTGAATTCCAACGGCACTGGCCGTACATTGTCTAGTGACAGCAGCCGCTGATCACGTCTGTATTGATTTATCAAAAAATAATTAACATACTGAAATACAATAGAAAAAGTCTGATACGGCGGGGAAAAGCGCCGGGCATGCTAACACCCGGCTGCCGATCGCAGTCCCATTATTTACCCCAGAGTAACGTTTTCTGGCAGCCGACCGCCGCAGTGTGGTGGTCTGGGACAACCGCACGGCACAGACAGGAGCAAAACCATGACCCAGCAAAAAGGCACCGTATTACAGGACCCATTCCTGAATACTTTAAGAAAAGAGCGCATCCCGGTTTCCATATATCTTGTAAATGGCATCAAACTTCAGGGCCAAATAGAGTCGTTCGACGCCTTTGTTGTCCTGTTGCGCAACAGTGTCAGCCAGCTTATCTACAAGCACGCGATCTCGACCATTGTGCCGACGCGGGCGGTGCGAATTCCAATCAACGACGGCTCAGAAGAGCGTGGCAACGTCGCCGAAGAGGACTAGTTCAGGTTGCTGGTAGGCAGCGGCCGGCGGCCGCTGCCGGCACTGTTGACGTCGGGACTAGATGAGCAGATCAGTTTGATAGTCGACCATGGCAACGGTGTACCGGGGGCGATGCGGGAGCGGGTTTTGCTCGTCCATCAGGTTAACAGCGGTGCCGTACTGGACGAGGATTTCGCTGAGCTTGAGGGGTTGGCGCTATCGGCTGGTGCGCTGGTGGTGGGCCGGGTCCCTGCATCACGACACACACCCCATCCGAGCACGTTTGTCGGCAGTGGCAAATCTCGTGAGATTGCGCACCGAGTGCAGGAACAACAGGTAGACCTGGTCATTATCGATCAGGCAATAAGCCCGGTACAGGAACGAAACCTTGAGTCAGCGGTTGGCTGTCGGGTCATTGATCGCACCCGGCTCATTCTCGATATATTTGCACTTCGTGCCAGAACCAGCGAAGGCAAGATGCAGGTGGAACTGGCTCAGTTAAAGCATCTGTCGACCCGGCTGATTCGGGGGTGGACCCATCTTGAACGCCAACGAGGTGGTATTGGTCTGCGAGGCCCGGGTGAGACACAACTGGAATCCGATCGACGGATGCTGGGCCAGCGAATCCGGGTATTGCAGAAGCGGCTGCAGCGGGTTGGCGCGCAGCGGGGACTACGTCGGCGCCGCCGGAAACGAGTGCCTATTCCGACCGTAACACTGGTCGGCTATACCAATGCCGGCAAGTCGTCGCTGTTTAACCGACTCGTCTCCGCAGAGGCTTTTGCTGCGGATCAGCTGTTTGCAACCCTCGATCCGACTATGCGCAAGTTGCAGTTACCGACTTTTGGGGCAGTTGTGTTGTCGGATACAGTTGGCTTTATCACTGGCCTGCCGCACACGCTGGTACAGGCGTTTCAATCGACGCTCGAAGAGATTGCCTCCTCAAGCTTATTGCTACAGGTTGCAGACGACTCTGATTCCGATTTGAGAGAGCGCGAAGCAGAAGTTGATCGCGTTCTGGGGGAGATCGGAGCTTTAGATTTGCCGCGGATCTGCGTAAGGAATAAAATTGATCTCAGCGGTCGAGCGGCTGGTCGAGTGAGCTCAGGAAACGATCCGGCCACCGTTCGCATTTGTGCTCAAAGCGGCGCCGGGGTGGACGATTTGTTAGCGGCTATGGCCGAAGTCCTGGGGCGTGGGCGCGCGGCCCGCGTGTTGCGGATTCCGCCCGAGCAGCCGCGGCTGAGGGCGAACGTCTATAGACTCGCCGAAGTCGCCGCCGAGAGTATCGATGCAGAGGGTCACTGGCTGCTGCAGGTGATTGTCGACCCGACGGTAACTGGCCGGTTGGAAGCGCAGAAGGATTTTGAGCCGTGTTTTTGGCGGTGACTGGTTTGGTGAAAGCAGTGTCACCACGTACAGCCCAGATCGTGTAAATCGGTTTTGGCCTGAAGTGCGTGATAAAATTCAAATTTTGTGTAACCAGCGCATTGCTGCGCTAAAGGGGTAATAGATAAATGCCTTGGAATGAGCCGGGATCGGATAATCGTGATCCCTGGGGACAGGGGAACGGCCAAAAGGGCCCGCCGGACCTGGATGATGTGATCCGGGATCTGCAAAAAAGAATTCGCGCAATCTTCGGCGGCGGTGGGCGCTCGTCAGGCGGTGGGCGCAAATTGCCGTCACTCGGTGGGAAAGCCATCGGCTTGCTGTTGTTGGTAGCTGCGGTTTTGTGGGTCGCGTCGGGTTTTTATGTGGTCAAGCAGGGTGAGCANTCAGTCGAGCTCCGGTTCGGNGCCTTCAAAATGATAAAACAAGCTGGNCTGCGCTGGCANNTNCCCTACCCGATTGAGGCCAANGAGATCGTCAACGTACAACAGCTCCGNACCGTCGAGGTNGGATACCGNACTAATTTCCGCTCCAACCAGCTGGCGAGTGTGCCAAAAGAAGCACTCATGCTGACCGAGGANATGAATATCATCGATATCTCGTTCGCGGTNCAGTTTGATATTAAGGATCCGAANNATNNACTTTTGTNTGTTGCCGGGTCNCTTGATAGNGTGGTACGTGGGGCGACGGAAAGTTCCGTACGCGAGGTTGTCGGCCGCANCAGTATGGACTTTGCTATCACCGGCGGCCGCNGGGAAATTGCCCAGGAGACCAAGAACCTGCTGCAGATAATTCTGGACCGCTACCACACCGGCATCAACATTAAGGCGGTGGAGATGCAAAATGCCCAGCCACCGGCCGAGGTCAAGGCGGCGTTCGACGATGCGGTCAAGGCGCGCGAGGATGAGGAACGCTTGAAAAACGAAGCCGAGGCATATGCCAACGACATCCTGCCCCGGGCCCGTGGTGGAGCGGCCCGATTCATTCAAGAGGCACAGGCCTACCAGGCGACCGTAGTCGCCAACGCCCAGGGTGAAGCATCGCGCTTTATCCAGGTGTTGGAGGAATATCAGAAGGCGCCCGAGGTGACCCGGGATCGCCTGTATCTCGACGCTATGGAAGATGTGCTAGGCAGTTCTACCAAGTTGATTATCGACCAGCAAAGCGGGGGCAATAATGTCATGTACCTGCCGCTGGACCAACTCATCCGCCAGCGGGCTGCGACTACCGGCGACAGGGCCAGTAACAGCGGCCAAGTTAGCGAGTTCGATGCAACTCGGGGCCTGCTGGGGCAACGAGATAACAGCAGGCCGGAACGCAGTAGCCGTCTGGGAGGGCTGACACCATGAGCGGCAAAGGAATGATGGGGGCGATCGCGTTACTGATAGTGATCTTTGTCGGCTTTGGAGCGGTTTATAGGGTCGATATGCGCCAGAAAGCCATCGTCTTTCAATTTGGTGAAATCGTGCGTTCGGATGACGAGCCGGGCCTACACTTCAAGGTGCCGTTTATCAACAACGTCCAGAAGTTCGATGCCAGGATCCAGACTATGGATGCGGCACCGGAGAGTTACCTGACCAGGGAGAAGAAAAATTTAATTGTCGATTCTTTCGTCAAGTGGCGTATCGCCAACGCTGCCGATTTCTACACTACACTCGGGGGCCTCAAGGCCAATGCTGAGAACCGGCTGGCGCAACGGGTAAACGATGCGTTGCGCCAGGAGTTCGGCAAGCGTTCAGTCGAGCAGGTGATCTCGGGCGACCGCGTCACGATTATGGACGTGGTGCGCGAGACTACCGACCAAGAGACCAAGTCGCTGGGCATTGAAGTGGTCGATGTTCGACTAAAACGGGTGGATCTAGATACCACGATTAGCATAGGCGTGTACCAGAGAATGGAGGCTGAACGCTCACGGGTAGCCAAAGACTTAAGGGCGCGGGGGGCCGAGGCGGGTGAGAAGATTCGCGCTAATGCTGACCGGCAGCGGGCCATTATCCTGGCCGAGGCTAGGCGGCAAGCCCAGCAAACCAAGGGTGAGGGTGATGCCCAAGCGACCGCGATCTACGCTGACGCGTTCAACAGAGACAGTGAGTTCTACCGGATGTATCGGAGCCTTAATGCTTATCGGGCCACCTTCAACAGCCCGGATAATCTGCTGGTTATTGAGCCGACCTCCGAATTCTTCCGNTATTTCAACCAGGCNAGGCCCGCTCTTGGTGAGTANNACTGNCGGATGAACTGGCAGGACTTGCTGGTNGCGCTGGCGTTGGTGCTAGTACTGGAAGGTCTCATTCCATTTGCGAGTCCGGGNCGTTACCGGCGGNTGGTCGCAATGCTCAGTGATATCGGTGACAACCGCCTGCGCNCTGGCGGTGCTGTGTNTATGCTTGTTGGGNTGGCACTGCTTTACGCGGCCCATTAAAGAAANGCACCTATCCAAGTGAGNCGTTGGCGGCAGGGTNAGCGNNTCGCAGCATCCCAGGAACAGNTTAATGGCNGGAAATGTCGTAGTGCTCGGAATCCAATGGGGGGATGAGGGCAAGGGCAAAATTGTAGATCTGCTGACCGAGAGTGCCCNTGCGGTGGTTCGATTCCANGGTGGCCACAACGCCGGCCATACGCTGGTCATAGGCGGCNNCAAAACTGTGTTGCACCTNGTGCCATCTGGCATCTTGCGTCCCGAAGTACGGTGCTTTGTCGGTAACGGTGTGGTAGTGGCACCCGATGCATTGCTTGCTGAAATCAACGAATTGGAGCTAGCGGGTATTGATGCCCGTTCCAGGATTTTTATCAGCTCGGCTTGTCCGGTGATCTTGCCAAGCCACGTTGCCCTTGACCAGGCACGGGAGCGGGCTCGGGGCAGCAACGCCATCGGCACTACCGGTCGGGGTATTGGCCCTGCCTACGAAGACAAGGCCGCCCGCAGGGGCCTGCGCATGGGTGAGTTGCTCGACCTGCCAACTTGTACTTCCCATGTACTGGAGCTCGTGGAGTATCACAATTTCTTGTTGCGCAAGTTACTTAACAGTGATGCACTGGATGCTGCGGCAGTAGTTGCGCAGTGCCAAATGTGGGGCGAGGCGTTGTCGCCGATGATCGTTGATGTGGCAAGTGAGCTCGAGAGCATTCTAAAAGCAGGCGAAGCCGTTCTTTTTGAGGGTGCGCAAGGCACTTTGCTAGACATTGATCATGGCACTTATCCGTTTGTGACCTCCTCCAATACCACCGCGGGTGCGGCGGCCAGCGGCTCGGGCGTGGGTCCGCGCACGCTCTCCCGGGTCGTCGGTGTGGTCAAGGCTTACACCACCCGTGTTGGTAGCGGTCCGTTTCCTACCGAACTATTTGATAGTGTAGGCGGCCATCTGGCGAGCAAAGGACATGAACTGGGAGCGACCACCGGTCGGCCACGACGCTGCGGCTGGTTTGATGCAGTAGCTGCTCGGCGAGCNTGCTGGNTGAACAGCGTTAANTCCCTGTGCGTGACCAAACTTGATGTGCTAGATGGAGTGCCNCAAGTTCAGATATGTACGGGCTATCGGCTTGATGGCGCACTGCTCGAAACTCCACCANTTGACAGCAGAGCGTTGTCACGATGTGAGCCAGTTTACGAAGTTATGCCGGGCTGGGAGCAGCCTACTGCCGGGGNGAAGCGTCTGTCTGATCTNCCCACTGCTGCCCGTTGCTACCTGGAGCGCCTGGCGACGTTGCTGGAGGCGCCCCTTGATATAGTCTCGACTGGGCCTGACAGGCAGGATACGATGGTTTTGCGCAACCCTTTCGGACAGTAATATGCGCAGGCAACGGCCGTTTGGTGGTACCGAGGGCCGGACTTGAACCGGCACGGGGTTGCCCCCACTAGCACCTGAAGCTAGCGCGTCTACCAATTCCGCCACCTCGGCACAGTGGGTAAGTCAAAGAAAAGCGCAGAACCCGAGAACCGGGATCAGTCGGTAGACCAAGGGCGCGAACATTAGCGTTTGCATTGTTGCTTGTCAAACACCGCTGTGCCCTTTAGGTTGTTGCTGTCTGGATATATACACTTCTGTTACCGGAGATTTTTTTTATTTTCCCCAGTTATCAACCGAACCCAATTATGCTGACGATACACCCAATATACNTGGCCGCTTCTTTCCGTAATATTGGCAAGTTATGACAGACAGCGTTAATCTCGATCCTCTACGTGCGCTGCTGCTAGAAACAGTGATTGCTGCGCACCAGCCGCTTAGTTTGTCGGAACTTGAAACTGCAGCGGGCAGTGGCGGTTTCGAGAGCACGATGGTCCGCAAGCGACTGCAAGAGNTGTGCGAGTCCGGAATTTTGGCCGCGTTGCGTGGGCAACGTTATGGCTGCACCCGTGATCTTGACCTGATTATCGGTAGGGTAGACGCTCACGTTGAAGGTTATGGTTTTGTATTGCCTGATGACGGCTCAACTGACTTATACCTTTCGCCCAGGCAGATGCGCCGAGTGTTGCACGACGATCGAGTACTGGCGCGCGTTCGACGAATTGATGGCAAGGGCCGGCGGGAAGGGGTGATCGTGGAACTTCTGGGATGTTCTACTCGTACGATACTCGGTTATTTTCAGTCAGACGGTGCAGGGGGGTTTNTGGTGCCGCAAGACGAACGCATAGCTCNGGAAATCCATGTCAAGGCGGCAGATAAGGGCGGAGCCTCCAACGGCCAACTGGTGGTTGCCGAGCTGACTAGCCATCCTTTCTCTGATCGGCACGTGTTTGCCAGAATTACCGAGATCGTCGGTGCGCAGAGTGGGCCGAGGCTCGCCACCGAGATTGCGATTCGCAAGCACCAACTGCCTTGGCAGTGGCCAGACGCANTTGCTGAAGAATTGTCNCANATTNCAGCACAGGGGGCGGAAGCNGCGGGCCAGGCGCGCACCGACCTTAGCGACTTACCTTTTGTGACTATAGATGGCAGTGACGCCCGTGACTTCGATGACGCGGTGTTTGCGCAACGNGAANAAAGCGGCTACCGACTATTTGTTGCAATCGCGGATGTGNGNCACTTTGTAAAACCCGGTAGCGTGCTCGATCGGTGTGCGATTGAACGGGGCAATTCGGCCTATTTTCCTGACCGCGTGATCCCAATGCTGCCCGAGGTTTTNTCCACTGATCTTTGTTCANTGCGACCCGATAAACGCCGCCTGGCGGTGGTCTGTGAGGTGGTGCTCGATAGCCGGGGCGGTATCACTTCCTGGCGCTTCTCCGAGGGCGTGATCTGCTCGACATNGAGACTTACCTATGCTGCGGTGGGCGCCTACATAGATAATGCGAACTCCGGTCTNAGCGCGGGTTGGCCGGTGGAAGTGCATCAAAGTCTGGACACGTTGATCGAGATCTACCAGTTACTCGCTGTTGCGCGCAAACGCCAGGGCGGCATAAATTTCGAGTTCCCGCAGGCGCGAATCGAGTATGCGGATGACGGCACGATAGAGACGCTGTCCGTGGAGGCGCGCAACGAGGCTACCCGATTAATAGAGGAATGCATGCTGGTCGCCAATGTCTGTGCTGCGCGCACCCTCAACGAACACCTCAGTGAAGCGATCTACCGTATTCACGAAGCGCCGGCTTCGGAGGATGTTACCGACCTGCGCCGGATACTGAGCGGTTTTGGACTTAAGCTTCGAGGTGGCAGCACTCCGACAGCCGCGGATTTTTCCGGGGTAGTAGGCCAGGCGCAGGTCAAGACCAGCACTCAAGTTGCCGATACCTTGCAGGTGCTGATGTTGCGCACTATGAAACAGGCCCGTTACGCCGCACAGCCACAGCCGCATTTTGCGCTCGGTTTCGCACAGTACACACATTTTACTTCTCCTATCCGGCGTTACCCTGATNTGATGGTCCATAGGCTGTTAAAAGCCGTTATCGGACTGTCTACTGGACCGACCGGCTGCGAGAAGCCGGGTACNTGTGCGCAAATTGCCGACCACTGTTCTGTGACCGACCGGCGTGCAGAGGACGCAACGCGCGAAGTGATTGGGTTGCTCAAGGCGCAGTTTATGCGCCGCTATTTNGGCGAAGAATTCGATGGCCTCGTTTCCGGCGTAACAGCATTCGGGGTATTTGTCCAATTGCCGCAGTTTCTGGTTGACGGTCTGGTACATGTCTCGGAGTTGGGCGATGACTATTTCCACTTCGATCCGGAGCGCCTCCAACTAACTGGCGAGCGAAGTGGGCAGCGAATAGCGCTTGGCGATCCATTACGGGTACGGGTGGCGGGCGTTCGTGCTGATATTGGCCAGATTGATTTCCAGCCAGCCGGACGCAAGGCCAGAAACCGTGGTGCGAGAGCGGGTCGGAAAAGCCGTAAGTCGGCGGTACTGGCAAAGGGTAATGACCGCCCAAAGCCCAGCACCCGGGGTACCGGTAAGCGTCAAGCCAAAAAACACCAGCGCACCCGATGAAGCGCGAGGTGACAGTACTGTGCGGCTTTCACGCTATTGAGGGCGCATTGCGGTCTGGACAGCTTCTTGGAGAAGTGCTGCACGATGCCCGCCGCAGCGATAAGCGCCTTACCCGTTTGCTTACGCAGGCTCGACAAGGGGAAGTGACGGTGCGGGCGGAAAGCCGCGAGGTTCTGGACCGAATTAGCGAGGGTGCACGGCATCAGGGGGTAGTCGCCCTGCTGGCGCGCATACCGGCTGGCGATAACAGAGAACTGCGGCAGTGGATACAGGAGGTTGTGACGATGCCGATGTTATTGGTCCTAGATGCGCTGCAGGACCCTCGTAATCTCGGGGCCTGTTTGCGGGTCGCGGCGGCCGCGGCAGTGGACGCCGTGGTCCTGCCGCGGCGGGAAGGCTGTGGTCTTACGCCTGCGGCGATTCGAGTTGCAGCGGGGGGTGTCAATCATCTGGCTATGTTTGAGGTCAGCAACTGGGCGCGAACGCTGGACGAGATTCGTGACCGCGGTATCTGGCTGGTCGGAACCGATGAGGATGCGGTGGACGAGTTGCACGATTTCGACCTTGACCGGCCGCTCGCTCTGGTGCTGGGGTCCGAGGCATCCGGGTTGCGGCCACTTACCCGCAAGCATTGTGATGCGCTGGTTAGGATACCCACTGCTGCTGCACAGAGGAGTCTTAATGTNGCCGTTGTCGCCGGTGTTGCGTTATTTGAAGCTCGGCGCCAGCGGAGTAGAGCCTGCCCNCCCTGAACCTGATCAAGCCCCTGGCNTCAGCCATCAGCCGCTGTCTTGGCGCGGTATTCACATAGGTCTGCTAACGGGCACACGGGACAGNGNGGGCGCCGTGCAGTGCAGGTGTAACGGCCGTGCAGAATGAGTAGATGGTGNGCGTCCTTGCGGTATCGNGTAGGNGTNAATTGGAGTAGTTTTTGCTCAACCTGCAGCACCGTAGCGCCNGGNGCAAGGCCGGTGCGGTTTGATACCCGNAATATGTGNGTATCCACGGCAATAGTCGGGTGGCCAAACGCGGTATTAAGGATCACGTTGGCGGTTTTGCGTCCTACTCCCGGCAGAGCTTCTAGCGATGTGCGTTCGGCCGGTACAACTCCCTCGTGNTCATGTAATAGCTGCCGACAGGTTTGCATGATGTTCTTGGCCTTGGTGTTATATAANCCGATAGTTCGGATATAGNCCNTCAGCTGGCGNAGCCCGAGGTCGAGAATCTGTTGCGGTGTGTTGGCGGCAGCGAATAGTTGTTTGGTTGCCNTGTTAACTGAGACGTCNGTGGCCTGGGCCGAGAGTATGACTGCNACCAGCAGCTCAAAGTGGGAGTGATAGGTAAGTTCGGTGGTCGGCGNTGGGGTGACCTTTTGCAACCGNCGGTAGATCTCGGTGCGTTTGTTGGCGTTCACTCGCNNGTTNCCGGATCTGCGCCCCTGNCCCGGTTTCGNCGGGACCGAACTCTTGCCACGCTTTCAGTTATNTGCCGCTTGAGATCTGCCAGATCNTTACCGGCCGAATTTCTCAGGCCGAGTGGGCCGGCGTCGAGGCGTTCNGTGCGCTGATCAAAACGATATTGAAAGTGCNGGGCCTGCGTGCGGGTGAAGCCGCTCCAGGGCGTGTCTGATGNAGGNCCAGTGATTGCAGGGAACTCGATATCGATGCAGTCCACCGGACAGGCTGGCAGGCACAGGTCGCAGCCGCTGCATTCGCTGGCTAATATCGTNTGCATCAACTTTGGNCCGCCAACAACAGCATCCACGGGACAGGCCTGGATGCATAGCGTACAGCCTATACACGNTGACTCATCGATGACGACAANGGTTGGATGTTCCAGCGTTCCGTAGTCAGAATCCAGTGCCAGGCACGGCTGGNCCGTTAGTTCGGCCAGTTCGACCAGTGCCTGTGTACCACCGGGGGGGCAGCGGTTGACTGGCACACTGTGCAAGTGNATGGCGCTGGCGTAATCGCGACAGGTGGGGTACCCACAGCGGGTACACTGCGTCTGCGGCAGGCAGGCATTAATTGAATCAATGTTCTGAGATGCGGCGGTGGAAACGGCCATCAAATTNCTTTGCCAAGGTGTTTGAACAGGCGGTCGANGTCGTCAGTCGTGTTGTAAAGATGGGGTGTCACTCGCACTGAATCACCNCGGACGCTTACATAAACGTGTTGTTTTGCAAGGCGAGTAGCCAGTCCGTCNGGTAATCCAGCGGGGAAGCGTAACCCCAGGAAGTGGCCGCTGCGGTAGGCCGGATCGCTTACTTGTAGGCCAAGGCCANGGGCCCGCTCGGCAATGTCTCCAGTCATCAATCGGAGCGTTTCCTGAATATTGACAACGCCCCATGTCAGAATCTGTTCCAGTGCAGANGCCAANGCCGGCAGAAGGGCAAAATTGGCNGTTTCACCCACATCGAAGCGCCGGGCTCCATGCTGAAATTNATCCTGATAATCGACCAGGCGNGTAAAGTTCTGGGCGCCTGCACGGCCCATCCAGTTGTGTTCAAGTGCCGCNCCANCCTGGTGCTGCGGGGCAACGTAGAGCACACCAGTGGAGTACGGCCCAAGCAGCCATTTGTAGCACGCTGCGACCGCGAAATCCGGCTTGATGACNCGGCAGTCAAAGGGTAAGGCGCCAAGGCTTTGGGTCAGGTCGGCCACCAGCGTGGCCCCATGATTACGCAAAATGGGCNCAATAGCCTCAAGATCGACCAGGGTGCCATCGGTCCAGTGGCAATGGGGNAGGGCGGCGATAGCGGTCTGNGGCCCGATCCGCTCAAGCACGGCATCGGTCCAGTTGTTGTCGGTTGGCCGTGGCACGGTGTGGATGCTGGCACCGGAACGCGCAGCAAGCTCNCGCCAGACGTANATATTNGAAGGAAACTGTTCAGCCAGGACCAAAATCTCCTGANNCGCTGTCAGCGCCAGGTTACGGGCNGCTATGGCCAGGCCNTAACTGGCTGATGGGACGAGNGCGANGTCGTCANCGNGAGCCTGGAATACAGCCGCTGCGGCAGCACGTATACGCTCCCCATCGGAAAAAAAATCCGAGGGTGTGATTGACCACGGCTGGGACTTGGCCTGCANTCCNCGCAATCCCGCTGCGACAGCGCAGCGTAGCAGGGGCGACATGTAGGCGCAGTTGAAATAAGCGATATCGGACGGGATGTCAAACAGCGCGCGCTGATTNGACAGTAGTGTGAATCCCATTGCGGGTCTGGTTCGCCGTGGCTGTNTAGCGCACGCGCATGCCTGGCTCTNCACCAGGATCCGGGGACAACANGAAGATGCCACCCGCNTCATCNGTCCCCGAAGCGGCAAGGATCATGCCCTCGGAAACNCCGAAGCGCATTTTGCGTGGGNCAAGATTGGCAACCGTAATGACNTGCCGCCCAATAAGTCGGGCTGGGTCNTAGACGGANTTGATGCCGGCGAAAACGGTGCGNGTCTCACCNCCCAGGTCCAGGCTTAGCCGGAGTAGNCGGTCTGCACCGTCNACNGTGGCGGCATCGGTGATNGTGGCNACGCGCAGGTCGATTTTGCTGAAATCGTCGATNGATATNTCGCTNGCGAGNGGNTCATCGGCAAGNTGNTGNCNGGTGNTTGNATTAGCNGNTGAGNCAGTTTGGCTGGCAGATTCTTCGAGCATGGCTTCCACGTCCTTTGGTTCGATACGGTCAAGCAGGCGCTTGAACTCATTAATAGGCTGATCGAGCAGCGGCTGTTGCAAAGTCTGCCAGGCACCGCTCGCGGCCAGCGGACAGCTAAGAAAAGCGGCGGATCGCGCTGCCAGTTCTGGAACCACCGGACTCAACCAAATCATCAGTATTCGGAACAGGTTGAGACCTTGGGTGCAGATTTGTTGCAACTTTGCATCTTGACCCGATTCCTTTGCCACGATCCAGGGCTGTTGCTCGTTCAAATACTGATTGGCCTGGTCGGCAAATGCCATGATCTGGCGCATGGCGCGGCCGAACTCGCGATTTTCAAGGGCCTGGGCAATTGCCGTACTGCCGGCGACGAAATGCTCAAAAAGGGCGGGATCTGGCAGAGTCGCTGCCAATTGTCCGTCGAATCGCTTATTGATAAATCCGGCGCAGCGGCTGGCGATATTGACGACTTTGCCGACCAGGTCCGAGTTGACCCGTGCTGTGAAATCATCGAAATTGAGGTCGATATCTTCGACTCGGGCGTTCAGTTTGGCTGCAAAATAGTAGCGCAGATAATCCGGATCAAGGTGGTTCAGGTAGGTGCGCGCCTTGATATAGGTGCCCCGTGACTTGGACATTTTTTGACCGTTGACGGTAAGGAATCCGTGGACGAATACTGCTGTAGGTCTGCGAAAGCCGGCACCGTACAACATGGCTGGCCAGAACAGAGCATGAAAGTAGAGAATGTCCTTACCGACGAAATGGTAAAGTTCAGTGGTTGAATCGGAGTTCCAGTACTGATTGAAGTTAACACCCTCGCGGTCACAGAAGTTGCGAAAACTCGCTATGTAACCGATCGGCGCGTCCAGCCAGACATAAAAATACTTGTCCTCATAGCCGGGAATGCGGAAGCCGAAATAGGGCGAGTCACGGGAGATGTCCCAGTCCTGGAGGCCGGCTTCAAACCATTCTGCTAACTTGTTCTTGACCTCACTTTGCAGGCCACCGGAGCTGGTCCATTGTCGCAACATGTCATCAAAGTCACCCAGTTTGACAAAAAAATGTTCGGACTCCTTTTCAATTGGTGTGCTGCCGGAAATCACCGAGACCGGGTCAGCGAGATCGGTTGGTGTGTAGGTGGCACCACAGGCCTCGCAGTTGTCACCATGCTGATCGGCCGCACCACAGCGAGGACAACTGCCACGGATAAAGCGGTCCGGCAGGAACATCTGCTCGAGCGGGTCAAAGGCCTGGATGATAGTGCGTTTGGCGATATGCCCGCCCTCGTGTAACTGCTGAAAAATATACTCGGAAAAGTAACGGTTTTCCTCGGTATGGGTTGAGTGATAATTGTCGAAGCAAATGTGGAAGTCGGAAAAATCCCGGCGATGTTCCCGGCCCACGCGTTCGATCAATTCCTCTGGGGGGATGTTCTCCTCGCGCGCCTTCAACATGATCGGCGTGCCATGGCTGTCATCCGCACATACGTAATAGGTTTCGTTGCCGCGTAGCCGTTGGAAGCGAGCCCAGATGTCGGTCTGTATGTACTCGACCAGGTGACCCAGATGGATCGGCCCATTGGCGTAAGGAAGGGCACTGGTGACGAGAATTTTTCGTTTGCCAGTTGTCATCCTGGTTTGGTCCTCAGATCACCGGCACAGTNGCTGTGGTTGAGCGGGCCCGCGGCAAGGACCNTGGGGCCTGATGCGGTCGCTGCGAGAGCGGGCGCAGTATATCCCATGCAGGTCATTGTGANTGGGGTTGCTATGGTAGGATCACTCGTTTTTCAGAAGNCCAGCGCTTGCAAGCAGTTACAGGCTGGACNCCCNCTATNAGGAAGATNAACATGACAGGTATNTCCAGGGAGAGTGTGTACGCTGCACTCGGGACCATCAACGACCCACACATGGTAACCGATCTNGTCAACGGCAAGGTGGTGAAGAAAGTGCATCTGNAAGGCAACAGCGTCCAGATTGAGCTCACGCTTGGGTATCCCGGGNGCAGTCGGCATGCTGCACTCAAGGAACAGGTNGGCGNCGTGGTTGGTCAGTTGGACAGCGTNGANAGAGTCGAAGTCAAAATCGAAACTGCGGTGGTTGCACACGAGGCGCAAAAAGGGGTAAGCGCAATTCCTGGAGTGCGCAACATCATTGCGGTGGCCTCCGGTAAGGGAGGTGTCGGCAAGTCGACGGTGGCAGNCAACTTGGCNCTGGCATTGTCGACGGAAGGNGCTACGGTGGGTATGCTCGATGCAGATATTTACGGGCCCAGTCAGCCGCGGATGCTGGGCATCAGCGGCCGTCCTCAGTCCGCCGACGGCAAGAGCCTTGAGCCCATGACCAGTTATCACCTACAGGCCATGTCCATTGGCTTTCTGATCGACGAGGACACGCCGATGATTTGGCGCGGGCCGATGGTAACCCAAGCACTGGAACAATTACTGACCGATACCCGTTGGCAGAACCTCGATTACTTGATCGTAGATTTACCCCCAGGTACCGGCGATATCCAATTGACGCTGGCGCAGAAAGTACCCGTTTCCGGGGCCGTAATCGTCACCACACCTCAGGATATCGCCTTGCTCGATGCGCGCAAAGCCTTCAAGATGTTCGAAAAGGTCGAGATACCGGTGCTGGGAGTGCTGGAAAACATGAGCACGCACATCTGTAGTAACTGTGGCCACGAGGAGACGATATTCGGTGTCGGCGGNGGTGAGCGGATGGCTGCAGAATATGNGGTNGATTACCTGGGGGGGATACCATTAGATGCNCGTATACGTGAAGACACTGATGNTGGTCGGCCAACCGTAGTCGCCGACCCCGATGGCTCGATTGCGGTCAACTACCTTGCCATTGCCCGTAATGTGTCAGGGCGCCTGGCTTCACGCAAGCGGAGTTATAGTGATGTTTTTCCGTCTATCGTGGTGCAGAATAATTGACCGGAGGTATACGTGTCGATCAAGTCAGACAACTGGATCAGGCGCATGGCGCTTACAGGAATGATTGAGCCCTTCGAACCGGAGCAGGTCTCGTCTGTGGATGGTAAGCGGGTCGTATCATATGGAACCTCNAGTTATGGTTATGATATCCGCTGTTCNAATGAGTTTAAAATATTCACCAATATCAATTCGGCCGTTGTCGATCCCAAGGTGTTCGACCAGAGCAGTTTCGTAGACTTCGAAGGTGACAGTTGCATCATTCCCCCGAATTCCTTCGCCCTTGCACGTACGGTGGANTATTTTCGGATTCCCCGTAATATCCTGACGATCTGCTTGGGTAAATCCACTTATGCGCGCTGTGGCATCATTGTTAACGTGACTCCGTTCGAGCCTGAATGGGAAGGTTACGTTACGCTGGAATTTTCCAACACCACGCCACTACCTGCTCGAATCTACGCCAACGAAGGCATCGCTCAGGTTATTTTCTTTGAGGCAAGCGAACCCTGTGAAATATCTTACCGGGATCGTCAGGGCAAGTACCAGGGGCAAAAAGGAGTGACCTTGCCCCGTGCCTGATCAGCGGTTGCACAATAGACGCAGATAATATGGCAGGAAATACTATCGGCCAGCTTTTTCGGGTAACGACTTTCGGTGAGAGTCATGGGCCGGCACTCGGCTGTGTTATCGATGGTTGCCCGCCGGGGCTTGCGTTCAGCGCTGCCGACATCCAGCAGGATCTGGATAGGCGGCGACCCGGGCAGTCCCGTTATACCAGCCAGCGCCAGGAGTCAGATACGGTCGAGATTCTCGCGGGCTTGTTCGATGGCATGACTACCGGTGCACCGATTGCACTACTGATCCGCAACCAGGATCAACGCCCACGGGATTACCAAAGCATCCGTGAGCAGTTCCGCCCCGGTCACGCGGACTATACCTATCTGAAGAAGTACGGTATCCGGGACCACCGCGGTGGTGGCCGCTCCTCGGCCCGTGAAACAGTAGCCCGGGTCGCGGCGGGCGCGGTCGCCCGTAAGTATCTGCGGCAGGTTGGCTCGATACTGATATCCGGTTATCTGGCGCAGATTGGGCCGATCAGGGCTGGTGTATTCGACTGGGCCGAGGTCGAGCAGAACCCGTTTTTCTTTCCAGATCCCGGGCGGGTAAGTGAGATCGAGACCTTAATCGATGAATTGCGCAAGGCCGGCGACTCAATCGGCGCGCGGGTCAATGTGGTTGCGCGCAATGTGCCACCGGGGCTTGGTGAGCCAGTCTTCGACCGGTTGGATGCAGAGCTTGCCCGTGCCATGATGTCGATAAACGCTGTCAAGGCAGTGGAAATTGGCGCTGGTTTTGAAAGCGTAAACCAGCGCGGCTCGGAGCATCGTGACGAGATGGCCCCCGAGGGGTTCCTCAGCAACAACGCAGGCGGTATTCTCGGCGGCATCTCTAGTGGGCAGGACATCATCGTATCGATGGCACTAAAGCCTACCTCCAGCATCCAGTTAATGGGTCGGACTGTTAACTTGGCCGGCGAGAGTCAAGAAATCAAGACCGGCGGGCGGCACGATCCATGTGTCGGTATTCGCGCAGTGCCTATCGCCGAGGCCATGTTTGCCCTAGTACTGGCTGATCACTTGCTACGGCAGCGCAGCCTCGGTGTAGGCGATACTCCTGGCCCAATGGTACCCGGCGCAGTCAGACACAACGATTGAGCTTGGTTAAACTCGCCTGCGGTTGCTGGCTTTGGGACGGGAGGGTAAGGATGCCGCTGCAGTTATGAGAGGTTCGGCTGGGGATTCCAGTGCGGCAATAGCCACCTGGCCGAGCTGCTCAAGAAATTCGGCGGCACCCAGATCTAACATGCTGCTGTCGTGCATCTGCTGCTTTACTCGGCCAAGCGCATCCAGGGTCGGATAGAGAGTTACCGGGTCGGCCAGGGCTGCACAGCCATTCTCTTGAAATATCGCACGGGCCGCGCTGCGCGCAAGTTCTAGATAAACGGCGTGAGTTGACACCAGACGCTCGGCCGACCGCGCACGTGGGTCAAGAGGCAGTAGCGCTTTTCCTAGCTGGACTTCGAACTCGCAGAAAAGATCACTGAACGTGGCCATCTCGTTTTCCTGAAACTGAACTTTTTATACGACACCGTCCAAAAAGCATAACACCATTGCCAGGTGGCGATTGAGCCTGGGGGGGGGGTAGATTTTTCGGTATGCTTGCCAGCATAGAAGTACCACTGGGCCAGACAGGGCCTGTGTTAAAATTTCGCGCCGTTTTCAGGTGTCAACGATGACAGATAAAACTCTATACGACAAGTTGTGGCAAACTCATCTCGTTCGCGAGGAGAGTGACGGGACCGCGCTCATTTATATCGATCGGCAGCTGTTGCATGAGGTGACATCGCCACAGGCGTTTGCTGGTTTGCGGGATGCAGGTCGAAAGCCTCGGCGGCCCGGGGCCAACCTGGCCGTAGCAGACCACAACGTGCCCACCACTGACAGGTCAGGCGAAATTGCCGATCCAGTAGCACGGCTGCAGGTTGACACCCTGACTGAGAACTGCCGCGAGTTTGGCATCACCGAGTACGGCATGTCTGACTCTCGCCAGGGAATTGTCCACGTGGTCGGGCCGGAGCAAGGCGCGACACTACCTGGCATGACGGTGGTCTGTGGGGATTCCCATACCGCAACTCATGGCGCATTGGGGGCGCTTGCCTATGGTATCGGCACCTCCGAGGTAGAGCATGTGTTAGTTACCCAGTGCCTGGTGGCAAAGAAGATGCGCAACATGCGCATCACCATTGACGGCGTACCGGGGTCTGGCGTTAGCGCCAAAGATTTAATTTTAGCGGTGGTCGGCATGCTCGGCACCTCTGGTGGCACTGGCTATGCGATTGAGTTTGCAGGGTCCGGTACGCGGGCGCTGTCGGTGGAAGGTCGCATGACCCTGTGTAATATGGCGATCGAAGCCGGTGCCCGAGTTGGTTTGGTTGCGGTAGATGACATAACACTGAGTTATCTCGAAGGCCGGACTTATGCACCCAAAGGGGCAGAATGGGAGCAAGCGGTTGACGGCTGGCGACAACTGGTCTCAGACCCGGCCGCCAGGTTCGATGCGGAATTCCATTTGGATGCGTCTGGCTTGCGGCCACAGGTCACCTGGGGCACTTCCCCGGAAATGGTGGTTAGTGTTGATGGTGTGGTGCCCGATCCCACTACACTGGATGATCCGATTCGCCAACAAGACTGGATTCGGGCACTGGAGTACATGGGTCTTGTGGCTGGTACTCCGATAGTCGAAATCGTGTTGGACAAAGTATTCATCGGTGCTTGCACTAATGGCCGCATTGAAGATCTACGGGCTGCCGCAGAGGTTGTGCGCGGGCGCTCGGTAGCCGCGGGGATTAGCCAGGCGCTGGTAGTCCCGGGTTCTGGATTGGTTAAGGCCCAGGCCGAAGCCGAGGGGCTGGATGTGATTTTCCGTAAAGCGGGCTTCGAGTGGCGTGAGCCAGGCTGTTCTATGTGTTTGGCTATGAATGCTGATCGGCTGCAGCCACAAGAGCGCTGTGCCGCTACCTCAAATCGCAACTTCGAAGGTCGCCAGGGGTATGGCGGCCGGACACATCTGGTTTCGCCGGCGATGGCAGCCGCTGCTGCTATTCAGGGTCATTTTGTCGACCCGCAGGCACTTTAGGAGAGAGATCGTGGAACCATTCGGCAAGTATTGTAGTGGTGTGATTCCGCTGGACCGCACGAACGTAGACACCGATGCAATTATTCCAAAGCAGTTTCTGAAATCGGTTGAGCGTTCTGGTTTTGGCGACAATTTGTTTGATGCTTGGCGCTACCTTGATCAGGGCGAGCCAGGCCAGGATTGCAGTGCCCGCCCGGTGGCACCGGGTTTTGTTCTTAATCAGAAACGCTACCGAGACGCTCGGATACTGCTGGCCCGGGATAACTTCGGCTGTGGCTCCTCCCGGGAGCATGCTGTCTGGGCCTTGCGAGACTATGGCATACGTACAGTGATTGCGCCGAGTTTTGCCGATATTTTCTTCAACAATTGTTTCAAGAACGGTCTGTTGCCGGTATCACTGCCGGTCGCGGATATCGATCGATTGTTCGATTTAGCCCAGGGTGATGACGGGCTCAACCTGGAAGTGGATCTCGAGCGCCAAACGCTTACTACCGGCGAGGGGCGGGTCTACCGGTTCGAACTGGATGAATTCAAGCAGCACTGCTTGATAGAAGGGTTGGATGATATTGCCCTGACCTTGCGCTACGAGAGTGATATCTTAGCCTACGAAGAGTCACGTCGCGCCCAGATGCCCTGGTTGTTTGAAGATATCACCTGATTCTTGTTGATTCCTGACTGGTCTAGCGCCAGCCCCCCACATTTCAAGTACGGAAAATGATCCAACAAAACCCCAATGTCGTAGTCGTTGGCGCTACCGGCGCGGTAGGGGAGATGATGATTCGAATACTGGAGGAGCGTAACTTTCCGGTTGCTCAGCTATACCCGCTGGCTAGTGAGCGCTCGGCCGGGTCAACCGTGATGTTTCGGGGTAAACCCTGTCGGGTCGAACGACTCGATCAGTTTGATTTCAATTGCGCCCATATTGGCCTGTTTTCTGCTGGGGGCAGTGTTTCCGCAGAGCATGCGCCTAGAGCTGTAGCAGCGGGCTGTATCGTGGTGGACAATACCTCACACTTTCGCAATGACCCAAGCATCCCGCTGGTAGTGCCAGAGGTTAATCGACACGCGCTGGCAACGCACCAGGGAATTATCGCCAATCCGAATTGCTCAACTATCCAGATGGTGGTCGCCACCAAACCGATTTACGATGCGGTCGGTATCTCCCGGATCAACGTAGCCACATATCAGGCCGTGTCGGGTGCTGGCAAACGTGCGATCGAGGAGTTGGCCAGCCAAACTGCACAACTTTTGAATGGCCAAGCGGTTGAGCCCGATCTTATGCCGAAACAGATTGCTTTTAATGCAATCCCGCATATCGACAGTTTCCAGGACAATGGCTACACCCGTGAGGAAATGAAGATGGTCTGGGAAACACGTAAGATTCTTGAAGACCAGGCCATCGAGGTGAGTCCTACTGCGGTACGAATACCAGTTTTTTACGGGCACTCCGAGGCGCTGCACATCGAAACCCGGGAAAAGATCACGGCGGATCAGGTTCGGGTGTTGTTGCAGTCGGCTCCTGGCGTGACCGTGTTGGATCAGCGGGTAGCGGGTGGTTATCCCACCGCTGTCACCGAGGCAGCCGACAGTGATGCGGTATTCGTTGGTAGAATTCGCGAGGATATCTCCTGCAACAAGGGCATTTGTCTGTGGGTAGTGGCGGACAACATCCGCAAGGGGGCGGCCCTTAACAGCATTCAGATCGCTGAAGCACTATTGCAGGGGGTCTGAGCCTTTGTTACTGGTCGATCCGAGGCATACGATACGGGCCGGCGACTGATCTCGGGCTTCGGCTGGTGCAGCTGTATTTGGTGGTGGACAGCCCAGTTGGTGCCGCGGGTCGCCTTTCATATAATAACCTTGATGTTGCACCCAGCTACCTTGACAGACGGCAACAAGAGCCAGCCTTCCCGTAGACAGCGCGGATATTCCGTGCGTTTCTGCCGGCGGTTGGGTGCCCGGGTGGCATTGCTGGTTGTTGCGTCGCTGCAGTTATTGCCGGCTCAGGCCGTCGAGCTGGGGCCGCTGACAGTGCACTCGACTCTGTATGCACCCTTCTACGCCGAGTTGGCCATCGGGCGATACCAGCTAATCGAAGGTGCGGCGCCAGTAGTTTCCCTCGCCAGCCCGGTGGAACACGAGGCTGCCGGGATCGCCTTTGATCCTGTGCTTAAAGACTTCTCTGTTCGGTTTGCCGGCTCGGGTTCCGAACGACAACTCCTGATCCGATCAGAAATTCCGGTAACCGCACCGTTTCTGCGTTTCTTGCTATACGCCGATGCACCTACGGGCCGGGTTTCTCGGGTGTACACGGCTTTATTGGATCCGCCGGATTACGACCCAGCTCCTGTTGCCGTGGCAGTAACAGCCAACACTGAAGATTCTGCCACATTGTTTTCCGGGGAAATTTACGGACCAGTCGCTCAGGGCGATACGCTGACCTGGATTGCCCGACGCATTAAGGCACCAGCCAACATCACGCTCCAGCAGCGCATGGTTGCGCTAGTGAAGGACAACGCGGCAGCGTTTATCGATGGCAACATGAACTTGTTGCGCCAAGGGGCATCGTTGCACATCCCTTCGGAGCGCCTGATGAGTGCTGTCAGCCAAGAGCAGGCTGCTGTTGAATATGGCACGCAACTCAGCCAGTGGCTGGAATACAGGATGGACAATAGCCTAAACCGGGCCACGGAGGTTTCGTGGGTGCCGCTGGTTGAAGAACCAGCTGCAACGACGACTGCGGCCGCCGCCGGCGGTTCGACAGCGGGCTACGTATTGCGGATTGTTCAGAGCGCACCAGCTACTGGTTCCGGTACGGCCGCGACAGCGTTAGCGGCAACACCCGTCGAGGCAACGGCACTGGCACTGCCAAATCCAGAAGTCGAACGCCTCGGCCAGAGACTGCAGTTGGTGGAGGAATCACTTGCCTCCAAGGCGCTCGAAAATGAGCAGTTAACTCGCCAGGTGGCGCTGCTGGAGGAGCAACTCGACAAGACCGCGCGCTTGATCAAATTGCAGGAGACCCAGTTGGCGCTGGCCCAGCAGCAACTCGAAGCAGTGCTCGCCGCTAAAGATCTTGCCAGCGAATCAGATCAAATGCCAGCGCAGGCCACGCAGACGGTGGTAGCGGCCGCCAGTCAGCAAACTAGGCAGGTGGCAGTAGTAGACCCGGGAGCTACCGGTGTGCCCGATGGGCAATCTGAGAGCCAGCCTGCGGTAACGGCCGCAACGACAGAGTCCCCGAGCAATGTTGCCGCGCAGGCCACGCAGACGGTGGTAGCGGCCGCCAGTCAGCAAACTAGGCAGGTGGCAGTAGTAGACCCGGGAGCTACCGGTGTGCCCGATGGG
>PBTT01000102.1 GCA_002729195.1 Acidiferrobacteraceae bacterium
GCAGCCAACTGGCGCTCGGGGCATTGGGTATCACGATAGTGTATGCCGTTCTACGCTTTTCGAACTTTGCCCATGGTGAGATGATGTCTTTTGGCGCCATGATCACGATTCTCGTCACCTGGGTGCTGCAGGCCCGTGGCATCAACCTGGGACCGCTACCGACTGCACTGTTGGCGTTACCCCTAGGTATTGCCGCCACCATCGGATTGTGCCTGGTTACTGATCGGCTGGTCTACCGCTACTACCGGCAGAAACGTGCCTCCCCTGTGACTTACCTCATCGTTTCTGTGGGGGTTATGTTTCTCATGGGTGGCTTGATACGTTTCGTTATTGGCCCCAATGACCAGATTTTTGCCGACGGTGCCCGCTTCATCATGAAAGCCAGGGAATTCAAGCAGATGACAGGGCTGAACGAGGGATTGGCGATCAAGTCCTCCCAGGGCGTGACAGTGCTGACAGCGGTCGTGATCGTNGNGGTTCTTTTTTGGTTTCTTAACCGAACACGCACTGGCAAATCAATGCGCGCCTATTCCGATAACGAGGACCTGGCATTGNTATCNGGNATCAATCCGGAGCAGGTGGTGNTCATTGCCTGGATCATCGCTGGTACCTTAGCNGCGGTCGCAGGGACACTTTACGGGNTGGATAAGAGCTACAAACCTTTTACCTTTCTGCAGNTNCTGTTGCCAATTTTNGCTTCGGCCATAGTTGGCGGAGTGGGTAATCCGCTGGGTGCGATNGCTGGCGGTTTNGTCATTGCCTTCTCTGAACTCATAGTAACTTTTGCCTATAAGAAAGTGCTCGGCTATNTGTTGCCGACCGGGCTNGCACCAGAGGGCCTGGCACAATTGCTTTCCACTGATTACAAATTTTCCGTGTCCTTCATGATTCTGGTCATCGTGCTGCTGGTTAAGCCTACTGGCCTTTTCAGTGGTAAGACGCTATGAATAACTTGTACCGTAACTTGTTGCTGTTTGCCGTTATGTTGGCTTTAGTTGCGGTAGTGGGTATATCGCAGAGCTGGAATGTGGCTCTTGCGATCCTCAATCTGTGCTTGATTTCGGCAATTATGACGCTTGGGGTCAACATCCAGTGGGGCTATGCGGGTTTGTTCAATGCCGGGGTAATGGGTTTTGCTGCCTTAGGCGGCCTGGCTGCAGTATTGATTTCTATGCCGCCGGTGCCAGCGGCTTGGCAGGCCGGCGGCAACGGTGTGGTCACGGGGTTGGCGTTTGGTATTGGCACGGTTCTCGCCGGCATTATCAGTTGGCGTAAAACAGCCCATCTTGGTGGTAAACGCTATTGGCTGACGGCGCTGATCGCCGTGGCTGGTTATACCCTGATGCGTTGGGTCATCGACCCGGCCATTGTCGCCGTTGAGGCGGTAGAACCCGCCAAGACCGGGTTCCTGGGTGGTTTCGGCTTGCCGATTATGCTCTCCTGGCTGGTGGGCGGGGCGTTTGCTGCCGGCGTCGCCTGGCTCGTAGGTAAAGTTTCGCTCGGTTTAAGGTCAGACTACCTCGCTATCGCCACCCTCGGCATCTCAGAGATCATCATATATTTCCTAAAAAATGAGGATTGGTTGACCCGCGGCGTCAAGAACGTTAATGGCCTGCCTCGTCCCGTACCCTACGAAATCGACCTGCAGCACACTGCCTGGTTGCAGAATTGGGTAGAAACTTACGGCATTTCTTTGATCGACGCCTCGTCGATTATTGTCAAACTCTGTTATGCGGGACTGTTTGTGGCTGTACTGGTGGTAATCCTGTGGCTTTCGGAAACTGCGTTGAAATCCCCTTGGGGACGAATGATGCGTGCGATCAGGGATAACGAAACGGCTGCCAGTGCCATGGGCAAGAATGTCACCTGGCGGCATTTGCAGGTTTTCGTTCTCGGCTCGGCAGTAGTCGGAATGGCTGGAGCGATGTTGACCACTCTCGATGGCCAGTTCACACCCACTGCTTACCAGCCCTTGAGGTTCACTTTTCTCATCTGGGTGATGGTCATCGTTGGCGGCTCAGGCAATAATTTCGGTTCGGTACTGGGTGGTTTTGTTATCTGGTTTTTCTGGATAGAGGCTGAGCCCATTGGTCTTGCGCTCATGGAATTGATCACCTCCGGTATGGCGCAGGACAGCCCATTGCGCCATCATCTGTTGGATAACGCCGCCCACATGCGGCTGATGACCATGGGGTTGGTGTTGTTACTTGTTTTGCGGTTCGCACCGCGCGGCCTTATACCGGAAGTCAAGCGCTAGTAACTTTTCTCTCGCCGATGTCACCGCCCGCAGTTTCCAGCGACGGGTGCAGTTACTACCAGGTCAGCAATTGATTCTTCAGATTATGTCGAGCGCCGCGTGCAGGGCTTCCTGGTCAGAGGCACTCAACGGCAAAACGGGCTGGCGGCACTCGCCAACGTCAAAGCCACGCCGGAGAGCCGCTGCCTTCACGCTGGGATTGTAATTGTGGCTCCAGATAAAAAGTTGAGAAGGGAGTAGTCGCTGCCAGAGTGTGTTGGCCTCAACCAGTTGGCCAGCCTGGATCTGGCGATACAGGGAGACTGCCTCTGCCGGAAGAAAATTGACAGCCCCCCAGACGCAGCCCACGCAGCCTGCGACCAGAGCCGGGTAGGTGATTGGATCACCGCCGTTAAAGACCTTGCCGCCCGTCTGGATGAGTTCTTGGATGCGCACCAGGTCCCCGGTGCTGTCCTTTATATATTCGATACCGTCAATCTCGAGCAGTCGTGCAAAAAACGCCGGCGTGATGTCAAAGCCAGAGTGCTGAGGAATGTTGTATACCATGACCGGCACCGAGGCGGCTGCGGCGACTGCCTCATAGTGGTAAAGAACCCCGTCTTCGTCCGGCCCCTCGAAATAGGGTGGTAATACCATGACCGCGTCCATACCTTGGTCGACTGCATGGCGCGTAGCCTCCAGCGTGTCGCGCAAGTGGATGGCTGAGGTTTGGGCCATGCATTGTGCGCGACCGTCTACGTGTTTGACAGTGATCTCGATGAGACGGCGTTTTTCTGTGTCGTTAAGGTAGGCGAATTCGCCAGTACCACCGCAGGCGAGAATGATATCCACCCCGGCTTCAAGCATGCGGTCGATGTGGGCAAGATAGCGTGTTTCGCTGATGCGTTGCCGATCGCCCTCGAAAACCGCGCATACTGGTACACAGACACCGCTCAATTCGGTCATGTTACAAACTCCGTTGGGTGTTGGTTTTGATGCCGCTTGCGGCCGACAGTACGAGGGTTAGTTTACATGAATCGAGATGCTTTGAAGCTTGATAAGTGGAATCTGACGGGTTGCTACTGCGCCCCACGACCCCCTTGGTAGCGTATAGGGCGCCTGAGGTAGGATAGGGGAGTAGGCGCACCAGGGTTAGTGCGTGAACGCTATTGGTTTGTCCGTGCAGTCGTACACATGCCCGGTGAACACTGATTCTGATAGTTTGGTATTACGGGGACTTTTTCGAAGATACAAATCGAAAATTAAACGCAGGCCGGGATGAATATGAGCAAAGTTCTAACGATCGACGTTGGTGCAGGGACTATGGATGTACTCTATATTGATACAGCATCAGAGTGTTACTACAAGGCAGTCGTGCGTTCTCCGGTCTGCTCCACGGCAGAACGGATTCTTACGGCTTCAGGCAAAATGCTGATCGTTGGCGTTGAGATGGGTGGGGGCACAGTATCGCAGGCCATCAGACAGCGTGCTGACGGAGAGGCTGTTCTTATATCAGAAACTGCAGCAAAAACCCTCTCTCATAATCTCGAGAAAGCACGTCCTCGGGGGCTTGAAGTAATCGAAGATACACGAGCATGTGATCTTGTAGCCACGGGAGATCACAGTGTTGTTACGCTCGCCGATCTTGAGTTGGAGCGTATCCGAGGTATCGTTGACGGGTTCGGTGTTTCGTTCGAGTTTGATGTTGTCGGGGTCTGTGTGCAGGACCACGGCAAGGCACCGCAGGGGGTCTCGACGCTAGATTATCGACATACTCACTTCCGTCGGGCGCTTGATCGTCAGCCTACACCCGATGCACTTCTTTATCGAAGTGACGAGGTTCCCGAAGATATGAGTCGCCTTTGCGCAGTGCGTGATACAGCGCTCAACTTGCCGAGCACTACGGTTTACATAATGGATAGTGGCATGGCTGCCATTCTCGGAGCTACACAGGATTCGCGGGTACGAGCTTGCCATCATGCGATCGTTCTCGACGTCGCAACATCTCATACGATTGCCGCGAGTTTTAGTGGCAACGAATTGTGCAGCTTCGTTGAATATCACACTAAGGACATTCGCCTGGACCGTATGGAAACCCTACTACAGGAATTGGCAGAAGGCCAACTGAGGCACGCAAAGATTTTGACAGAAGGGGGCCATGGCGCCTATACCCGACGAGCACTTGGTTTTGGCTCCATCGAGATTATTCTTGCAACGGGACCACGGCGCGCTCTGCTTGCCGGGCTGAACTTACCAATCAAACTGGGTACACCGTTAGGTGACAACATGATGACGGGGACAACTGGGCTGCTTGAAGCGATTCGCAGGCGAGAAAACTGGCTCCCCGGGCAAGACTCGAACTTGCGACATATGGATTAACAGTCCACCGTTCTACCAACTGAACTACCGGGGATCAGAAGGGATGGTGAATGCTACTAACAGGCAGTATTTTGGTCAACCCGAGGACATACAGGCGTCGTAATTCTTGGCAACTGTTAGCTGCAGTCTATAGCATAGCCCTGTGGCGAGCGGTCGGAGACCCGGGCCCGACCAGTGAGGTGTACGATCACTGCCCGACGCCTTGCGACAGCCGGGCTGCAGAGCTTGAAGTGGCCATTGGGCCAGGCGCTACCATCGGGATTGAAAGACAGGGTATTGGGTGTTCGGAAATTGATAGTCAACTGGCCCAGCATGGAGCCAACTGCTGCGAGCACGGACTCGCCGGCGCCCAGACGCCGGTTCCGGTCGACATCGATGAAGGTGATCCACCCCAGTTGCCATTGGCTCGACCCGGTACAACCATTGACCGTATCGCCAGGACAGACGCTGACCCGCTGCTGTTTGTGCACAGCCGCCACTCGGGCTAGTGCTAGGGTTGAGACGAGGTTATCAGTGGCAGTATCGAGCGCTATACGGCTGCCAATGGACCGAAAAGAGCCGACGGCAGACAGGGCCAGGGTGCCCACGATGCTGAGCACCACCATGGTCTCAATCAGGGTGTAGCCGGCTGGTGCGGCAGGCGAGGTCAAGTTCCGAGCCAATAGTGGACTGGGTTTTGGGCGCATTGCCGTGGATACTGGACCAGCACAGCAGGAAAAGCAGTGAAAAATCGCACGCTAAGGGCAAGTTCGTGTCCCACAGGGCAGACGTTTTAGAATCGGTTCTTTTGTCGGGGCGTCTGCCCCGCATTTGCCTGGATGCACCTGATGAACCGCCCATTTCTGCTTGAGAGCCCGTTTGAGCCTGCCGGCGATCAGCCAGAGGCCATTGAGCAACTCGTGGCAGGGTTTTCAGCGGGCGAATCCTTTCAAACCCTGCTCGGGGTCACGGGCTCGGGTAAGACTTTCAGCATGGCCCACGTGATCGAGCGTCTCGGCTGCGCCACCCTGGTGCTGGCACCAAATAAAACCCTCGCGGCACAGCTTTACTCCGAGATGCGGGAGTTTTTCCCAGGCAACGCAGTTGAGTATTTCGTGTCGTACTACGACTATTATCAGCCCGAAGCCTACGTTCCGAGCAGTGACACATATATCGAGAAGGACGCATCGATTAACGAGCACATAGACCAGATGCGTCTATCTGCGACCAAGGCACTACTGGAAAGGGAGGACACGATTATTGTAGCTACCGTATCGGCTATCTACGGGCTCGGTGATCCTGCCGCTTACCATGGCATGATCCTGCACCTACGGCAAGGCGCATTGGCAGATCAAAGGGGCATGCTGCGACGTCTGTCAGATCTGCAATACAGTCGCAATGATCTCGATTTACGCCGAGGCACCTTCCGAGTGCGGGGAGATGTAATCGATATATTTCCAGCAGAATCTGAGCGGTACGCTGTCAGGGTGGAATTGTTCGGCGATCAAATCGAGCGACTGGCGCGATTCGACCCGCTGACAGGAGAGGTAGATGAGCGCATCACCCGCTTTACGATTTACCCCAAAAGCCACTATGTTACGGCGCGCGAAACGGTACTGAAGGCGGTCGAGCAAATTCGTGTGGAGCTCAAAGACAGGTTGGGGGTATTACGTGCGACAGACAAACTGCTTGAAGCTCAACGCCTGGAGCAGCGGACTAATTACGATATTGAAATGATGCAGGAACTGGGTTACTGCAGTGGCATAGAAAACTATTCGCGCTTCCTTTCCGGGCGCAAGGAGGGTGAACCACCGCCAACACTTATGGATTATCTGCCCGCGGCAGCACTGCTCATCATTGACGAAAGCCATGTCACGGTGCCTCAACTCGGGGCGATGTACCGGGGCGACCGTTCGCGTAAGGAAAACCTCGTCAATTACGGGTTTCGACTACCTTCAGCGCTGGATAACCGGCCGTTGCGTTTTGACGAGTTCGAGGCTTTGATGCCGCGAACCGTATTCGTTTCGGCTACACCTAGTAACTATGAGATTCGGCGCAGCGTAGCCGTGATAGACCAGGTAGTTCGGCCCACTGGACTGGTTGACCCACAGGTCGAGATCCGGCCAATAACCACCCAGGTAGATGACCTGATGTCGGAAATCTGGCACCGTGCTGAGGCAGGGGAGAGGGTTCTGGTCACCACGCTGACCAAGCGCATGGCCGAGGACCTTTCGGATTATCTGGCCGATCACGGGGTCCGGGTGCGTTATCTGCATTCCGATATCGATACGGTAGAGCGGGTTGAGATTCTGCGGGACCTTCGCCAGGGCGTTTTCGACGTCCTGGTTGGCATAAATTTACTGCGCGAAGGCCTCGACCTACCAGAGGTATCGCTGGTTGCGATTCTCGATGCAGACAAGGAGGGTTTCTTGCGGTCGGCGCGATCGCTGATACAGACTATTGGCCGGACTGCAAGAAATATTAACGGCAAGGCGATACTTTACGCCGATAAAATCACTAACTCTATGCAGCGAGCTATCGACGAGACAGAGCGTCGGCGTACCCGGCAACAGGCATACAACCAAGTCCACGGTATAACACCCAGGTCGATTCAAAAAGAGATACGCGAGATGATCGATGGGGTGCACGCAGGACGCGATTCTGGCACCGTACAAGGACCGGCTACAAGTGCGGACCTTAAACAAATACTTGCAGTTTCTGCGAAGGAAAGGGCCGGCGATCTTGGCCAACTGCTCAAGCAACTGGAAGAACAGATGTACCAGTATGCCCGTGACCTCGAATTCGAGCAGGCTGCCGCTGTGCGCGATCAACTGATGGCGCTCAAGCAGCAGCGTCTTGGACCTGCCCGTGAGACGCACTGATTAGCTAATTTGGCTTTTGCCGTTAGCTTGCCGTGAATCTTGAGTGACCCTCAACACCGTACACCATCGCTCAAAAGAGGGGATATTAAAACGCCTGCCTTTCTCGCCTGGTGGTGTGTTCTAAGAATTGGGTAGTTTGGCTGTTGCGAGTTTCGCCAAACCTCCGATGAGAACTTCCGAAAACGACGCTATCTGCTGTAGAATGCGCCCCTGTATCGTGGGCTAGGAAAGATACTATGTGCAGCGCCAACAATGCTCTCTGGGCCCACCCAACAGGAATTGGTCACGGTTTCGTAAACAACGGTTCCATAGGCGCGTAGCTCAGTGGTAGAGCACTACCTTGACATGGTAGTGGTCGGTGGTTCGATCCCACTCGCGCCTACCATCAGCCCGCTAGGGTAGGGCGCCGGTGATTCTGCCGGCGCTGCTTTTTTTGGAACAGAACACAGCAATCACCAACACCAGCGCTTCTCTTACTCGGTCCGCTCAACATGCCAACCATAACCCTGCCCGACGGAAGCGTACGCCGGTTTGACCATGCCGTAACCGTGGCAGAGGTCGCCGCAGATATCGGGCCAGGACTTGCCAAGGCGGCCTTGGGCGGCGAGGTCGACGGCCAACTGGTTGACACTGCCTGTTATCTGGAACAGGACGCGCGTTTGCGCATTCTGACGGATAAGGATGCCGAAGGTCTCGAACTCATCCGCCATTCCTGTGCCCATCTGATGGCCCAGGCGGTCAAAGAGTTATACCCCCAAGCTCAGGTCACTATCGGTCCGGCGATCGAGGACGGCTTCTATTATGATTTTGCCTACGACCCAGGATTTACTGAGGCCGACCTTGCATTGATTCAGGCGAGGATGGAAGAGCTCGCGAGGGCCGACTTACCGGTAGTAAGACAAACGATGGCACGCGACGATGCGATCGAGATGTTCAAGGCTAAAGGGGAAGAGTACAAGGCTGAGATCATCGGAGAGGTCCCAGTTGGCGAGAGCATCTCTCTTTATAGCCAAGGAGAATTCACTGACCTGTGCCGGGGCCCGCATGTCCCAAGCACTGGTCGGGTCAAGGCGTTTCAGTTGACCAAACTTGCTGGTGCTTATTGGCGGGGCGACCCCTCTCAGCAAATGTTGCAACGAATTTATGGCACTGCCTGGGCGAAAAAAGAAGATCTACAGGATTATTTACACCGCCTGACACAGGCTGAAAAGCGTGATCACCGTAAACTTGGCCGGGAGTTA
>PBTT01000103.1 GCA_002729195.1 Acidiferrobacteraceae bacterium
ATCACTCGGGGCATAAGTACCAGTCGTACTCGAGTGGCGTGAATCGTGCCGAGAACTGGTCAAGCTCAAACTGCTTGCAAGCACAGTACAGTTGAATGTAGTCGCTGCCAAGGTACTCTCCCAGTACGGTAGTGCTGGCCAACCGATCCAGCGCTGCCTGCCAGGTGAACGGCGTCCCCTCATCCAGCACCGTACCGGCATTGTCTGTACGCGGCGGGGGCGGCTGCAGTTTACGTGACAGGCCATGGTGCACGCCGGCAAGTATCGCCGCCAGCGTAAGATACGGGTTGGCATCTGCCCCGGCCATGCGGTGCTCAATACGCCGAGCCTCACTGCTGCCCGTGGGGATGCGTACTGCCACCGAACGATTGTTGTAGCCCCAGGTGGGTCCGGTTGGCACATACAGATTCGGTGCAAAGCGCCGATACGAATTGACGTTGGGAGAAAATATCGCCATAGCTCCCGGCAGCAGATCCAGTAAACCCGCCACCGCCTGGCGCAAGCGGGTACTGCCCTTTTCAGTGCCGTCATCGAACACGTTGACTCCGTCGCAATCGAGCAAACTCAAGTGCACGTGTAAGCCGTTACCGGCTCCCTCCGGATAGGGTTTGGCCATAAAGGTTGCTGCCGCCCCGTGGCGGCGGGCGAGACCCTTGACCGCGCGCTGCAACAAGATAGCCTGGTCAGCCGCAAGGACCGGGTCATTGACATGGCGCAGGTTAATCTCGTACTGGCCTACCGCATACTCGGCAGTCGTCGCGCCCAACGGTACTCCCTGTGCTCGAAGAACACTCTCTACTTCAGACAAAAAGTTGGTAAAACCATCAAGGTCGGCCAGGCTGTAGACCTGAGTTGAAGATGCTCGGCGGCTGGAGTCCGGCATTTGTGGAGGCGCCGGCTCACCGCGCTCGGCTGAGTCGACATCGATCAGGTAGAACTCCAGCTCAATCGCAACTACCGGCGTCAGGCCGAGCTCGCTTAAACGCTCAGTCGTGCGCGCAAGCACCTGCCGGGGGTCGATGGGGCACGCTGAGCCATCCAATTCAAACAAGTTGCCCAACACCTGACCGCTTGGTTGAGTCGACCATGGTACGTACTGCAACGAGCCTGAGACAGGCCGGACTATCACATCCGGGTCGCCATCAGAAAAACCCCGGCCACAAGCATCAGTACACGTACCCGTAACATCAAGTGCCATGATTGAGCTCGGAATCTGCAAGCCTTCTTGGTAAAACTTTCGAATGTCATCACGGCCCAGCCTCTTGCCCCGAATTACGTTGCACAAATCCGGCAGCAGTACGTCAACAAACCGGCACTCGGGATGGGTTTCAAAAAAGGTATCGAGTTCGGTACTCATGGAGTGTCACTGCCGAGGTTGAATGTTGGCAGTTAATTATGCCAGTGGGCTTAGGGCGACGGCTCAACCACCATTCAAACTTTGTCGCCAGGCGATTGCCGGCAGCAGGTCTCGTGGCTGGCCAGCACACAAACCACAGACACTACTAGCCACAACAGCAGCATAAGAAAGCCAATCCGGTAACTTTCAAACAGGTAGACACGCAAACCGTCCGCACCCACGTTACCCTGCCAGAACCAGTCCAGCACCCAGCCAACCAGCGGTTGCAGCAGCATGGGGCCACACATCACACCCATATTCACGAGCCCCGATACGGTACCCGCCAAGCGCAGCGGCACCGACTCTTTGGCCTGGGCGAATCCAAGAATCATACCGCCGGAAGATAGACCGGCAAGCATAAGTGCGCTAACGAGAACCCAGACCGGCAGATCAGGCACCAACACTACCAGCGCCCACGCCAACAGCGCGACAAAATTTCCAGCCGCATATGGTACCCGCCGGCGACGCAATTTTTCCGAGGCCATTCCGAACAACGGGCCGCTGAAGGCCCAGCACAACATCATGCCAGAACACACGCTAGCCGCTGCCACAGGGGTCAACTGGTAGATGTCGGTCAGAAACGGCATGCCCCAAAGGCCCGCAAAAGCCAACACCGATCCCACAATACCCCCGGGTGCAAGTGCAAGCAGCCAAGTATTGCGATATCTGAGCACAGCGCGCAACCTGTCCACCTCGCCCGTTTGCAGATCACCAGCATCGGCGACCGGTATGTAACCGCGATACCCTTTGTCAGAGGGATCATCCCGCACTACCAGCCAAACCAGCAAGGCGAGAATTAGCGATACTCCGGCTGCCGCAATCACCACCGCGCGCCAACCAAACACGTTACTCGCGAATTGCAAAGGCACGCCACCAAACACAGCGCCAGTCATGCCGACCACCAGTAACAGCCCAGCGGCAAGGGCGTAGCGCTGGGCAGGCAGCCAATGGGTTGCAAGCTTAAGGACGCATACAAACGCTACGGCCACCGAACCTCCGATAAGAAAGCGGCCCACACCAGCCCAGAACAGTGTCGACGCTGTAGCAAACACTACTGCACCGATAGCGCTAAGAAAAAGTCCGCCTACCAGTAGCCACCGTGGACCCCAACGATCAACCAACAGACCCGTAGGCACCTGCATGGCAACGTAAGAATAGAAATACAGGCCCGAAAGGCCGCCAAGTGCTGCCGCACTAAGGCCAAAATCCTGGCTAAGCTCCCGGTGTAGCACCGCCGGTGCCACTCGATGAAAAAACGCCACCAAAAAAAATGCTGCCCCCAAACTCCAGACAAACCAAGAAAGCGATGCTGAAGGGAGTATGCGATTGCTAGTAGAGTTCACGATATCGGTACGCCACAAAAAACCGGCAGTTGCCGGCAGTGCTTGATAATTCCGTTTATCGGAACATCAACAGATTGGGAAGACGGTATTTAATTCTACGTGACTTCTGGTCTAAAATTGGCAAAGTTTTTTCAATAGTTCGGCACTAATATTACGCCCCGAACATCCGGGGCGATATCACCGGTGCGCCCGAGCAAACCCTTCCCTGGCTACCCAAATAGGAGAATGCTGTAAGATGAAGCGCTACTCAGCGTGGAGCGTTTTTTTTAACGGTCTCACCGGCCAGCGAAACTGGGATCGCGCTTGGCGTGATTCCGAACCCCGTCGCGAATATGACATCGTTATCGTTGGCGCTGGCCTGCACGGCTTAGCAACCGCCTTCTACCTGGCCAAAAACCATGGCCTGGGCAACATCGCGGTACTGGAAAAAGGCTGGCTTGGCGGGGGAAACGCTGGACGCAATACCACCATCGTACGTTCCAACTATATGATGCCCGGCAACCGGGCCTTCTACGAGCACTCACTCAAGCTCTGGGAAAACCTTAGCCATGAGCTGAACTTTAACGTGATGTTCAGCCAACGCGCTCACGTGAGTTTGTTACACAGCCCGGCCGCACGCGATTCTGCTGCCCGGCGCTACAACACCATGCGTCTGACTGGGGCGGACGGGGAATTGTGGGACCTGGCCACTCTCAAACGCAACATTCCTCACCTCAACTATAGCCCGGACGCTCGGTTTCCGATCACCGGAGCGGCCGTACAACCACGTGCCGGCACTGCCCGTCATGACGCGGTGGCCTGGGGTTATGCCCGCGCTGCCGACCAGTGTGGCGTTGACATCATTCAGAACTGCGAAGTAACCGGAGTTACCCGGGATGGTGGCCAGGTCACGGACCTGCACACCAGCCGAGGCCTCATCGGTGGAAAGAAAATCGGCTTTGCCGTAGCGGGCAATACCTCGCGCCTTTGGCGAATGGCAGGTCTCGGCAAGCTGCCAATCGAAACGCATAAATTGCAGGCGTTTGTTTCCGAGCCTCTAAAACCGCTGCTCGACCAAGTGGTCGTATTCGGTGTCGGCGGCACACACTTTTATATATCCCAGTCGGACAAGGGTGGCATGGTGTTTGGCGGTGACCTCGACTGGTACAAATCCTATGCCCAGCGGGGTAATTTGCCCCTGGTGCAGGACGTATCCGAGTGTGCGACTTCGATCCTACCGTGTCTTGGCCGGGTGCGCCTCCTGCGGCACTGGGCGGGTGTGATGGACATGAGCATGGATGGCTCGCCCTTCATCTGCAAAACTCCTTTGACAAACCTCTATCTAAACGCCGGCTGGAACTATGGCGGCTTCAAGGCCAGTCCTGCTTCCGGTTGGTACTTCGCCGACCTCATCGCCAACGACCGTGCTGATCCGGTCATCGCTAATCACAACCTGCAGCGTTTCGAGCAGGGCATCAACCTTGATGAACGCGGTGCCGGCCCGGATCCCAAGTTACACGGCTGAAGGCAATCTATGATCAGAATCCCCTGCCCTTTCTGCGGCACCCGCGATCATAGTGAGTTCTCCTATGGCGGCGATGCCACCGTCATATATCCACCGCTCGATGCCGCGGCCACCGACTGGATCGAGGCTGTGTTCCAGCGCGACAACATCGACGGCGTGCAATTTGAATCCTGGCAGCACCTGCATGGCTGTCGCATGTGGATTATCGTCGAGCGTGACACCTGCACACACGAGATTCTTTCCGTTCGGCCAGCCGATGACGCTATCGCACGGGCTCTCACGATAGCCAGCGCGCACCCAGGGGGGCCAGCATGAGTACTCGGCGCCAACCCAGCGGCGGCCACATTGACCGCAGCAAAGTGCTCGATTTCACCTGGGACGNGAAACCGTTACAAGGCTATGCGGGTGACTCGTTGGCCTCNGCCTTGCTGGCNAACGGGGAACAAGTCCTTGGGCGCAGTTTCAAATACCACCGGCCGCGGGGCGTGATGTCAGCCGGGGTAGAAGAATCCGGCGCACTGGTCACGGTGGGTGCNGGTGCCCGCTGCGACGCCAATGTACGGGCGACCACGCAGGAACTCTATCAGGGGCTGGTCGCCCAGGGNCAGAATGCCTGGCCNAGNGTGCGCTTTGATTTTNGTGCGCTAAATGGCNTNCTGAGCCGATTTCTTTCCGCCGGCTTTTACTACAAAACTTTTATGGGNGTNCCNCCGCTCGAGTGGGGCTCCGGTACCGGCATGTGGATGCGCTACGAAAAAATTATCCGCCGGGCGGCNGGNATGGGCNAGGCTTCGCGGGCCCCAGACCCCGACCACTACGAACATGCCCACGGCTACTGTGACCTGCTGGTGGTCGGCAGCGGCCCGGCTGGCCGTGCTGCCGCCNGGGCTGCTGCTCAAGCNGGCCTGGACGTGGTGCTGGTCGAACAAGATTCCNTCAGTGGTGGCAACAGCTTGTCGCAACCAGGCGCTGCNGCTGNCTTGGCTGATGAGATCACGGCCCTGGAGCANGCCGGCGTGCGCATCATGACCCGNACTATCGCGTTTGGTCTTTACGACCACGGCACCGCCGGNNTGCTCGAACGGGTCACCGACCACCTCGCTGACCCACCGACCTGGCTGCCACGCCAGCGCTTCTGGACCCTGCGGGCGGCCTACATTGTGCTCGCTACCGGCGCTATTGAACGCCACCTCGCTTTTGGCAATAACGACCGACCCGGCGTGATGACCGTGGCTGCTGCACGCACCTACCTCAACCGCTTCGCCGTGCTGCCTGGCGAACGCATCGTAGTAGCCACCAACAACGACTCTGCCTACCCAGTCGCGGCCGAACTGGCAAACGCCGGCGCCTCCGTTCGTTTACTGGATGCCCGCACGACCATCCCCGACCAAATCCGCAATTCACTGGCCAGCGCCGAGGTTGACTTGCGCCTTGGGCTTGCGCCGCTGCAGGCCCGCGGTGCATGCGGAGTCAATACCCTGGCTCTGGCCAAAGCTGATGGCGCAAACTGGCGGGAAGCCGGCAGCATGTCTTGTGATCTGGTGCTGGTTTCGGCCGGCTGGTCGCCGGTGGTCAACTTGCTTTCGCACCGCGGCGTACATCCGGTGTGGGATGCGGCCAACGCCTGTTTTCTGCCAGACACCAGTGACGAACCGATTACTATGGCAGGCTCGGCGGCTGGAGTCTGGCATACCAGCGACTGCGTGATCTCTGGAACTGCGGCTGGAATTCGCGCCGCCTACGCACTGGGTAAATCCGTCACCCAGACATCGGCCCCAGTTGCGGGGGGCTGGCAAGCACCGATAAAGGCGCTGTACGAAATCAAGGTTCCGGGGCGCAAACTGAAATCGTTTGTCGACCTCCAACACGATGTCACCACCGAGGACATACGCCTGGCTCATCGCGAGGGTTACGTCTCGGTTGAGCACCTTAAGCGTTACACCACCCTGGGCATGGCCATCGACCAGGGCAAAATGGGCAATGTAATCGGCCTGGCACTCATGGCTGAGGCGCTCGGCAAAGAAATTCCGGAGGTCGGTACCACCACCTTCCGCCCACCCTATATCCCGATCAGCATCGGCGCGCTCAGGGGCCGCAGCGTAGACCACCACTTCCGCCCCTTAAGGCGCACCGCGCTGCACCGGTGGAACCTGGCACACGGTGCGACCATGACCATGGCTGGGCTGTGGCACCGGCCCTGGTATTTTGCCCGCGAGGGAGAAACCTTAGCCAACGCCTATGAGCGTGAAGCGGCTACTGTGCGGCGCACCGTCGGCCTGTGCGATGTTACCTCGCTGGGCAAAATAGCAATACAGGGTCCCGATGCGACGGAACTGCTGAATCGTGTCTACAGCAACCCTTTCGCCAAACTTGCGGTCGGCAAAACCCGCTACGGCATCATGCTGCGAGATGACGGNATCGTCATGGACGACGGCACCACCTGGCGCTTGTCAGAAACCGAGTACTTCATGACCACAACCACCGCCAACGCGGCCAAAGTCATGGCTTTCCTGGAGGAACTGCTACAGACCCGCTGGCCAGATCTCAAGGTCCACGTGACTTCCGTCTCAGAACAGTGGGCTGGTGTGGCGGTGGCNGGCCCCAAATCCCGCAGCGTGTTGGAGGCCTGCGTGCAAGACCCTGCCGTAGTCTCTAATGACAACCTGCCATTNATGGGAGTTACTGAAAGCATCCTTAAAGACAATATCCCTTGTCGAATTGCCCGCATCAGTTTCTCGGGAGAGCTTGCTTTTGAGGTCTACGTCCCTGCCGATTTCGGGCCTGCCGCGATGGACCTCCTATGGAGTATCTCCAAGGGNCTCGATGGCTGCCTTTACGGCCTGGAAGCGATGGGCGCACTGCGTATCGAAAAAGGTCATGTAACCGGGGCAGAGCTCGACGGCCGGGTCACTATAGAGGATGCCGGGCTTGGCCGGATGGCCTCAAATAAAAAATCTTACATTGGCAGCGCCCTGCGTAAACGCCCAGACCTGGCCCGCGCAAACCGCCCGAAACTGGTTGGCATTTTCCCTTGCGACCGGCGTGAGATATTTAACGCCGGCTCATTGCTGTGCGCCGCAGACCAGGTGGAGGGGTTGGGCGAGGGCTGGATCAGCTCGGTGACCCACTCGCCAGAACTCGGTCATTGGATAGGCCTTGGCTTCATCAGCGGTGGCGAGGAAAGCTGGCAGAACAAGGCTGTAGTTGCGGCCGACCCAATCCGTAAAGGTAATACCGCTGTCGAGATCGTCTCACCACATATGGTCGATCCTGACGGGGAGCGTATGCATGGCTGAACGAACCTCTGCTCTCACTGGGTATTGCCGCCCGGGCCTGTATGGCCAGCCGGGTGACCCCGGCGTGCATCTGCAGGAGGTACCAGAACTGCTACTGCACCAGATCGCCGCCTGGCCACAAACGCTGGGCACGGTCGGTGCGCAGGTCGCGCAGGCGCTCGGTGTGCCGTCCACGCCAGACCCAGGCCAGGTGACTACGGCCACGGGCGGCACGATCCTCCGAGTTGAGCCGCTCAAGTGGTGGATACACGGCGCGCAAGCGCCGAAACTCACACCGGCCGATGGTATCGCGCTCGACTTGTCACATTCGCGCACCCNATTGCGTGTCAGCGGNCCCGAAGCACAGCTATGTCTCAACCGCCTGNTNCCCATNGACNTACGCAACGATGCCTGCCCGGTAGGCNCAGTCGCCTCNACGGCCATGCACCATGTCGGCATCACCGTGTGGCATTCAAAAGAAGGATTTGANCTTTTTCTACCGCGCGGTTTTGCCCTGTCTCTNGGGGAGGTCCTGCTTGAGACAGCGNTGCAGTTCGGCGTCGAGGTAAGCTGACCCCNNAGCNCGTNATCCCGGGCTGNACTTGAATTCCGCGGACGNGTTTTTCCGCCTCGCCTGCNGGCACTTGCCGCGATACTTAGCCCAGCACCGAGAAACTGCTATCAGGGTTAATCTCGCGTANCCGTGACATAGTAGCGGTGTCGAGCACGAAATCGAGATGCNCCAACGGATACTGGAAGGGCTTTTGGTCGTGATCGTTGCCCGATTCGCAATATTCGATGAGTCCTGCCATCAGTTTTCCTGCCACNGGCGCATTCTTGAACTGATTGCCGCTGGTGCCGCAAGCCATGTAGAAGCCGTCGATGCATGAGCGATCATAGATCGGCAACCAGTCCTCGGTCACATCGTACAGATCGACCACCCCACGCATGCGGCTAGGTAACTTGAGGCCCGACATACGCTGGGCCATACGCAACGCCTGGGCAGTGGCCTGGTCGGTAAAATCGCGGTTGTAGTCATCCGGATCGACCCATTCTCGGAGATCGCATTCGGGATCCTCGCTGCCAGCAAGCACGAAATTGCCGGTCTCNGGTCGACAATAGACGCCGATATCGTTGTCCGAGACCACCAGCCCGTGGTGCTCGAAATCGAGNCCCTCTGGCGCCGGNAAGTGGACCACCTCCTGGCGCAGCGCCCGCGTTGTGATCTTCATGTCACCCNCGGCGCCAGCCAACTGGTTGACTACTGANGAGTGCGGACCGGCAACGTTGACTACCACCGGCGCTTCAATGCGGCCGCCGTCATCCAGTGTCACGCCCTGCACGCGGTTATCCACTACTGGAATGTCAACTACCTGACGGTTGAAAAGAAAACTGCTGCCGCAGGCCTGTGCCGCCGCCTGGATGTTCTGCGTGGCAAGCTGGGGATCGCTGATGAATCCAGCCGTGGGGAAAAATACACCGCCGGCGATCTCACCGCCGGTGGGCTCTCCAAACCCAGAGTCATCCATGGGTTTTGCCGGGGCGTAGGCCCGCAGATCATACACCGGCAACCGAGCTCTGATTTGATCTGCGTCCCAATGCTGNTGGGGAATCGAGAGCGCCTCNACGTTGGCGACGATGTTCTTGAGATATCCATTGCCTTTGGTNTTCATCAACAGGCAGCCGGTTTCACTAAATCGGGCAAGATCATCGCTGTCGGCNANCCCCAGGTAATCTGCCCAGGTCTTCCAGTAGAAATANCTATCGTAGGCAAAAGCNGTGCCGCTGAGAGTTGAATAATGAACGCGGATGATGGCGCAGGAACTCGACGTAGATCCATATCCTGCCGCCGGCAGGCGATCGACAGCAATGACCTTGCGTCCCCGCCGGGAGAGTTCCAGGGCTACCGCAGTACCTATGACGCCAGCGCCAATAATGATCACATCGCAAGTTTTCCTGGTATCCATCTATCCCTCCGATTTTCAGCGCATATAGCGGCGCCGCATAATCCTGAGTGTCACCTTATCCACCTCATAGACGGTAGTTCGTCCAAAAGGTACGCTGATAATGTCCTGCGGCTGCCCTGCGACAATACGCGGCATCAGTAGTGCCCGGTATAACACTAGGTAGTTTGAGTCATCCTCACCAAAACCGATTCGGTAGTGTCGCAGTTGTCGCTGTTCCGGAGTCAGCTCCTCGTTGGCACGAAAATCTTCCCAGGTAACTTGCCAAGCGCCGAGCAAAGCCCCCCCTACCAGCCGCTCCTCCACACCTGGCCCAGTAAATCCAGGCCCTGCTGGCTCAGCGCANCGGTAGCCATCGACGTAGGAGCAATTTCCGGACAACGACTGCACATAGCGGCGACTTTGCGCTGTCTCCTCNTCCGCCGCAACGGTCAGCGAAAATANGCCCACAGCGACGCCAATGACGGCATTTTTCATNTNTTTAATTTGCCACGGTGCCGAGCGTAAAGATCAGCCCGGTTAGGTACTGGTGATACTTGAATGTCCCGNCCGGGGTCGCCAGATANCCGTCCACNNNCCAGGCGACGTCCATCGCGATATCCGTGGGAGAGAAGTGTTCGCTGTCATANCGGGGGTCGTAGGCTGCGTGGCTGTGGTAACTAGCAGTGGCGACCGTTCCCCGCGGTACGCTATNCGGCGAACCGATGTTGACTGCGTCGACCGTGCCTTGCTTGGGTTCGGTGGCACTGAAGGTCGCATCCGCATTGCGGTAAACCCAGCCACCGTACTCGCGATTCTCGGCTACCGATTTGGGGTTAATCCCGTTTAACACCTGCCGAGCGGCAACGTGCTGGCTGGCATAACGTAGTTGTTCGTCTTGGTCACCCAGGCCCGAACTCGCCAGCAGTGCAACCCCCACAGCAGCCGCGGCCACCGCCGCCGGCCTACCCCAGCCCTGGGTGGCGCTCTTGTCAGCGTGGACCACCGGCGTTGGCGGTGAATCCAACACGCCCCTGAAAGTAATCACCCAGCGTGTATCTTCAAAGTCATTGAACCGCCGGCTGCGGGCTTGGGTAAATTCGAGTCCAAACAGGCCATACCCCGGAACGACTTTTTCGAAACTGGCCGTATGCAGGAAGGTGCGCGAAGACGCGCTGACGTGGCGCAGTCCGACCTGTCCCAGTGGCGAACGCCAGGCAAAGTCGGCCGCCCGGGCGGCAACACCATCCTCACGGTTGACCCGATACAGACTCAGGTCAATTGATTCGTTTCTGAGTCCCCCGAACCAACTGGTGCGGTGGCCAGCATCCGCTGCCCGTATAGTGGCCGATCCCAGCATCCAGCCTGCCCCGGCGGCAGAGAAATCGACTGCAGCACCCGCGTATTCAACGTTATCGTTTGCCAGCGCATGGAAGAGTCTTTGGTCGGCCGCTCGGTACGGCGCTGCCAGTGAGGACAAGCCCGTACCGCCGCCGCCGAATATGCTGGCGCGCCAGCCGGCTTGGTACAATTCCATACTATAGATACGGTCATTGCCAGCAAATCCAGCCCTGGTGGTGAAATCAGCTGCTGCGCCACTGCTCGAGTAATCAATCCATACCGGCGGCAACGGCGCCGGATCACCAGCCATTGTTGGTGAACCAAATCCAAGCAGGCACACAAGCACAACCGCCTCCCGGCTAATCCACCGTTCAATTCTCATTATTCAGACTCCCGAGCCAATGCGCCCTGCACCAGCAAAATAATAAAGCGCCAGAGCGTAACCGATCCAACCAAGACTTCCAACATGTGCCGGGGTTACGCGATACTTATTTGCATAAAGGTGTCGGCCTGCTAGGCTACGATACGCTGGCGGAAACCGCCCAATGTCATTACTGCCCTTTTGGCAAACACATCCCTTTACGCCTTAATCTACGGAATTTCCCTTGAGTCCCCGTGACCTATTGCTTGCCGCTTGCGTGCCACTGACCTGGGGTCTGGGATTTACGCTATCCAAAGCCGCCTTGGCCGAATTCCCGCCGTTGTTCCTTATGAGCATGCGCTTTTTTGTTGCCGTTTTGCTCCTGCTGTGGTTTGTGCCCATACCCAGGGGTTGCCTCAAGGATCTTTTCTGGATCGCCCTGGTAGGGTCAACTATCCAGTATGGCCTTACCTTTACCGGCCTGTCGATGATCGATGCCTCGCTCGCCGTCATTGTGATCCACCTCGAGGTGCCCTTTGGCGTGCTGCTCGCGGCCATTGTGCTGCGGGAACACCCGGGCGCACAGCGCTGGATCGGCATGCTAGTGGCCTTTGTCGGCATCGGCCTGATCGCTGGCCAACCTGAATTGCGCGGCCAACTGTTCGCCGTGCTGCTCACCGCTAGCGGCGCCTTAACCTGGGCCATCGGCCAGATCATGTTCAAAAAAATTAGTGGCCGCATCAGCGGCCTGACTGCCGTGGCCTGGATCGGTGTCTTTGCCGCGCCTCAGATGCTGCTCGGATCGTTGTTCATTGAGAGCGACCACATTAATGCCGTCCTGCATGCAAGTTGGATCGGCTGGGGCAGTGTACTGTACCTGGGCGTCATCATGACTGCGCTGGGCTACGGCATCTGGTACAGCGTGCTTGCGCGCAACCCGGTATCTCAAGTCATGCCGGTGTTATTGTTGCTACCCATTTTCACTATCGTGAGTGCCGCCATCCTGCTGGGTGAACGCCCTTCGCTGACGGTATTGTCGGGCGGCGTAGTTGTACTTGTTGGTGTGGCCCTAATTATCTTTACCCGCAATCCTGCTGCGGAAAACCGAAGCTGATACACCAGCTGCCGCCTGCCGGGAAGCTCGGTACATGGCATTACGCCGAATGACTACAACCGCCAGCCAGTTGCCGCAAGATGAAATTCACGTCTGGACGATGACTGTCCCAGGCGACCCGGACACGCTGGCCACATTCCGCGCGGTACTGGCAGGGGACGAACTGGCCCGGGCAGACCGTTTCGTTTTCGCCCGCGACCGCCACAGTTTCAGCGCCGCGCGCGCTGCGCTACGCATGGCGCTGGGCTTTTATCTTGGTATCACGCCACAAGCGGTAGCCTTTCGCTATGGCAGGCACGGCAAGCCAGATCTGGCGAAGGAATTCGGTTTGCGTTTCAATCTTTCCCATGCCGGGAACTGGGTTTACCTGGCAGTCACATCAGCCTGTGAAGTCGGCATTGATGTCGAGCGCCTGCGCGCGCCAGGCCGACACAGTCGGCTAGACCTCGCCCGACGGTTTTTCTCGGTGGACGAAGTGGCCCACCTTGCCGCACTCGATGAAGCAAGGCAGTTAGAGGCCTTCTTTGCCTGCTGGACGCGCAAAGAGGCCTACATCAAGTTGCATGGCCGCGGGCTGACCCTGCCACTGGCTCAGTTTGCAGTCAGCGTCGACCCCGATAAGCCAGCCCGGCTCGAGGCAACGCCGTGGCTGCCGGGTGACCTGCAGCGCACCCGGCTGTACGACCTCACTACCGCGCCCGGCTACCGGGCCTGCCTCGCCACCGGCAGCACCCGCGCACTGACCCTACAGCAGCGGCCCTGGTCAACTTTTCCCCCACCGGATAACTAACCCGGTGAAAAACATTTCCCTGTAGCACCTGAGCCGTTACGATCGCCTCATGAAATATGACAATATTTTACAAACCGTAGGCGCAACCCCGGTCGTACGCCTCAACAGTTTCAGCGACCACCAGGCAGCAAACCTCTGGGTCAAACTCGAGAGTTTCAATCCTGGCGGGTCGGTCAAAGACCGACCGGCGGTCAACATGATTGAAGATGCCGAGGAACGGGGCGTATTGAAACCCGGTGACACCATCGTCGAGCCCACCTCTGGCAACACTGGTATTGGCCTGGCCATGGTCGCAGCAGTCAAAGGCTACCCGGCCGTTTTCGTAATGTCCGAGGACATGAGTGAGGAGCGCAAAGCCATCCTGCGCGCCTATGGCAGCGAACTGGTACTGACCCCGGCAGACAAAGGCACAGTTGGCGCCATCGAAGAAGCCCGCCGGCTGGAAAAAGAAAAAGGCTACTTTTTCGTAGGCCAGCACTATAACCCGGCCAATCCGGAATCGCACCGGAAAACGGCTGAAGAGATCATCGAGGACTTCGGCAAGGACCTTGATGCCGTCATCTGCACCACCGGTACCGGCGGCACCGTAACTGGGCTTTCCCGAGTACTGCGAGGTGCAATCCCCGGTATCCGTATCATTGCGACCGAACCCGACGCCTCACCCATCCTCTCCCAGGGTATCGCCTGCAAACACCGAATCATGGGCACTGCACCGGGTTTCATCCCAGACACGCTCGATCAGAGCGCTTACGACGAGGTGATTCCCATCAATGCCGATGACGCCATGGCTATCGCCCGACAACTGGCAGAACGCGAGGGCATCTTCTGCGGCATCTCCTGCGGGGCCGCAGTAGTCGGGATGCTGGCCTATGCTCGGCGCGACAACGCAAAGGACACGCAGCTGCTTGCCATATTGCCCGATACCGGCGAGCGCTACCTCACGACAGAACTGTGGGCCTGACAGATATGAACTTTCAGC
>PBTT01000104.1 GCA_002729195.1 Acidiferrobacteraceae bacterium
CATATGCTGGTGGCCTCGACCATGGGGGCAACGGCTTTCCAGCGGGGCTTGGGTGCGATGCATGCGTTGGCCCATCCACTGGGCGCCCTGTACGACGCCCACCATGGCACCCTGAACGCGGTGCTGATGCCTTATGTACTACAGGCAAACCGTTCTGTGATCGAGGCGCGGCTGGCGCGCCTCGGCCGTTACCTGGGTCTGAAAGATGCTGGCTTCGAGGGCTTCATGGACTGGCTGCTGGCCTTAAGGTCGCAAATTGGCATCCCGGGCGATCTTGCAGCGCTTGGAATCGATGATACTCAGGCGGCGCTAATCGGCAAGATGGCTGCAGCAGACCCCTCGGCTGGAACCAACCCAATTCCATTTAGTGCCGGTGAGTACCAGGCGCTTTTCTTGCGCGCTTTGAGCGGTAATCTGGAAGCCTCAGAATGAACAGCACACAGAGCAATAAACTCAGCGTCGGTATTTTGCAGTGCGGCGAGGTACTCGAGATTTTTCAGCCGCAGTTCGGCGATTACAACAGCATGATTGAAAATAAACTAACAGCTGTAGATCCGGCGCTTAGGTGTCGCAGTTGGCGGGTGCTTGATGGCGAGATACCCGACCCCGATGCCTGTGATGCCTGGATTACCACCGGTTCACGTGAAAGTGTCAATGATGATAATGATTGGACCATGGGTTTTTGCGATTTTGTTACTCGGGTTGCACAAACCGATATCCCTTTCATAGGTATTTGTTATGGTATGCAAATGATTGCACGTGCCCTTGGCGGCAAGGTGGCACTGGCCGAGAAAGGCTGGGGAGTTGGGGTCGCGATTAGCAAGGTCTACCGGCAGACGCCCTGGATGAGGGAGCCTAATGAGAGCATTAACCTGCTGGTCAGTCACCGGGAACAGGTCGTAGTGCTTCCCAAGGGCGCTGAGTTAATCGCGGGCAGCGATTTCTGTCCTAACAGTATCTTTGCTGTCGGCGATCATATGCTGGGTATTCAAGGCCACCCAGAGTTCACTACAGCCTATTCGCGGGCATTGATGGAACTGCGTCGGGATATCATCCCCGCCCCACGTATTGAGCAAGGGATGAACTCACTGTCGCTTTCGGTGGACGGTGCTCGGGCGTTCGACTGGATAGTCTCTTTTATCCGTTCGGGAACTCTCGCCTCGCCGGCAGCCTGAACGCTGTACCAGGATTAGCCTGTCTAACCTGGGCCTGATTTGTCTCAATGGACGTTTCCCGGGCGCTTCGCTAGGATTGCCTGATCACGTTGGGTTACGAGGCAAGCTGCGGTTGATGACCAGAAGATGACCACGCTCAAGATTGGAACCCGCCGTAGCCAACTTGCCCTGTGGCAGGCTGGGTACGTGCGTAATGCGTTGCGGCATGCCCATGCCGGCATCGATGTCGAACTGGTAGGTATCACCACCGAGGGTGACAAAACGCTGGACGTCCCCCTGTCCGAGAAAGGTGGTAAGGGTTTGTTTCTGAAAGAACTCGAGCAGGCCCTGCTGGACGGCCGCGTGGATATTGCCGTGCACTCGATGAAGGATGTAACCGTGAGCCTGCTGGATGGCCTGCACATTCCCGTTATCTGTGAGCGCGGGGACCCGCATGATGCGTTCGTATCCAGCCGCTACGGTGAGTTGCGCGAGTTACCGGCCGGGGCTGTGGTGGGCACCTGCAGCCTGCGCCGCCAAGCCCTGTTACGCTATCGTTTCCCGGAGCTGAACGTGGTTAATCTCAGGGGCAACGTTAATACCCGTTTGCAGCGCCTCGATGACGGAGATTTCGACGCCATCATTCTTGCCGCGGCCGGGCTGCAGCGCCTGGAGATGACCAACCGCATCCGCCAGAGTATTCCCACTGGCATCATGCTGCCCGCGGTTGGCCAGGGGGCTGTAGGTATCGAATGCCGCGAGGACGATATCAATACCGGGCGGTTATTGCAGCCGCTGGACCATGCTCTCAGCCACGCGCGGGTAGCGGCCGAACGCGCGGCTAACGCACACCTTGGTGGGGGTTGCCACATGCCGGTAGCAGCGTTTGCTACCATCGACGATGAGCAACTTCAAGTCAGAGGCATGGTCGGTTGGCCCGATGGTTCAGAGGTGCTTTTTGCGCAAGTCCAGGGGCGCTTGCAGCAAGCGGAGCGCATCGGCATAAATCTTGCCGATGACTTGCTCGTGCAGGGGGCCGCAGCTATCTTGCAGGATACCTATGGCGATTGATCTTACCGGGGTGTCGGTACTGGTCACTCGGGCGTCACACCAGGCGGAGAACCTTTGCCGCCTGATTGCAGTAGCCGGTGGTGAGCCGGTGCGGTTCCCGGTCACCGAGATTACCTCGCTGCCACTGGNNGACGCTNCTGTTGCGNCAGCGCTCGAGCNGGTTCCANCGGTCGATATCGTCATTTTTGTTAGNNCCAATGCGGTGCAATTNGCCTTGGACTTGCTCGAGCTCCGNGGCTTGTCACTACCCTCAGGGGTNCAAGTGCTGGCTGTTGGNCCTGGNACAGCCCGCCAGTTGACGGCACGCGGAATTGCGGTCAGNNCCGTGCCGGCCGGGTGCTATAACAGTGANGGGCTATTACAACTGCCGCAGTTGCAGCAGNTCAGTGGNCGCGCTGTCTTGATTGCCAGCGGGCAAGGTGGTCGGGCTCATCTTGGTGATTCGTTACGGGCCCGCGGGGCTCAGGTGATCCAACTACCGTGTTATCGGCGTTCGCCGTCACGTCGGGTCGATAATAAGGTACTGGCGCGATGGCAGGAGGGCGGCATCGACCTGGTCGTGATTACCAGCGCCAGTACAGCGGATCACATGTTGGCTCTGCTGGGCGAGGACGCCGGGGCGCTCCTCTCCAGGACAGCCATCGTTGCTATCAGCACGCGAGTCGCTGACCATTGCCGGGCACTCGGCTGCACAGGGCCTATACTGGTGGCCCGCCAGGCGAGCGACCCGGCGCTGGTCGAAGTGATCGGTGAATGGGGCAACGCCCCGGTGGCTACCACAGCGCAGTTCGATGAAGAGGATTTCGACAGGTGACAGAAAAACCCGCTGACAATGACCAGACCCCGGCCGAGACGATTGACGCAGTCCCTGCAGCGGTGTCCTCAACCGGATCATCAGCCCCGGCTACCGGTACGGACCCGCTTCCACCTGAGACTCGCACTAGCGGCTGGCTGGGCCCGACCGCGCTGGTGCTGGCCCTCGCCGCCGTGGTGCTCAGTGGCTGGGCCTGGTACTCCAGTAACGTCTCCGGGCGGCTTGAGTTGGGTCGTGAACTGGGGCGGGCAGAAGGCATCAACCGAGAACTCGAACGGTTGGTTGACAATCAGCAGGATATGGCCGATAGCTTGGCCGCGCTGCGTGGGCAGGCCGAGGACGACCGGCGTACTCTGGAGGCGACACTGGCTGCCACATCTCGCAGCCAGGCGGCCTTGGACACGCTTGAAGCGCAGCAGTCAGCGAACCGAAAGCAGGTACAACAGGAACTCGCAATTCTCGCTGCAAGCGTCGAGGATACCCGCCGGCAAATGGGCACTGTGCAGGACGACTGGGTGCTGGAGGAGGTCGCCCAGTTGCTGCTGTTGGCCAATCAGCGCTTGGCACTGGTGGGTGACGTTGTGCTCGCGAGCCGGGCACTGGCGCTGGCCGATGATCGATTGCAGAGTTTGGCCGGGCCCCAACTGCTTAAGGTCCGCCGGGCGCTGAAGGCGGAGCAGGCGGCGCTGGCTCAGTTGCCTAAGGTTGATGTCGATGGCCTCGCTCTCACCCTGGCAGCGCTGATCGAGCAGGTCGGTGAACTGCCGCTGAAGGGTGACGAGGACCGGCCGGCCTGGCAGGTGCCGGCAGATGCGGCTGCGCTAACTGCGGCACCAGAGACTTCCCCCGATGCAGCCGGCAACGATAACTCGCTGGCGCAGGTGGGGCGCAAGGTGCTAGATGACTTGAGTGACCTGGTACGGGTGCGCCGTGTCGACCAGACCCGGGTGCCGAAGCTGACGGACGCCCAACGATTTCTTGCCTATGAGAACCTGCGCCTGCATCTGCTCAGCGCCCAATTCGTATTGCTGCGCCGGCAGCCGGTCCTATTCAAGGAGAACCTGCGCCAGGCGCGCCAGTGGCTGGCCCGTTACTTCGAGCCGGTGAACGTTACCGGTGACTACGATGCCAGCCTGGTGGCGCTGCAGAATCAACCGCTGGTGGTCACGCTGCCGGATATCTCGGGCTCGTTGGTGTTGTTGCAGGCAGAGATTCAGAGGCGAGAAGCTGCGCAGTGAGTGCGCTCATTTTCGGGCTGGTCATCCTGGCAGTGGCTCTGACTCTGGGGCTGGTGGCGTTGGAAGATCCCGGCTATGTCCTGATCTCTCGCTCACCCTACGAGATCGAGATTTCACTGGCCTTGCTCGTACTTGGGATTCTGTTGCTGTTGGTGCTGCTTTACGTGCTAGTGCGCCTGGCATCGCGTACCTTTCGGGCGCCGCGTGACCTCGGCCGTTGGCGGGCGCAGCGCCGGCATGCCCTCGCGGACCAGGCAACGTTGTCGGGTTATGCACGCCTGATCGAGGGCGAGTGGGAAGAGGCAGAGATGGTGCTGAGTAAACGTCTGGGCCAAGGCAGTACGCCACTATTGCAGTGCCTGGGAGCAGCGTATGCCGCCCAGCAGCGAAATGACCTGGACGCCCGTGACCGCTATCTCACTCATGCGCGGGAATGCGATCCGGCGCATCTTGTGGCGGTCGAAATCACCCGGGCGCGGCTGCTAGAACGCGCCGGCCAGACCGACGAGGCCCGCGGGGTGCTCGAGCAACTGCATGAACAGGGGGTACACTGCCACGCGGTGCAGGGCATGCTGGCACATTTGTTGAAAGCTCAGCAGGACTGGCCGGCACTGGAGAAATTGTTGGTTGAGACGAAAAGATCCGGGGCGTTGCCCAGGGCGGAACTGGCCGCGCTACGCCAGGAGCTGCAAACACACCGGCTTGGCACCGAAGGTGAGAGCGGCGGCCTGAGCGTGCACTGGTCGCGCCTGTCACGGCGCGAACGGAGAAATCCGCTTCTGCAAGGAGTACATGCGCGGGGACTGATCAATGCCGGGGAGATGGACGAGGCCGAGCGTTTTTTGCGTAAAGCACTGCGGCGTCGGTGGGATGGGGAATTGGTGCGGCTTTACGGCCACGTGCGCTCGAGTCGGATGGAAGAGCAGTTGCGCCATGCCGAGCAGTGGGCCGCCAACCATCAGGAGGACCCAGACCTACTGATGACTCTGGCACGGCTGTACCTGGAGAATCATGACCGGGACAAAGCCCGCAGCCATCTGTTGGAGGCTGTACGCCGGGGTGGCAGCCGGGAAGGCTACCTGGAATTGGGGTTGCTGTTGGAATCGATGGGTGAGTCGGACAAGGCGTTGCAGTGCTACCGACGCGGCTTGCAGGCCCAGAAATCGACCCCGGTAGAAAAAATTCCACGGCTGCAGGCAGAGCGCGCCACCGAGCTAGTGCCAGTGCTTGGCCCCGGCGATCAATCCTAGGGTCGCTCTCCTAGCGGGGCCAGTGCGCACACGAATGCCTCGGTGTGGGGTTGGCCCTTAAGTCTCTGGGTAGTCCTGGCTGAATTCAAACGAATCGAAATACAGCTGTTCCTTTGGCAGCCCATGGGCCGGGTAGGCGCTGCGGATGGCTTCGATCATTGGCGGCGGGCCGCTGGCATAGACCTCGACCCGCGAGAGATCTGGAAAAGCCTGCAGCACTGCGTCGTGCACCCACCCGGTTTGCCCTGGCCAGCCGTTCTGCTCTTTCTGCTCTGACAGAACTGGGGTGTAGTTGAGGTTCGGGTGCGCTTCGAGCCACCCTTGAATTTCCCGATCAAGGTAGAGGTCCGCCCGGGTGCGCACGCCCCAGAAGAGGTGAAACGCGCGCCGGGAACTCTCGGTGAATGCTTGTTCCAGCATGGCCTTAATCGGAGCAAGGCCGGTGCCGCCGGCTACCAGGATGGCGGGGAGTTGCGGCTTATCACGCAGGAAGAAGGTACCGTACGGTCCTCGGAACCGTAGCAGGTCCCGGGGCTTTAAAGCTTCAAACACCTGCCCAGTGAAATGTCCGCCGGGTACCCGTCGCACGTGGAGTTCCAACTCAGCATCCACTGCGTTGGCCACTGAGAAACTGCGGCGGCGCCCGTCGCGCAGCAAGATATCGACGTATTGCCCCGCCAGGTAGTCGAACGATTGGTTTTGCGGCAGCTTGAGGCGCATGATCATGACGTCATGGCAGGCCTTTTCCAGTTCGATCACGCGACAAGGTAGGGTGCGGATCTCGATAGCAGCACCGGCAGGCAGTTCCTGGGCCTCGATGACAAGATTTGACTGGGCGCGGGCCTGGCACAGTAGGATTGTTCCTGCGGCCTGCGCTGCGGGAGACAAGGCAGACTCGCTGAATTCTTTTGGCTCGATCGCGCCGGAGAGAAGTCTGGCTGTACAACTGCCACACGAGCCGCTGCGGCAACTATAGGCAAAAACGTGGCCTTGCCGTAATGCTGCCGCGAGCAGAGTCTCAGAAGGGGTGGCCTCGAAAGAGGTGGCCGTCTTCTGATTTATGATGCTAAACGCCATAATTGCAATCAATCGGCTGTAACAAGTTAGCGGCGTATTTTCGCACAGCATTTTGCCGGGAGCGGAGCAGTTGATGACACAGGAAACGTATGGGTATTGTGCGGTTCATATGCTATTGCTGGTGATGGCCTAAGCTCAAATGTGAAACTTTCGTTATTGTTATGCCGGAACTACCCGAAGTCGAGACTACCGTACGTGGTATCCGCCCCTTGGTTGAGGGTAAGCGCGTGCGGGAGGTAGTGGTGCGCGAGCGGCGTTTGCGCTGGCCAGTGACGCACGGCATCAATCGGATTCTTAGCGGTAAACGAATCCTTTGTGTACACCGCCGGGCTAAGTACATACTGATAAAATTTAGCCACGGCACCTTGATGATTCACTTGGGAATGTCGGGCCAGTTGCTGGTGGTGCCCAAGAACGTAGCTCCAGCAAAACACGACCATGTGGATATTGTCTTGGTCGGCAGTAAAGTCTTGCGTTTCCGGGACCCACGCCGTTTTGGCAGCGTTTTGTGGGTACGCGGTGATCCGCAGGTATCACCGCTGTTATCAAAACTGGGGCCAGAGCCGTTCGATGAGGCATTTACGGGAAACTTGTTGTTCGAGGTTGCTCGGGGCCGGCGCTTGGCGATCAAGAACCTCATCATGGATGGCCGTATTGTGGTTGGGGTCGGCAATATCTACGCCAGTGAGGCGCTTTTTCGTGCCGGCATTCACCCCGCCCGTGCGGCAGGTCGTGTGGGGTTGCGCCGTTACCAGCACCTGGTGCAGGCTATCCGTGAAGTGCTTGCTGATGCCATCGCGGCAGGGGGCACCAGCCTTCGGGACTATGCTGGAGTAACCGGGGAGCCTGGCTACTTCGAGTGCTCACTTAAGGTTTATGGGCGGGCTGGAGAGCCTTGTGTAAACTGCGGTGGCATCATCCAGCACAAGGTGATTGGTCAGCGGGCATCGTACTACTGTGCGCACTGCCAGCATTAAAGATTTGGCAACAGATCAAAAAACAAGCAAGTATCAGGGGGATCGGAATGGAATTGGATGTAGCATTTGTGCGGTCGCAGTTCCCGGCTTTTCAGACAGCACAAACTAAAGACTGGATTTTTTTCGAAAACGCTGGTGGTTCTTATGTGCCGGCGACGGTCATCGATCGCCTACAGCGGTTTTTTGTTGAGCACAAAGTCCAGCCTTACGGCACTTTTGCGCTTTCGCAACGGGCGGGGGAGGAGATGGATGAGTCATATGCGGCGGTTGCCCAGTTGCTTAATGCCGATATGGATGAGATCACCATTGGTCCATCTACCACGCTCAACCTGTACATACTGGCCCAGAGCCTACGTCACTTGTTGCGACCCGGTGACGAGGTCGTGGTGACCAACCAGGATCACGAAGCTAACGTGGGTTGCTGGCGGCGTTTGTCCGAGCACGGTGTGCTTATGCGTGAGTGGCGGGTCGGCAAGGCCGACGGCGAACTCGATATCACGGGCTTGGAAAACCTCATCAGCGACCGGACTAAATTGGTATGTTGCACGCTATGCTCGAACCTGGTTGGCACCCTCAATAATATGAACGCTATTTCTGAGATGGCACACAAAGTCGGTGCGCTGGTTGTCGCTGACGGAGTTTCTTACGCCCCGCACGTGATTCCCGATGTACAGACACTGGGGGTAGACTTCTACGCTTATAGCACCTACAAAACTTTTGGCAGTCACCAGGGGGTATTGTGGGGTTCAAAGGATGCACTCAGGCAAACAGAAGGCCAGGGCCATTTCTTCAACGAGGAGAAATCGCGCTATCGACTGAACCCTGCTGGACCTCAACATGCTGAAATCGCGGCGCTTGCTGGTATTGCCGAATACTTCGATGTGCTCTATGGACACCACTTCGGTGATGCAAAAGGCAGCCTGCATGAGCGCGCGACAAAAGTGTTCGAACTGGTGTCTGAACATGAGGCGCGTCTTGCCAATATTTTGCTCGATTACCTCAAAGGCAAATCCAACATCCGCCTGCTGGGCCAAGATCACGCGGAGACAGGAAAACGAGCCTCGACCATAGCCTTCCATGCGCGGGCTATGCCCTCGACCCATATCGCACAGAAACTGGCTGAGCACCGTATCGGGGTAGGCAGTGGCCACTTCTACGCACTGCGCTGCGTAGAGGCGTTGGGCATGGATCCGGAAGACGGCGTGGTGCGGGTAAGCATGGTGCACTACAACACCGTCGAAGAGGTGCAGAAGCTGGTTGGGGTGCTCGATGCGATTCTGGCCGGCGAGGGATAAAGGCGCACTCTGGGCGTGCCTAGGTACTATATGCTGCACTATCCAGGAACTTGGAACAGACAGTGTTCGGGGGTCGTGCCCTGGGCAGTATGATGGAAACAGCTAGCTTAAGCTCCACCGGTTCGCGTTGGGTCACATCAGGATCTAAAGAGATCATCATACCGGGCTGGTAAAAAGGGAAAGTCAAGAGGGTCTTGCAATGAAACAACATGCACGGGTCGTAATTATCGGTGGTGGTGTACTCGGTGCCGGCCTGTTGTACTTCCTCACCAAGGAAGGCTGGAATGACATAGTCCTTGTCGAAAAGGGCGAACTCACCTCTGGCTCAACCTGGCACGCGGCTGGCCTCATACCGCACTTTATCGGTGGACTCAGCATGGCCAAGCTCCACCGGGAGGGACCCGCACTTTACAAGACTCTGGAAGCCGAGACCGGCCAGGCGACAGGTTGGCACGGCTGTGGCGCAATTCGCCTAGCCCTGACCGACGCGGAAGTCGACTGGTTTCATTACGTCAAAGGTATCCTGGATACGGTTGGCAGCGAATGTCATTTAATCAGTCCAGATGAGATTCGAAAACTCCATCCGCTGCTGGTCGTGGATGACGTGAAGATGGGTTTTTTCACCCCCAACGATGGCCATACCGATCCAGCCAGCGCAACCAACGCCATGGCGGCTGGGGCCCGCATGGGCGGCGCCGAGATCTATCGCCACACCCGGGTGACGGGAACCCGTCTGCTGGACAGCGGCGAGTGGGAGGTGGTTACAGACAAAGGCAGCATTGTCTGTCAGCACGTAGTCAACGCAGCCGGCAGTTTTGCCAAACAGGTGGGCGAGTGGGTGGGCCTCGATC
>PBTT01000105.1 GCA_002729195.1 Acidiferrobacteraceae bacterium
ACACCATCTGCGCCGCGATTGAACTGCATGAATACCAGGTTCCAGATCTCAACGTAGCGGTCACCGTCAGCCTCGGGGGTGCCCGGCGGGCCACCGGCCACATCCGGGCCGTGATCGTAGAAGATCTCGCTGCACGGGCCACACGGCCCGGTATCGCCCATGGCCCAGAAATTGTCGCTGCCATCAATACGGGCGAAACGTTCTTTGGGCACGCCAATTTGCTGCAACCAGATGTCGGCAGCCTCGTCGTCGTCCTTGAACACCGTTACCCAGAGTTTATCCTCGGGCAGACCATAGCCCGAGGTGAGAAGGTCCCAGGCAAACTCGATCGCCTGCTCCTTAAAATAATCACCAAAACTGAAATTGCCCAACATCTCGAAGAAGGTATGATGGCGGGCGGTATAACCAACGTTTTCCAGGTCATTGTGCTTGCCACCGGCGCGTACGCAGCGCTGGGCGGTGACCGCTCTCTGGTAGGGCCGCTTATCCTGCCCCAGGAACACATCTTTGAACTGAACCATACCTGCGTTGGTAAAAAGCAAGGTGGGGTCGTTATGTGGCACCAGCGGGCTGGTCGGAACTACCTTATGGCCGTTGCGCGCAAAGTAATCCAGAAACTGTTGCCTGATATCCTGGGTCTTCATTGACCGTTCTCTTGTAATTGGCTCTATCGCCCTGTCCGCCCGCAGCAAGACGCTGCCGGGCGCAAGTTTAACCGGCCTTGTGCCAGTCGCCGATTACCCGGCGAATTGCATCTGCACCAAACCCGCGGCGCTGCAAATAACTGGCCCGCCGAGCCCAATCGCTGAAATCACACGACGGAGTGCTGCCGAAGTNGCGCTGGTACTGGGNCCGCAGCACANCGTCCCACTGGATGTCGGCNGCTGCCAGGGCAGTNTCAATGATCTCGGCGGCCACGCCGCGCTNCNGCAGTTCCCNGCGCACGTAAACGGGCCCGTAACCCGAAGCCGAACGGNTCGCCACCATGAACTCGGCGTAGCGGGCGTCAGACAGACGATTATCANCNTCCAGTTCGTCCAGCANTAACTCGACCAGCCCCGGGGCATAACCCCGGGCAGAGAGTTTTTGCCCGAGCTCGGCCCGACTGTGCTCGCGCCGNGCCAGCATCCGCAGGGCCGAGTCGCGGGCCCGCTGCTGCGGCTCCGCCTGTGGGCGTGCCATCAGGCTTTGGCGCTTTCCGCCTCGGCTACGGGCGCCTCATCGGTGACGATCGGGTCNGGCTTGGCCGTGTCGATGCCCATCTTCTGGCGCACNGCACTCTCAATAGCATCGGCAATATCNGCNTTCTCGCGCAGGAAATCGCGCACGTTGTCGCGACCCTGGCCGATCCGATCGCCGTTGTATGAGTACCAGGCCCCTGATTTTTCCACCAGGCCGAGTTCNACACCCATGTCGATGAGNTCGCCTTCCTTGGAGATGCCCTCGTTGTAGAGAATGTCAAANTCGCACTTTCGAAAAGGCGGGGCAATCTTGTTCTTGACCACTTTTACCCGNGTNTGGTTGCCCANAACCTCNTCACCTTTTTTGACCGCACCGATGCGGCGGATATCNAGCCGCACCGAGGAGTAGAACTTGAGTGCATTACCGCCGGTAGTCGTTTCGGGATTNCCAAACATAACGCCGATCTTNATGCGAATCTGGTTGATAAAAATTACCATCGTGTTGGANCGCTTTATGTTGGCGGTGAGNTTGCGCAGCGCCTGCGACATCAGCCGGGCGTGCAGGCCAACGTGCGANTCTCCCATCTCACCTTCGATTTCGGCTTTCGGGGTCANCGCCGCGACCGAGTCGATGACGATGANATCTACCGCGGCTGAGCGCACCAGCATGTCGGCAATCTCAAGAGCTTGNTCACCGGTATCTGGCTGAGAAATCAGCAACTCGTCCACGTTGACGCCCAGACGCCCCGCGTAACTCGGGTCCAGCGCGTGCTCTGCATCGATGAAAGCGCAGGTGCCACCGGCTTTCTGGGCCTGCGCCACTACTGAAAGAGTCAAGGTAGTCTTACCNGAGGATTCCGGGCCGTAGACCTCGACCACCCGNCCGCGGGGCAGACCGCCGACGCCGAGTGCGATATCCAGCCCCAACGATCCGGTCGATACCGTCTCAATATCCCTTCCAACCTCGGAATCTCCAAGCCGCATGACAGATCCCTTGCCGAACTGCCGCTCAATCTGCCCGAGGGCAGCATCCAGTGCTTTTTGCTTATTGCCGTCCATGTAACGCTCCTTGAAACTAAGGATTAACCGAGGACGCCCGCCNCTGCGCTGGCCTTCCTGGCTTGCCCAGCCGCGCGCGCCGCATAGTCCCGCTGGGGCCGAAATAATACGGTCGGGCGGGAANAATCGTGGTATCTGCCATTATTTCACAATAGACCTGGCCGGCACAGTGAACTTCTCCACAATATCAGGTGCTCAAGCNACCGCTGCGNCTCGCTCGTGCAAACCCTCGAGGGCGGCCGCCACGGACTGATGACGAACGGCTGCGCGGTCGCCGGCAAAATTAAACCTCTGCCCACCCGGCGCCCGACCCGGCACTTGCCAAGCAATAAAAACCGTGCCAACCGGTTTTTCAGCACTGCCGCCATCCGGCCCNGCTATGCCGGTGATGGCAAGGCCCGCTTCTGCGCCCGTGCGCGCAAGCGCACCNNGCACCATCGCCTCTGCCACCTCCAGGCTGACGGCACCATGGCGTTCGATTAACCGCACTGGCACTCCAACCAGCGCCTGCTTGGAGTGATTACTGTAGGTCACGAAACCGCACTCAAACCAGGCCGAACTCCCAGCCACAGCGGTGAGACTTTGTGCTACAAAACCGCCCGTACACGACTCCACCGTCACCANGTGCCAACCGCGCCCGGCCAACAACTCGCCAATTTGTCCGGCGCGTTTTGTCAATTCCTGAANGTTATTCATTGCGCTGCTTAAAGTGCCTCATTGTGGTTGCCCCAGAGGCTCACTGGGTGAGTTCGAAAAAACNCCNNGGCAAGTCAGGGGATACCGTTTNTTCTTCATTCCAGTATCATAAACTGCGACTCCTGTCGTTCAACCCCGTAATATCTCCGAGATGCGCCAGACCTTGCTCACAGCGACTTTGTTCGTCATCCTGACTGGCGCAGCAACAGCTCAGGCCAGCGATTTCGAGCGTGAGCAGCGGTTGATCGAGGAAGTCGAAGCCAACCTTTTCTCCGGGGAACTGGTCAGGCTGGAGGCAGTGGGAGTCGGGTTCGCTGCCGTGGAGATGGCATCTGAGACCGATAGCACCCGTGGTGCTGTGATCCTGCTGCACGGGCGGGGCTTGCACGCGGACTGGCCGGAGAACATCGGCCCGCTGCGCGTGGGCCTGTCCGAAGCCGGCTGGCTAACTCTGTCGCTACAGATGCCGGTGCTGGAGAAATCGGCCAAATACTTCGACTACGTGCCTATCCTGCCCGAGGCATTGCCCCGCATCGATGCCGGAATCGCCCATGTCGCCGGCCAGGGCATCTCACCAGTGATCCTGCTGGCGCACAGTTGTGGTGCACACATGGCCTTGCGCTGGCTGGAGGAGCACACCGACACCGGGATTGATGCCTTCATCGGCATTGGCATGGGCGCAACCGACTACCAACAGCCCATGCAGCACCCCTTTCCCTTTACCCGCCTCAAGATCCCGATACTCGATCTTTATGGCGAAGATGACTACCCGGCGGTGCAGCGCATGGCTCCCGAGCGGCTGACGCTTATCGAGGAAGGTGGCAACCGCGCATCCAGCCAGAGGATCGCACCCGGGGCCGGCCACTACTTCACCGGGCAGGCTGACTTGCTACTGCAAGAGGTAGGCGCCTGGCTGGGCAGCCTCGGCTATTGACTGCTAGTCCCCGTAACCACGCGGGAAATAGTGGCGGCCAGCACGAAACGATTGCGCATCGGCCCAGTGCCCGAAACTGGTTAGCTTGGTTGTGCCGCCAGCCGGCTGGATATCATCGGGTACCGTGTAGGCAGCCAGGGCCCGGCGCGCCTCTGATAACACCTCGTTGCGGTAGAAATCCCGCAGAGACGCAAGGCTCACGTTGCGGATAGCCTCGGCCAACTGCTGACGGCTGTCAAAACCGAATTCCTGCTGGTCGATCTCCCGCCAGTAGCGCGCACTGCGATCGCCCAGTTGCTTGTCCGCGGCGAGTAGGTGACTTATGAGCGCCTGCCGGTGTTGGCCATAGACATCAACCGGCAGAGTATCCAGGGTTCGGGCATATTCTTCCAGAAAACGAACCACAGCCTGGTGTATCTGGGGCACGCTGCGCTCGGGTGACTGCACGAACAGAATCAACCCCGGTACCCGCAGCACCGGCATGGCCCCGGCAAAGACAACGTAACCCATCTGCTGCCGGGTGCGTAAATCCTGATAAAACGGCGACTCCAGTAATTGACCCAAGAGCAGATACTGCGCCCGCTCCTCCAACGAGCGGTCCAGTCCTTGCAGATACAGTGCAAACGCCGTATCCGGGTGTTGCGAAGCGCTGGCAAAGGCTCCCGCCTCGCCTGGCAGCAGGCGTGCCACTTGCCCGTGGGGCACGGAAACAGGGCTGAGAGATGCCGCCATAGTGCCCGCCACAACACTGGCTAGTGCTAAGGCCTCATCGCGATGGTAATTACCGTGGGCCAGCGCCTCAACATTCATTTGTGCGAGCAGCCGCGGGGCGAAAGCGATGAGTTGCGCCCGGTCGGTAGCCTCGGCCGCGTTGATGAGCGCCATCGGCCACCACGCCGGGTCCAACAACAGGCGGCGCAAGTCGCCCAGGGTCCGACTTGACGGGTCCTGCCGGGTCTCGTTACGCAGGACGCGCAGCAACTGCTCCCGGACCCGGTCAAAGCGCGCGGCGGTGATCTGCGGCTGGACCACGGCCTGCATGATTCGCGCCAGTAACCGTTGCTGCTTATCAGTGTACCCCTGCAGGCGTAACGTGAAACCGCGCAGATGGTGATAAAGCTCGAAATGCAGTCCTGCAAGCAGTGCCGGGTAGGANAACGCATTAAGTTGCTCACTGACGAGCGCCACATACAGGCGGGTNAGCACCGAGTGNGCANCCGAATNGTTGNCNAGCGGCGAGCGAAANGTNACNAAGAAGTTACCGCGCGGNNCNGCAAANGATNTGTCGGGCGCAAACCACANGCGCAAACCATCNCTGACCGCGATTGGCGANGGCTGNGGANCNTGCCCCGGNNCNATNCTGAGGNCCAGGTCGACGGCGATAAACGGATTAGGCCCGGGCANCACCAGCGCCGCCTCTAGNCCGNCATCCTGCCAGGCACTGACCTGNTCTNNCGGCAATTTCTCCAGNGCGTAGCGGNCAGCATAATTGGGCTCGGTCTGGTCGACCGCAAGNNCTGGNCCNACCANCACCAGATGNAGATTNCCNGGNACNAACTGCGCCAGGTAGTCNCGNATNAGCGTCTCGTCATAGTGGTCGAAGCGATACGGCGCCCACAGCACGTCGTCGGNNGGGTAGTCGTGCAAGCGTGCGGCCAGGGTCCGCACCAGGGCAGCCGGCTCGGCCTTTTCCTGATACTCGAAATCGGTGCGCGCCAGCTGGGCCTGCTCGTCGAAGATCCACCGCTGCAGGCCTTGCTCGCGAACCTGTGTCACGGCTGCAAACAGCAACTGGCCGATGTCCCGGTAATGTGTCAACCCCGCGGCGGTCAGCGTGATAGTGACTTCCAAGGTACTCTGACGCTCGCCGACGATTCCTTTGCCCACAGAGAGTCCCTCTGCCCAACCTTTGCTTTTTAGCAGTGCGNGCAGCGAGCCCTGCTCCTCATGGCCGAGCAGGTGGCTGATGTAGGTGAGTGGTTTTGCCGGATAATGTGCCAGTGTGGCTGGCACAGGAAAGACGAACATCGCCANGCGCAACTCCTTGATTGGCACGACCCGCTGCACCAACGGCAGTGCACCCGGCGCATACATGGCGGGTTCGGGCGGCCGTTCCCGGGCGGGCCCTGGGGGCACCGCCGCAAAATGCGTGCGTACCCACGCCTCCAGGGTATCGAGTGGTTCCCGACCCAACACTGCCAAAGTCATGTTGCCAGCACGGTAATACTCGACAAAGAACTGCAACAGATCCTCGCGCACCGGGTCGTCGTCGCGATCTGCCAGGGTCGNGGCGCTACCCACGGCAAAGCCACCATCAGGAAAAGCCGGCTCCAGGGCCTGGCCACGAGCGGCCCAGATCCGGCGCCAGTCACTTTGCAACTTGGAGGAATACTCCGAGTGGACCACTGCCCGTTCGCGGTTAACAAACTCGGTGTTCAGCAACGGTGCCGTAAAAAACTGCGCAAACCGGTCCAACGCCGGTTCAAGGTAATTGGCCGTGATATCGAAATAGTAATTGGTGTGGCGCGGCGCGGTATAAGCGTTGTCACTACCACCATGACGGCTGATAAAGGACTGGTACTCGCCCGCCTCGGGATACCCTGCAGTGCCGAGAAATAACATATGCTCGAGCAGGTGGGCCAGCCCTTGGCGATCATCTGGGTCGGCGCCGCTGCCGATTTTGACATCGATCGCGGCGGCTGCTTTGTCGGCAGAGGGATCCTGTACCAACAACACCTGCAACCCATTATCAAGGACAACGGCCCGATATGCCCGGGTNTCNGNGCTGGGGGCATGAACGACAGCGGCTGCCGGCTGCAGCCACAGTGCCGCCAGCAGCCAGAGGGCCCGCCAGGGCCAACAGCGCACAGCTAACAGGAAATAGTGGTCACCTTTTTTCATGGCAGGCCTAGCCTAGCAGGATGTAAACCCGGCGTGGGTGACTATCTGGTAAGCATGATNCGCGGCAACAACAGGCTGCCTAGCTACCAGAGAGCNNAAATTCGCAATCTACCTGCCAACGTTTACCATCGTGCCAAAGCAAGGTCAGGTTGGTGACAGTGAACGCGAAGTGTGCAGGCCGCTCTCGTACTTCTTCCCAGAGCGCTCCAAATTGCCGACGCTTGAGATCCCGAAAGGCGANGGTCAGATGGGGATGGTAATGCCGCCGGCGTGAAACCTTTTCCGCCACCCCACATTGTGTCTGCAAGCGATCCACAAGCAACAACTGTAACTCGACAAAGCCTGGCGCCGGCCTGGCTGCGTTAAATTTTTTCTCGCCAGAATCTCCCAGTTTAGCCCTCTTTCGAGTTTGTTTACCTGCTGACTTTGAAGGACTCTCGAACCCGCCTATTTCCATAGGCAGTGCTGAAAACCGGCTACCTAACCACATTTCGCCCTCCCACTGTGATGACGGTCACACCCTGCTGGCTGATTCCGAGTAAACGGGTGATAGCTATCACAGACGATCAGCTCCCGCATACCGACAATGGCATTACTGACACAAGCCAACATAACTAAAGGGGAGACAACAACAATGACTCAACATCAGCAACTGGTGAGACAAAGTCAACTGGAAAAAAGCCAGACGGTTACGACGCAATTAAACGGCGCCAAGACGCTGCGTTACCTGTTACTGCTAGCGCCACTGCTGCTGGCTGCATGCGGTGGTGGCGACACAAGCTCCGGGCTGAAACAATCCAGCGACTCGGAAGAAAGCGCCAGTGTCGACGCCTCTACAAGTAGCAGTAATTCGACAAACAGCAGCTGCTATGAGGACTACGTTCGCGACCACACCGACCTGCTAAAGGCCTACCAGGCAAGTGGGACCACCAAATCCATCGAGGACTGGGGCCAGGCGCACTACGAAGACTCAGGCAAGGCAGAAGGGCGCCAGTTGCCATCCAGTTGTCCTGGCAGCAGCACCAGCAGCAGCAGTGCCAGTGCCACACCCCGCAAACGCGGTAACTGCTCGCCCGGGGGCACGTCATCGGGTAGCCTCGTGGGCCCGGACCTAAGCGGCAGTTGGAGTGGTACTTTCACCCGCTACACTGGTGCCAGTGGCGGCATCTCGGCCATTGTGTCACATATTGGGTCGCGGGTAGAAGTCAGTACCAGCGCCGGGTTCGTCTTGGTGGGCGGCATTAGCAACAGCGGCAGCATGCGGCTTTGTGACAGCGACCACGAGGACTGGACCACGATCTACGGTGGGGCTACCACGACCTCGATTCGATTAGCCGACCACTATATGGATGGATCCGGAGTGCGGCTGGGTACTGACGTGCTGGTGCTGACCCGCTGAGTCGGTCCAGCCCAGTGGGCTGACCGCCTACAGCTTGATTGGCGTCCCCAAGGGGATTCGAACCCCTGTTGCCGCCGTGAAAGGGCGGTGTCCTAGGCCGACTAGACGATGGGGACGGGGAGTGGTGGAGCCGGACGGGATCGAACCGACGACTTCTACAATGCCATTGTAGCGCTCTCCCAACTGAGCTACGGCCCCGAGAGAACGCGGTATTTTCGTTTCTACGCCGGTTTGGGTCAAGCATCCTGCCCTGCTCGCGCGGCAATAAAGGCCAGCGCGGCATCAATACGCTGCAGGGTTCTTTGCTTGCCGACCAGGGCCAGGGTCTCATCGATTGGTGGCGTGGCCGCTGTGCCCGAAACCGCTACCCGCAGTGGTTGGGCTACCTTGCCGAGCTTTGAGCCCTGCGCCTCTACACAGGCGTGCAACTGTGCATGAATCACCTCAGGCGCCCACTGATCAACGCCGGCAAAGCGTTCCCGTACATCTTCCAGCAAAGGTCCTGCCGCCGGGCGCAGGTGCTTTTTGGCGGCGCCTTCATCGTATTCGCCGACGTCCTGAAAAAAATAGAGGCTCTTGCCCACGAGTTCATCCAGAGTCTGGGCGCGCTCGCGCAGCGCCTCGACCACCGCAGCGGGTTGCGGCCCACCTTCGAGACTCACCTCTAGTTCACGCAGGCGCTGACATAAAAGGAGCGCCAGCCTTTCGCCATCGGCCTCCTTGATGTAATGCTGGTTAAGCCATCTGAGTTTGTCCTGGTCGAATGCCGAGGCGGCACGGTTCACTCGAGAAAGATCAAAAAACTCGATCATCTCCTCCAGTGAAAAGATCTCCTGGTCGCCGTGCGACCAGCCAAGGCGAACCAGGTAGTTGCGCATCGCCTCGGGCAGAAAACCCTGATCGCGATACTCCATAACGCTAACGGCACCATGGCGCTTGGACAGGCGCTGTCCATCGGCACCGACAATCATCGGCACATGGGCAAAGACTGGCAGAGGTGCATCCAGCGCCTTGAAGATATTGGCCTGGCGTGGGGTATTGTTGACGTGGTCATCGCCACGGATTACGTGGGTGATTCCCATGTCGATGTCGTCTACCACCACCGCAAAGTTATAGGTCGGTGTGCCATCAGCCCGCGCGATCACAAGGTCATCCAATTCGTCATTGCTGATACTGATGCGTCCGCGCACCAGATCCTCGAACACTACGGGGCCTTCCAGTGGGTTGCGAAAACGAATGACCGGCTCAACCCCGGGGCGCGACGGATTCTTTGCATCGCGGCACTTGCGGTTATAGCGCGGCTTAATGTTCTGCGCCCTCTGCTCCTCGCGCACAGCGTCAAGCTCTTCCTGACTGCAGTAACAGCGGTAAGCCAGCCCCTGCTCCAACAGCTGGTCGAGCACCTCGCGGTAGCGATCGATGCGGTCAGACTGAAATAAGGGGCCCTCATCGTAATCCAGACCGATCCAGCTCATGCCCTGCATGATGACCTCGACCGAGGCCTGAGTGGAGCGCTCGCGGTCAGTATCTTCAATCCGCAGCACAAAGACGCCACCGTGGTGGCGCGCGTAGAGCCAGGCAAAAAGTGCGGTACGCATCCCACCGATGTGCAGGTAACCGGTGGGGCTGGGGGCAAAACGGGTCCGGACAGCAGCCATCAGGGAGGGTTCCGTGGTGTAAGAGGCGAAATTCTAATTATAATAAGGTTGTAGCGTGCGCTGGTCTCATCAGCGTCTTTTCCCTTCGGGGCGCGTAGCTCAGCGGGAGAGCACTGCCTTCACACGGCAGGGGTCACTGGTTCAATCCCAGTCGCGCCCACCATTTATCCCTGTATTTCCGCCATTCCGGGAGACCACTGCCTGTTGAGGGTTTTCGGTGAGATGAAATTGGGATGAAAATCCAAGATTATCTACCGCATCATGCAGGTGATCGGGTGCCAAATGAGCGTACTGCTCGGTCATCTGAATACTGGTATGACGGAGCAGTTTGCTGCCCTCAAAAAGTGGTGTTCCATTCTTTACCAACCAACTTGCGACGTGACCTCACAGCCTAACCTGGGATCCATTGTCGAGGCACTGCGTCACGGCCCGCGCGATACCGGTCTGGATGCCAATGCCATTCGCGAACTGTCACGCTACTGGGAGGCGGTGCGCGAAAACTATGCCGCTTTCGAGGGTGAGGAACGTTCTGGCGCCTCAGAGGTCTATGTCCACGGTATGCCCGGTGGGCAGTACACCAACCTGCGGGAACAGGCCCGTTCGCTGGGGCTGGCTGAACGCTGGCCCGAGGTGGCGAGTACCTATGCGCAGGTCAACGATCTTTTCGGCGATGTCATCAAGGTCACTCCCACCTCGAAAGTGGTGGGCGACATGGCGCTGATGATGGTCACCAATGGCCTGACCCGGGAGAACGTCGAGGACCCGGACTATCCGGTGGCCTTTCCGGAATCCGTGATCTCATTGTTTCGCGGTGACATCGGTCAGCCCCATGGGGGTTTTCCCAGCGCCCTGCAGCAGAAAATCCTCGGCGCCCAGACGCCGCTGACTGAGCGGCCCGGTGCAACCCTGCCGCCGGCCGACCTCGATGACGCACGGGCGACGGCCGAGCATCGTATTGAGCGTCAGTTATCGGACAATGAACTCGCGTCTTACCTGATGTACCCGCAGGTATTCACCGATTACGCCAAGGCACGGCGCCAGTACGGCGACATGACGGTGGTGCCGACCCGGGCATTTTTCTACGGCATGGAATCCGGCCAAGAGATCAGTATTGAGCTGGAACCGGGCAACACCCAGATTATCCGTTTCCTGGGTCTGAACGAGCACCACGACGATGGCTTGCGCACGGTATTCTTCCAGGTCAATGGCCAACCGCGCCAGATTAAAGTGGCCGACCGCACCCACGAGGTCAGCCGCGTAGTGCAACCCAAGGCCGACCCGGCGGATGACAGTCAGGTCGGCGCTCCCATGCCAGGGCTGATCGTACAGATCAATGTGGCGTCTGGCGATCCGGTGAAGAACAGCGATGTACTGATGATTATCGAAGCGATGAAGATGCAGACCAGCGTACGTGCCGAGCGGGACGGCACGGTTGACGCCGTAAAGGTAGCTCCTGGCCAGCAGATAGAGGTCAAGGATCTGCTGCTGGTATTCGGCTGAAACGCGGCGCCAGGCAGTAGATCAGCTGGCAAGAATCACGAGTGTTCTAGTGGGTCATAAGATTAGCTTCATCAGATAATCACGTGAACCAGTAACGTACGGTAGCTAGCGATTGGAAAGACTCGATAGACTAAAGGCTTTTCGATAGAATCCGATTTCTAAAGAAAACCTCTATTAGGAGTAACGTATGGGTCAGAGAGTAAAAAAAGGGAAAGTTATGAACAAGATCAGGCCCGTGAATAGGCGCAATGCCGCTAAGCGTCAACAGCGAGTTAGTGAGAATGCGAAGGTCTTGAAATCTCTTAGTTCAGCATCTACAGAAAAGACCTAAAACTTTCGTTGGCGAGAACTTTTCTTACTGGAACAGGTAGAACAAAAAGCGTGCCACGGGGTTTCTGATTGAATACCCCCTCGCAATGAAATACTCACAAGACTTAGAGCGGTATTTCCAGGGCTTCACGACACCAGTTGTTTCGTTAGCGGATTTACCCCTGCCTGAGGAGCCGCACGTCGGCCGCTGGCGCGAATACCTGAAAATGAGCCGCGGCCGTGACATCTTCGCGACTCTCCAGGAAAAACTGCCACAACTTTGCATCCCCCAACACCCAGGGATCTCTACGAGTGCGGCATACGCTGCAGTGATGAGAAAGGGCGCCCCTTTTTCCACAACGGATTTTGATGGCCGCCTCGTGCTGGAGCGTCCAGACTTGCTCACCCTCGAGATCCACAGCCATTTCGCCGGTGCGCTGCCAGTACTGGGGACAACGCACCGCGAAGATTTTGTGCGACTGGTGAATGCCATAGGTAACCGCTGTGAGCCCACCACAATACCCGAGGGCGTGCACGCCAAGTGTATCGGTGGCATCAACAACTGGGACCGGGTTAACCTGCTGCATGATCTATGGAACAAAGGACAGGTTTTCAGGGTTCCCGGTGAACACTGGGGAACGGCATTACAACGGGCGGCGAAAGAAGAGCCAGACACAATCCGTGATCGCGTGGTGCTGCTCCACCAGGCCCCGTACGGTAGCGTTGGCTATAGCGACGCACCGGGCATACCCGACGTGGCCGCCTGGCTGGCTGCTTCGGGCAAATTGCGGATCGAACACGAATTCACCCACTACGCCACCAAGCGAATTTA
>PBTT01000106.1 GCA_002729195.1 Acidiferrobacteraceae bacterium
CGTAATGCAAAACAGGCGGATCGGGCGAGTGTAGGCAATTGATCGAATCCGGTCCTGCGAATTGGCAGTACACGGCTACGTCCTTGACCCGCCCATAGTCGGTTAGGCGAAGGAGATCATTTTTCAGTAAAGGCTCGAGGGTACGAAATACCAGCGCAACCCGCCCTCCATCCCCCACCGCTACCTCGATCTGCGGCAGCCGGCTCGGACAACTTAATGACTCGACAAGAGCCGGTAGCCCAGGTAACAGTGACGCCACCGACTGGTCCAGGACCAAGCAGGTATCGAGCGGCGTGATGTAACTTTTGTGGCGCTCCCTAAAACCAACCAAAATGCCGCCTTTTTTCGGCACCAGGCGAACACCTAGGCGTGCCTTGCGCCGGTATGCCCAACCGGGACCAGTGATCGGTTTGGCCAACTTCTCCTCGGACAGCACGCCAGCCCTGGCCAACTGCTCCACCAGAAACTGCTGTTTGAGGCGCACCTGCCCGACAAGGTTCACATGCTGTAGGGCACAACCACCACAGATCCCAAAAACGGGGCACTGCGGCACAACACGATCTGCAGCTGGGTGAATAACCTTCTGCAGCACACCGTGGTTGAAGGACCGACGTTTACCGGATTGGCAAAAACTAACTTGCTCACCGGGCAGCGCTCCTTCGATGAACCAGACCTTGTTATCGACTCGCGCCACCCCACGCCCGTCATGGGTGAACGATTCGATCTGCGCTTCAATCGGTTGCAATGACTGCTTCGGGCCTACCAAGGCTTTTCCATGCCCGCAGAAACTCCAGGAGGTGGGATTGGGCGGACTGCTGCAAGGTATCTGCCAGCAGCTCATGCTCCTTGTCAAGGACAGCAGGGCTCAGGTTACCCCGGGCTTTTTCGAACTGCAGGTAAACCAGGAATGTATTCAGTACATCAGTTTCGCAATAATGCCGAATTTCGTCCAACGCGCCGGCCTGGTATTTNTCCCAAACTACGGCGCCACTCATACCCATTTTCCCTGGAAANCCNAGCAACAGCGCAATCTCCTGCAANGGNGCAGNCGCCCGGGGCTGGTAGCCCGACAACACGTCCATCAAGTCNAGGTGGCGGGCGTGGTAACGGTTGAGGTAATTGTTCCACTTGAAATCGCGATCGGACTCCCCGNTGTCCCAGTAACGATTGCCGGCTACGCCATGAAGCAGCGACCTGTAGTGNATGACAGGTAAATCAAATCCGCTGCCGTTCCAGGAAACCAGGATGGGAGTAAANCGCTCTATGCCATCGAAAAATCTTTCCAGCAACTCCGATTCATCCGAGTTGGTCTCGCCAAGCGACCATATACTGAGGCTGTCATCTGCCCGCAGCGCGACCGAAATTGCAATGATCTGATGGTAAGGATGAGCGAGGAAATCGCTGGCACCGGTCTTCTGCAGGCGCCGAGTGCGCATAGCCCGCACCACTTCTTGATCGGACAGTCCTTCAAGACCCAATAATCGCCGGCCGGCCGCGACATCGGGGATAGTCTCAATNTCGAATACGAGCACGCGTTGAGGGAGCATCTCAGGACCTGTGGCCGGAGACTCGAAGCAGTANCCAGGTCACCCNCTTCTCCAAATCATCGTCAGCCGGAATCCAGTATGACACTTCGNACNTCATCNNTNGTCGAGCCGACTCGTATAGGTTCAGTGCTTTGCGCGATTGCGGTATCAGGGTCCTTTAGACCGTGTCCGGTCAACGTGCATATCACGGTTGCACCATCGGGGATCGCCGACCGAGACAACTCTGCNCGCAGCCCGGCGACCGAAACTGCTGAGGCCGGTTCACAGAACAGCCCTTCATTCTCAGCAAGATATTTCTGGGCGGCAAGGATCGCGTCATCGTCAGCAGCGAGGAACCAACCGCCTGATTCCCTCTGTGCGGCGAGAGCCAAATCCCAGGACTGTGGATTACCAATGCGAATTGCGGTGGCNACAGTTTCGGGCTGCGCCACGGCCGCTCCCCTTAAAAATGGCGCCGCCCCCGTCGCCTGGCAGCCGACCATAATCGGTCGGGCATTCGCTAATCCGCTTTCGGCNTACTCACAATAACCCATCCAGTAGGCACTGATATTACCGGCATTACCTACTGGTAGGAAATGGTAATTGGGTGCTCGTCCCAAGCAGTCCACAACCTCAAAGGCAGCGGTCTTTTGGCCTTGCAACCGAAACGGGTTGACTGAATTAACCAACGTGACCGGCGCNTCATCGGNCATCTTTTTAACGATAGCCATGCCGGCATCNAAATTACCGGTGATTTGAATGACGGTTGCACCGTGCATCATCGCCTGTGCCAGTTTGCCCCGTGCAATCTTGCCCTCGGGTATCACGACGAAAGCCGTGATACCGGCTCGGGCCGCATAAGCTGCCGCCGAGGCTGAGGTGTTGCCGGTGGACGCACAGATAATNGCACGNGCNCCCTGGTGTACGGCCATTGATACCGCCATGGTCATACCCCGATCCTTGAACGAGCCGGTGGGATTCAGACCCTCNANTTTTGCAAAGACCTCTATGCCCCGCCTTGCNTCCGACAAAGACTGCAGCCGGACCAGCGGTGTGTCGCCTTCACTTAAAGAGATGATCGCNGCNNCCGCNGGCAGCGGCAGCCTGTCCCGGTAACGAACAATCAACCCGGATGCTTNAGTCATACTGAGCGCGCCTTAAGCCTCGAGTGTATCAAGGCGAATTCTCATAACCGGCTCAGCAATGGCCGGTAACGCTTCAATAGCACCAATCGCCCTAGTCATGCTCATTTCCCGGGTCTTATGGGTGACAATAACCACCGACACATTTCCATCATTATTCTTGGTGCCCTGTTGCCGGATTGCTTCTATACTGACATTGTTCTCACCGAGGATACGAGCGATCTCGGCGAGTACCCCAGGTCGATCAAGAGCCAGCAACCGTAGATAATAAGCGCACTCGATATCGCCCAGTGGCGTTACGTCTTTACTGGTGAGTGCTGTTGGCTGGAAAGCGAGATGTGGTACTCGATTGCCAGGATCCGCGGTCAATGTGCGGACCACGTCAACGATATCGGCAACCACAGAAGATGCCGTTGGGTTGGCGCCTGCTCCAGCGCCGTAGTGAATAGTCTGGCCGACAGCATCACCCTCGACNAAGATTGCGTTCATCACCCCNTCGACACTTGCAAGCAAGTGGGTTTCCGGAATCAGGCACGGATGCACTCGCAGATCGACCCGGTTCCCTCGGCGACGCGCTATTCCGAGGTGTTTGATGCGATACCCGAGATCTTCTGCATAGCTGACATCCTTGCCTTGGATGGTGCCGATGCCTTCGGTGTACACNGCNCTGAAATCAAGCGGGATTCCGTAGGCAATNGAGGCCAGAATAGTTAACTTATGAGCGGCATCGACGCCGTCAATGTCAAAAGTCGGATCCGNCTCTGCATAGCCCAGCGCTTGCGCCTCCCGCAGCATGGGTTCAAAGTCGCTGCCCNGCTCGNGCATNCCGGTGAGTATGNAATTGCTGGTGCCATTGACAATGCCAACCAATTGCTTGACTCGGTTGCCNGCGAGNCCTTCNCGCAGAATNTTGATAATTGAAATTCCNCCGGCCACCGCTGCCTCGAAAGCTACCACTAGGCCTCGTTCATGAGCGGCCCGGAAGATCTCGTTACCGCGGGTTGCGATCAGTGCNTTATTNGCGGTAACTACGTGCTTACCNTGCTCCAGGGCTTCNATGACGATTTCAAAAGCGGTNGTTTCACCCCCNATTAACTCGACGACGACACGAACATCCGGATCATTNGCGACCTCAAATGGATCGTTAGTCAGGGNAATTCCGGAAGTNTCACAGNTNCGCGNTCGNTCNAGATNGCGNACTGCTGCCCGNCTTACACGGATTTCGCGGCCNGCGCGCCGTGAGATCTCGGCNCTGTTGCGGTGCAGTACATCGACCGTGCCACCTCCAACTGTGCCNAGCCCTACTACTCCGATATTGACTGGCTCCATAGGCACCTGGNTCTACAGGGTCAAGNTTGAAAAAAGAAAAGCCGGCNGNAAACTCCNGACATCTTCCCGGTAACGCGATTCTATCCGAAACACCCCANCCTAGGTTGCGTACCGNTCAATTTTCTAAACCTGCCAGNCGTTGTAGACTCTCCAGCAACCGNNNACGANNCCAGTGAAAATTCAAGCTGACACCTCNAGCACCCTTAATTTAATTGGCGCGATCAACTCCGGCGNAGTATCAGTTGGNGGNAAAACTGTCNNGGGNAGTTTTATTATCACCCCCACCGACCCGGTCTGTCGCTGGCAGATAAAAGATTTTGGAGAACTCANCGGCNCCCTGCTGGAGNACCTCTTTTNATCGNGCCGGGANATACTGCTGGTCGGCACCGGCAAAGCACACCATTTCCCAGGGGCNNACCTGTTNCAGACGNTTGCGNCGCAACANTACGGTGNAGAGTTCATGANCTCGCTGGCAGCGTGCAGAACCTTCAACATTCTNGCCCTGGANGGNCGCGCGGTTATCGCCGCNGTNATCTTGCCCTTGTAACGCCGAGCGCGGGCANACTGANANNCAGCGGCGGNNCTTTTAGAGTNATTTTTTCGGTAAATACCTCTGAGGATCGACCGGTTGNCCGTTCCGGCGTATCTCGAAGTGCANCTGGATCGACTCNGCTCCCGATTGGCCCATCTCCGCNATGACCTGCCCCGCNTTTACTTGATCNCCCTCACTAACCATGACTGCACGATTATGGGCATAGGCNCTGAGAAATGTGTCATTGTGCTTAAGGATCAGNANCAGGCCATAGCCNCGCAGACCGGTGCCNGCATANACGATCTTGCCATCGGCAGCCGCACGCACCGGGCTGCCGTCAATTCCCGCGATATNTATNCCGTTCTCATCCTGAGCTAGATTGAAACGGGTNACAACNCGACCCTCCCCGGGCCACACCCATTTTTTAATTGATGCTGATTCTTTCCGGGGTTGCATTGTTTCCGGTGCCGGCTGCTTTTTTAGTGATTCTTTCTTAGCTGGTGCCGCTATTGGTTGTGAGGAGGGAGTATTGCTACGAATGACGCTGACTTTAGTCGTGCTAGACACTTGGCCATTGCGAGTACCCACTGTCGGCGGGCTCAATCGGATCCGCTGGCCCGGAGATAAGATATATGGGGGAGTCAGTGTGTTCCAACGGGCAAGTTCCCGGTAGTCCAGACCCACTTGCCAAGCGATGGTGTACAGGGAATCACCCGGGCGGACTATGCGGGCCGAATGCTCGCTGCGGCTAGCGGTTAGATCACTGACCGGGATTACCGGTGGACCCATACAGCCAACAAACAGGCACAGTAAAGCCACCACAATGAGTGTCTTGGTCTGGGTCTGGGTCTGGGTCTGGGTCTGGGTCATCATCAGATTATCATTCCTCGGTCCCGAGCAACATCGGCACAAAAATCACTGGCGTCGAGGTCTCTCGCCGGAACCTTTGCCCCTGGCGAACAACCCGAGTCAGGTGTTGGCCAAACCTGCCCCCTTCTGGAGCGACCAAGCGACCGCCGTCGCCAAGCTGATCCAACAATCCCTGGGGCACGGTATCGGGCGCAGCGGTGATGATAATACTGTCGAATGGTGCACGCCCAGGCCAGCCATTTGTACCATCAGCGTGGCGATATGATACGTTGTACACGCCAAGATTCTGCAGCGTTTGCCGGGCCGTCTCCAGCAGAGAACCGATGCGTTCAATCGTATAGACCCGGTTAACCAGACTGGCGAGGACCGCGGTCTGGTAACCACAGCCTGTACCAATCTCCAGCACCTTTCCCAGGTCGGTGCGTCCGTCGACTAGTTGTTGTGTCATGAGCGCCACGATATACGGCTGGGAGATGGTTTGCTGTCGACCAATCGGCAGTGCTGTGTCTTCATAAGCCCGGCTCTGTAGTGCCTCCTCGACAAAGCGGTGTCTGGGTACTTGTGCGATCGTTGTCAGCACTGTTTCGTCGCTTATGCCTTGCGCTCGAAGTTGGCTAACCAGGCGAAGCTGGGTACGGCGGGAGGTAAACCCTATTTCTCTGCCCGAGGCGACCGACATCATGCGTCGTGCTGCTCGAGCCATTGGCCAATTTCGGCAACCATCGAATGCTGGGTGATATCCACCTGCAACGGCGTCACCGAAACGAACCCCTCCCTGACCGCACAAAAGTCCGTACCAGTACCGGCGTCCTGCTCCATCCCGGCCGGTCCGACCCAGAATATTTCCGCGCCATAAGGGTCGGTACTCCGGATCACAGCCTCGGACATGTGCCGATAGCCCAAGCGCGTGGCCCGAAAACCCTTGATTTCCGGCAATGGCAGATCGGGTACGTTGACATTGATAATGGTGTCGCCAGGCAAAGGTGCAGCAGTCATGTATTCCAGCAACTGCAGTGTTACCTCAGCAGCAGTAGTGAAGTGTTTGAGTTCGGTTCCAACCAGCGACACTGCGACTGCTGGAAATCCCAGGAAACGACCTTCCATGGCAGCAGCTACCGTCCCCGAATATATGACATCGTCACCAAGGTTGGCGCCACTGTTGATTCCTGCTATGACCATATCTGGTTCTTTATTCATCAACCCGGTAATGCCGATGTGCACGCAATCGGTCGGTGTACCGTCTACGTAGTGAAAGCCGTTAGGTGCCTCACGCACCCGCAAAGGCCGAGACAGGGTCAGGGAATTGCTGGCACCGCTACGATTACGGTCTGGGGCTACGACGATAGTATCGGCGACTGTTGCAAGGGCTCCAGCCAACGCAGCGAGCCCGGGCGCGAGGTAGCCATCATCGTTACTGATCAGAATACGCATAAAATTAGGTGTCAAACGGTCGGGCGGCGCCGGCTGCTGACGGCCCCTGGTCGCGTCGAGGTATTATCGCAAAACCGTTTTTTAATTGCAGGCCTAATACGCGGGTGAGCATTGTCAACCCAGCTGCCGCGCTGATAATGACACCACGTGCCGCTGGCCGGCTGAGGCCTGAACCGGGCATCTTGATACAGTTAGATACAACTAGAGTAATGTCGAAATCACTTCGCCAAATGCCATGAATCGGGAAACCCCAAGCGCCCGCAGTGCATCCACGCGCGCTGATTATCTGGAAATTCGCCAGATTACCCTCATTGGGAGCGTGATCAATGCGTTGCTCGCTCTGGCTAAGATAGTCGGCGGCGTGCTTACAGGCTCACAAGCACTGGTGGCTGATGGCATTCATTCGCTCTCTGACCTCGCTACGGATATCCTGGTGATCGTTGCCGCGCGCCAAGGCAGCCAAGCCGCTGACCGTCAACACCCCTACGGCCACGGCCGCATCCAGACCGCCGCCTCGATGCTGTTGGCGCTTTCTCTTGCCTTTATTGCCGCCGGCCTGGCCTGGGACGCTGTAGAGCGCCTGCGCCATCCAGGCACTTTGCTCCACCCTGGATTAAGCGCCATGGCTATTGCGGCCCTGTCAATATTGCTCAAAGAAGCGCTATATCAGTACACCATACGCGTTGCCCAGCGGCTCGAATCGGGACTGCTAAGGGCTAATGCCTGGCACCATCGGTCTGATGCGCTGTCTTCTTTGATCGTAGTAGCCGGCATCGCGGGTGTCATGGTGGGTTTTGACCGTGCCGATGCCATCGCCACCATCGTAGTAACTGTAATGATTGCACAGGTCGCCTACTCGATTGGGCGCGAAGCGCTGGCTGAACTCATCGACACTGCCGCAGACCCAGACCTGGTGGATCAGATCCACCGTTACATACAAACCGTGCCTGGTGTTCTTGACGCTCACGAATTGCGCACTCGCCGGATGGGTTCCGATGTTCTGGCCGACGTGCACCTGCGCGTCGACCCGCATATCAGCGTCTCTGAAGGGCATCGAATTGGTGATGAGGTTATTGGCCTCCTGAAAGCAGAACTTCCCCGTCTGTCCGACGTGATCGTACATATTGACCCGGAAGACGATCGTCAATGGAACTCCTCTGACACCTTACCCCTTCGACCAGAACTGGAAAGCGCTGTAAACGCGATCCTACAACTTCACGGGATTGCCGAAACCGGTAATGATGGCGGACCCACCTTGGTATTGCACTACCTCGGTGGAGAGCTGGTGGCCGAACTCACCCTAGCGCTTCCTTTGGACGGAGCTATAGAGGAGTTCCGGCAACTAACAAAAGCCATCGAGGCTGAGATAATCGACGGCACTCCGGTCACCACGGTCAACATCAAGGCTTATATGGGCGCTACTTTGCGGCGCTCGACTCCAAACTGACTCGGGCAGTGAACCCCGAGTAACGAATCAACTGATACCCTGCACCTGCAGGCCAGGTTCATTTTTCGGCCGACACACAAGCACCTCCTGAATCCGGCGCTGTGAAGCCTGTTGCACGGTGACCTGTAGGCCATCGAGTTCGAATACTTCACCCGCGCCGGGAATTCTCCGAGCGTGTTCCAGTATCCAACGGCTCACCGAGTCAGTCGGTTTACCGGACAACTCTACTCCAAAAAAGTCACCGATCACCCTCAATTCTGAGGTGCCATCTACGATTGCGCGGCCAGCGCCCAGTGGACTCAATTGCTGCGGCTTAATGTCGCTCTCATCGTAAATTTCCCCAACCAATTCCTCGAGCAGATCCTCCAGCGTTACTACGCCTTCCATGGTCCCGTGTTCATCTACAACCACCGCTAAGTGCTGACTCTCCCGTCGTAGTGCTGCGATCGTATCAGTCAGCGTCTGGCTGTCCGGTACGAAATAAGGTGGCCGCGCCACCTCACCCAAGGTGACGGTGTTGCGGCCATCCGCAAAGGGCACCAGTACATCGCGTAGATAGAGCACCTTGACGATCTCGTCAATGTCATCCAGGTGTAGTGGAATACGGCTGTATGGTGCCTCTATCAAGCGGGGCATAGCGGCGCCAATCGCTTGCCTGGAATCGAGCGTGAAGACCCGGTGCCGCGGTGTCATGACGTCGGAAACCGCTAGGTCACTAAACGCAAATGCACGTTCGATCAGCTCCTTCTCGCCTTTTTCTATCGTCCCTTCCTCCTGGCCGAAACCGACCATGCTGATCAACTCCGACTCTGTGACGATAGGATCTCCCTCATCTACTGGAGTCGCCTTATCAACCAAATCAGCTATCCCCTGAAACAGCCAAACCAGCGGCGTTATCAGGCGCATAAAAGTCAAAATTATTGGCGCTACGATCAGGGAGATACGCTCTGAGTAACGTGTGGCAATGCTCTTGGGCGTGATCTCACCAAAAACGAGCACCAATATTGTCAGTACGCCGACCGCAAGCCCAGGGCCAAGGCGACCCAACTCGCGCGTTGCAATAACAGTAGCAAGCGCCGAAGCTCCGATATTGACCACGTTATTGCCAATCAAAATTCCCACTAACATGCGCTGCGGCTCGCGCTTGAGAGCTGCGAGCGCGCGCGCACCACGGCGTTGTTCCTTTGCCAGAGCCTCAGCACGACCACGCGTCAGCGCAGTCAGGGCCGTCTCAGAACCCGAAAAGAATGCGGAGAGAAATAACAACAGCAAAAGAAGCAAAAACTCTGTCATGCTCAACCCGTCACGGTTCGCAAGGCAATAGCAGGCTTGTTTTGAATAACCATCATGTAAAAAGATATCAGTAGTCGGATTCTACAACGGCCACGGTTCCACCATTTATGTCGGGGCTGGCCGTGGCGGAGCCATTGACAGCAACCGCACAATGCTACGAATTCTTGAGGGTATTGGCATAAAGGATAATAAGCTTGATCTTTTCCGGGGTAATCTCGAAAGGTGGATAATAGGGGTCTGTATCAGACCAGCGCGGATACCCAGGTACCCGCACAAACACCGGGTGCGGCCGCCGGCTGTAGAAGCTATTAAATCTTTCCCGCCAATCACTACTTCTCACCATCCACTGGAAAGAAGGTGTGTTGCCAATCCCGCCCAGACGATTGTAGTCACCGATGACATGGCAGCGTGAGCAAAGCTCCCGGGCAAGGCTAAAACCCTGCTGAATCGCGGTGTCCTGCGCAAACGCCCCCGGGCAAACCAACAAGGCTCCCGCCAGCCAGCCCGAGAACCACTTGCCTACCGGCGTGGTCAGGTCACTCGATAGGTCCATTGATAATGGTCTGGCAGCTCCCCGTGCTGCACACCAAGTAAAGCATCGTAGAGCCGGGCACACAAAGAGCCGTGTTTTGGCGGGCGACAGCAGATATCGGCGCCTAGGTGGTGAATGCGCATAATCGGCACCACGACCGCAGCAGTCCCTGCGCCGAAAATCTCGCGCAGTCGACCCTTGCCAGCTGCCTGTTGAATCTCATCCATAGACAGCCGTCGTTCTTCGGTCGGGATCCCCCAATCGTGTAGAAGTGCCAGAACGCTTTCCCTGGTAACACCAGGCAGGATGGTGCCGCCAAGGTCGGGCGTGACTACCGTATCATCCAAATAGAAGAAAACATTCATCTGCCCCGCCTCTTCCGCAAATCGGTGTTCACGCCCGTCCAGCCAAAGGATCTGGTCAAACCCCTCGCAAGATGTGCTCAACATAGGTTGCAATGTCGCTGCGTAGTTTCCGGCTGTCTTAGCCGAGCCCGTGCCACCAGGAGCTGCGCGGGTGAAACGCTCTTCAGCCTTTAGGCTAAGCGCTCGTCCGGTACGGCCGAAATATTCGCTCACCGGTGCCGCTATCACAACGAAAGTATAGGTCTGCGCTGGCCGTACAGCGAGATGCCCTTCGCTGGCAAACAGTAGCGGCCGAAGATACAGCGCTTGCCCTCGCACGCGCGGAACCCAGTTGCGTTCCACTGACACCAATGCCGATATAGCCGCTACGAACGTCTCTGGGTCTGGTGCCGGTATGCAAAGCCGCTCACAAGATGCGGCAAGCCGCGCGGCATTACGATCCGGCCGGAAAAGTCGTATCTGATTGTCTGTAATACCCCAGTATGCCTTCAGGCCTTCAAACACACTCTGGCCATAATGCAGCCCAAGGGCAGCCGGGCTAACCGACAGCGGGCCATGCGGAATTATCCTTGGGGTGCTCCAAGCGCCGTCGTGCCAATCGCTGACCAGCATATGATCGGTAAAGACATCACCAAATCCTAGATTGTCGAAATCGACCGATTCCCGCCCACTCTCGCGCACCCGCGTAAGCAGATATTGGTCAGTCGCAGACGAACCGCCTTTGCCCATCTAGTCCTTGATCCTGTCCCAGATCACAGCGATCAATTGCCCGATCTGTGTTGCAGAGAGCTCGCCAGCCGCCTCAAAGATGAGCCGTCCTTCCCGGTCAAGAACGACTATGTGATAACTATGGTCCCTCAGATCCCAGCCGCTAACGAATGCTCGCTGCATGTCTCGCACATATATTGTGTCGGGAAATTTCTTCTGCTTGCGCTTGAGTATCAGGTCAATGGCAAAATTCGGTTTCCAAGAGGCCGCCATATTTATGACCCCAACCGAAGTAACCAGGTCACCGGGAAATGATTCTGCGGCCAGCGCATCCTCCACGTGTGCATTCAACTTAACTTCATCCGGATCCACGTACATAAGGATATGAACTTTTCCCTTAAGCTCTGCGCTGGACCATGATGCGCCATCGACCCGCCCGCCGGCCTTGTCAGTGAGGCTCACGATCGGAGGTTGCTGATCTAACGCCAACTGAGCGAGTGTTGAACCGGAAAACAACAAGCACGCCAGACAAAGAATGTTTTTCATCATATCGATCCCTAAGGACAAGCGCTTAGAGTCCTGCGCGGCAGTTAAACAAGCGAGCAGCAATCAGGGACCGGGACGATAATCCAAGGAGCAGGAGTGCGCTCATAAAGAACCATCATAGCAGTAGATGGCACAAGCAACAGCCACCCTTCGCGACCCCTGCTCTGGGTGCTTTCCTGCTCGATGTTGGTCGGGGCGAGAGGATTTGAACCTCCGACCACCGCAACCCCATTGCGGTGCGCTACCAGGCTGCGCTACGCCCCGTTTGATATCCCCCTTTACCAACTTTAGGGATCGAGCAATGCCGAAATTTCCTGTAACTCATTAAGCATCTGCTTGAGCTCGGCGTCCGTCGACTCGTTGTTGGATGTGCCGTTTTCGCTGCGGCCCTCTTTCAGTTGATTGCCAGCACCGCTTATCGTGTAGCCTTCGATGTAGAGAAGCTTCCTAATGGTTCGTATGAGTTCCACTTCGTGCCGCTGGTAGTAGCGGCGGTTCCCTCGTCGCTTGACTGGCTGCAGTTGCGAAAACTCTTGTTCCCAGTATCGCAGTACGTGTGGCTTGACCGCACACAATTCGCTGACCTCACCAATCGTAAAGTATCGTTTTGCCGGAATCGCCGGAAGTTCTTCTGCTCCTGGATCAAGCATGGTCACGATGATTGACCTGGATTCATTATCGCTTCAATCTGCCCGGTGTTCTGGCCGATGTCTTCTTTGACTTTTTGGCTGGCGCGATAGGTCACGACGCGGCGTGCCGATACAGCGACCGCTTGACCAGTTTTCGGATTCCGCCCGGGACGACTACGTTTGTCGCGTACGCTAAATCCTCCAAAACCTGATAACTTGACACTCTCGCCCTTCTCTAAGGCTTCACGTATCTGTTCAAAAAAGAGTTCAACCAATTCTTTCGCTTCGCGCCTATTAAGCCCAAGCTGTTCGTACAATGTATTTGCCAGATCCGCCTTGGTAACCGTCATTATTGCATGCCTCACCCCAAATAACGTCTATCCTCGATGCAGGTGGCCGCTTTGGACGGCTACCGCTTCGAGTTTAGGCCAGTTCTTTTGCCGTTTCATTGTGCAAAGGGATGGTAAAAAATTCTTAGGTTCTGAGTTCACCGCTCAGTTCTCGGGTAACAGCGCCAACTACCTTCACAATCAATTCATCTACCTCGGTATCTGTAAGATTGCGGTAATCTGCCTGTAAGGTCAAGCGGTATGTGAGAGATGAGTGAGTTTTTGGTATGCCCTTGCCCTGGTAGACGTCCAGCAGTTCCAAAGCCGTTAGCAGTTCTCCCGCCGCAGCGCGGATACATTCGCGCAAGGCATCGGCGGCCACACTATTTTTCACGACCAGGGAAAGATCCCGAGCAACTGCCGGGTACCGGGAAACGGTCCGAAAAATGGGTAATACCGCATCCAGCACGGCATCCAAATCCAATTCGAAGACAAAAATGGTCCCATCGAGGTCCAGATGCTCCCGCAGCTCTGGCGAAATCTGCCCCAGCCAGCCGACCTCCCGCTCACCACGCGTGACCATGGCGCACTGTCCAGGGTGCAACGCCTTGTGCTCCCGAGGTTGGAATTCAAACCCGTCTTGGTAGCCGCCGAGTGCCAGCAGGGCCTCGACATCGCCCTTAAGGTCGAAATAGTCGGCGCCTCGGCTTGGGGTGTCCCAAGACTGGGCCCTGCGTGGACCCGTCAGGACGCCAGCAATGCGATCTATTTCACGCCGATCGCGGCCGTGGCTCAAGAATACTCTACCTATCTCAAACAACCTGATTCGCCTTACCTGCCGCCGAGCATTGCCAGTTAGCGCAGCGAGTAGACCTGGCCAGAGGCTTGAGCGCATCTGCGACATGTTCGCCGCGATCGGATTCTGAAGCAGTATTTGATTCCGCTCGGGCGCAATTCGTGCATGCAGTGCCGGGTCAACAAAACTGTAGGTGATTGCTTCGTGATAGCCTCGATCGACCAATAGGTCACGGGCCCGGTCCGGGGTCAACCGGTTCTCCTGTTGTTCGCGCCCGCTGGCTAGTACTCGGGGTAGTTGAGTCGGAAAGAACTCGAAACCTACGATGCGGGCAACTTCTTCCACCAGGTCATGCTCTCCGAGAATGTCGAAACGGTAACTCGGTGCTGTTATTTTCCAGCCATCAGCAATGACTTCAGTCTTCATGTTGAGTGATTCAAATACCTTGCGGATACGTCGCCCCCCAACACGTGCTCCCAGCACTCGATCTAGACGGCCCTTACGCAGTTGAATGGGCCGGCGTTTCGGCAAGTTGCGCGAGTCCGCAGCGGTAAACACCGGCCCGCAGTCACCTCCGCCAATCTGACTGATTAACTGACTTGCTCTTTGCACCGCCATTACCTGCAACTGCGGATCTACACCCCGCTCGAACCGAAAGGAGGCATCGGTCTGCATGTTGTAACCTCTTGCCGTCGAAGCCGTGCGAGATGGGCTAAAAAATGCCGCTTCTAACAGTACGTCCTGCGTATTGCTGTTGATTGCTGTATTCGCGCCACCCATGATGCCGGCGAGCGCCACTGGCCCGCTCTCATCCGCGATAAGTAGAGTCTTGGAACGAAGTCGCAATCTGGTACCGTCAAGCAGTTTCAGCCGCTCGCCCTTGTGAGCATGCCGCACCGTAATACCGCCTGTAATCTTGCTCCGGTCAAACGCATGCATCGGCTGACCAAGTTCCAGCATGACGTAGTTGGTGATGTCGACCAACGCGTCGATGTTGCGCAGCCCGCTTCGCCGCAAGCGCTCTTGCAACCAGTCNGGGCTACGGGCGCTGATCGCTACATTNCGAANNANNTGGCCGGTATAACGCGGGCANTCGCCGGGCACCTCGAGAGTGATGGGCAATCGNTCATCGTGTTGTGCNCGCAGTCGCCTAATAGAAGGNTTGCGTAGGGNNCCCCGAGTCACCGCCATGGTCTCTCGAGCGATACCAAGAATACTCAAACAATCCCCACGGTTAGGCGTGAGTTCCAGTTCCAACAATGTATCGTCGAGGTCCAACTGGGTGTTGATTATCCGACCCGCTTCCGCCCCTGGATCCAGTTCCATGATGCCGTCTGAGCGCTCCTCCAGACCTAACTCCGCCGCCGANCACAACATTCCCTGGGACGCCTCCCCGTGAATTTCAATCTCGCGAACTCTTTGGCCNCCAGGCAATTCAGCGCCACTCAACGCAACCGGTGCAGCCATGCCCGCCCATACGTTGTTCGCTCCACAGACGACCTGCAATTTTCGCGCCCGGCCTACGTCGATTTCACAGACCCACGGCGTGTTGCCGTCAGCGTGCGGTCGCGCCGACAGTATCTTTGCAACCACGATACGCTGCGAAACCGGCCGAACTGGTATTACTCCTCCGACTTCCAGTCCTGCGCCCGTTAGCCGGTCGCCGAGAGACTCGATATCAATATCGAAATCCACCCACTCTCGTAACCAGTTTTCACTAATAATCATTGCNTTGCCTTCGTGGGCCTAACTGAACTGTCGCAAAAAAGCGATTTCGTTGTCGAAGAAAAGNCGCAGGTCATCAACCCCGTACCGCAACATGGTCAAGCGTTCTATACCGAGGCCAAAGGCGTAACCAGTGTACTGGTCATTATCGATGCCAACGTGCCGAAATACTTCCGGGTGAACCATGCCGCAGCCNAGTATCTCCAACCATCCGCTTTGTTGGCAAACGCGGCAACCGCCACCTTTACAGAAGACGCAGCCTATGTCCACTTCGGCCGAAGGCTCGGTGAATGGAAAATACGAGGGCCGAAATCGCACCGGCAAGTCTTGTTCAAAAAATTCTCGAATGAAAAAGGTCAACACGCCTTTGAGATCGGCAAAGGAGATATCGGTATCCACGGCGAGGCCTTCGACCTGGTGAAACATCGGGGTATGGGTCACGTCCGAGTCACAACGGTATACCCGCCCCGGGGCAATTACCTGCAGCGGTGGGTCTTGCGTCTCCATGTAACGAATTTGAACTGGCGAAGTGTGGGTTCTCAGGACAATCCCGGGGGACAGGTAGAAGGTGTCATGCATGGCCCTTGCCGGATGGTCAGGCGGGATGTTTAGGGCCTCGAAATTGTGAAAGTCATCCTCTATCTCAGGGCCNTGCACAACANTGAAGCCTATCCGGGTAAAGATCTNCTCGATGCGCCGCCGAGAACGAGTGATCGGGTGCACGCTTCCTTGGCCGGTGCTGCGCCCAGGGAGTGTCACATCGATCACTTCCTGCTCGACAGCAGCAGCCCGCTGGCTGGTAGCCAATGCCACCCGGCGCTGCTCGAGTTGACCATTGACAGAGTCTTTCGCCTCGTTGACAGCCAGGCCGAAACTGCGGCGCTTAGNCTCTGGCAGCGTGCCCACGCTTTTGAGCAGCGCCGTTAGTGACCCCTGGCGCCCTAGCAGGTCCACCCGGATCTTTTCCAAATCACTGGTTGCTGANGCCTCAGCAATGGCCGTCGTAGCCTCAGTCACGATAGCCGATAGTCGCTTTCCCAATTCATTTTTCATTAACNTGTCAAACCCNCTCACAAAAAAGGGAAAGGCCGGCGCGGCCTTTCCCATTTCTTTTCGTTCCCTGGCCTACATAGCCAGGTGCCTGGCCTCAAGCGGCCAAAGCTGCTTTAGCTTTCTCAGCAAGCGCCGCAAATGCCACCTGATCATTCACTGCCATATCCGCCAGTATTTTGCGGTCAACCTCGACGGCAGCTTTGCTCAGGCCATTGACGAAGCGGCTGTAGCTGAGATCGTGTTGCCGGGCAGCGGCATTGATGCGCACGATCCATAGTGCACGGAACTGTCGTTTGCGCTGCCGGCGATCACGATAGGCATACTGGCCGGCCTTCATAACCGCCTGGTTAGCCACCCGATAGACGTTTTTACGTGCACCCCGATAGCCCTTGGCTCGTGACAACACCTTCCGGTGCCGCGCTCTGGCTGTAACACCGCGTTTTACTCTGGGCATGTTGTATTACTCTTTTGGTCGGGGGCTGACGTCGATGTCGATGTCGGTCTAACCATACGGCAACATTTTCCTGACCGCAGCCTGGTTGGCAGCATCGATCAGCAATGCTTCACGTAAGTGTCGCTTACGCTTGGTCGACTTCTTAGTCAGAATGTGATTGAGGTAAGCCTGGGAGCGCTTAAACTTGCCGGTGGCAGTTCGCTTAAAGCGCTTGGCTGCGCCCCTATTAGTTTTCAATTTGGGCATGTCTTATTCGCCTAAAGTCTATTATTTCCTGGGTGCGAGCACCATCACCATCTGGCGCCCCTCCATTTTTGGCATCTGCTCGACTACACTGATTTCTGCCAAATCGTCTTCGACTCTGTTCAACATTTCCATTCCTAATTCCTGGTGGGCCATCTCTCGGCCGCGGAAGCGCAAGGTCACTTTTGCCTTATTACCTGCCTCGATGAACTTGGTCAGATTGCGGAGCTTGATGTCATAGTCACCGATAGCCGTGCCTGGTCGAAACTTAACTTCTTTAACTGTGATCTGCTTTTGTTTCTTCTTCGCTTCCTGCTTTTTCTTGGCGGCTGCGTAGAGAAACTTACCGTAATCCATCAGGCGGCAAACGGGAGGGTCGGCGTTCGGCGCAATCTCCACCAAATCCATCGCCCGTTCCGTCGCCAACTGTTTGGCCTCTTCGGTTGGCACGATCCCGAGTTGTTCTCCACTTTCGGATATCAGTCGTACCTGCCCAACTATGATGTCCTCGTTGAGCTTTTGTTGTTTCGCTACAGCTATGTCAAATCCCTCTGGAAATATTAATGCCGTGCCCTCGCGTTCACTCCAGGCAAGGACGCAAGTAGCCCTTCGACAGCAAGCGACCCGAGATCCTGCCCTTCCCGCGTGCGCACGGCAACGGTCCCTTCAGCTACCTCCCGATCACCTACAACCAGCATGAACGGAATCCGCTGCAGAGTAGACTGGCGGATTTTATAGCCAATTTTCTCGTTTCTCAAGTCAGTTTCGACCCTGAGACCCTGTTTTTTCAGCAATTTCTCCGTCTGTAGGGCATATTCGCGCTGCCGGTCGGTGATGTTGAGAATCACTGCCTGCACCGGGGCTAACCAGACCGGCAAACGGCCTTCAGTGTCTTCGATCAGAATCCCGATGAACCGCTCCAACGAGCCGAGGATGGTGCGATGAATCATTACTGGTGTCTGCCGGGAGCCATCTTCGGCAACGTATTCAGCGCCGAGTCGCCCGGGCATGGAAAAATCTACCTGAATGGTTCCACATTGCCAGCGCCGACCGATGGAGTCTCGCAGGACGAACTCATACTTCGGTCCGTAGAAGGCGCCCTCTCCTGCCTGAACGGTGTAAGCGATACCTTTGTCGTCCAACGTGTCTGCCAGCACCTGTTCCGACCGGTCCCACAGAGAATCTTCCCCAACCCGCTGTTCCGGGCGGGTGGAAAGCGCCACCTCTATGTCGTCGAAACCAAAGTCTCGGTACATCCGGTAGGTCAGCTCGATCAGAGTCGACACCTCCTGTACTAATTGCTCCTCGGTACAGAATAAGTGGGCATCGTCCTGGGTGAAGCTACGGGCGCGGAGTAGCCCGTGCAGAGTGCCTGAGGGCTCGTTGCGATGGACCACGCCGAACTCGGCTATCCGAACCGGCAGTTCACGATAACTGCGCAGGCCCTGGTTGAAAATCTGTATATGGCCAGGACAGTTCATCGGCTTGATCGCATAGTCACGCTCATCAACATGAGTGGTGAACATGTTGTCACGAAACTTGTCCCAGTGACCTGACCGCTCCCACAGACTCCGATCCAAGAGTTGCGGTGTCTGCACCTCCTGGTAACCGTATTCGATCAACAAGTCGCGAACATAACGCTCTACAATTGTGTACAGCGTCCAGCCATCCCGGTGCCAGAAAACCATTCCCGGCGCTTCTTCCTGGAAATGAAACAGGTCTAACTCCCGGCCAAGTTTACGGTGATCACGCTTTTCAGCCTGTGTCAGGCGGTGTAAATAATCCTGTAGATCTTCTTTTTTCGCCCAAGCGGTGCCATAGATTCGTTGCAGCATTTGCCGAGAAGGATCGCCCCGCCAGTATGCACCAGCAAGTTTAGTCAGCTGAAACGCCTTGAGTCGACCAGTGCTTGGTACATGCGGACCTCGGCACAGGTCAGTGAACTCCCCTTGGCTATAAAGAGAGATGCTCTCAGCAACTGGGAGCTCTCCGATGATCTCAGCCTTGTACTCCTCTCCCTTAGCCTTGAACAACTCGATTACATCCTCGCGTGCCATCGTTTGCCTGGCTACGGGCAAATCGGCCCTCGCGAGCTCTTCCATCTTTGCCTGAATCGTTGCAAGGTTGGCCTCAGTAAACCCAGGATCGTAGGCAAAATCGTAGTAGAAGCCGTCCTCGATCACCGGACCGATAGTAACCTGCGCCTGCGGGTATAGCTCTTTGACCGCCTGCGCCATCAGATGAGCACATGAATGGCGGATGAGTTCGAGACCCTCGTCATCCTTATCCGTCAGAATGCGCAAATGCACGTCCTGCTCCAGGTAACAGGCAGTGTCAACCAATTCGCCGTCGACCTCACCGCCCAAAGCTGCCTTGGCAAGCCCTGGCCCGATATCTGCGGCGACCTCTGCCACGGTTACGGCATGGTCAA
>PBTT01000107.1 GCA_002729195.1 Acidiferrobacteraceae bacterium
ATACGACACCCTCGGCGGACTCGTCACCCACGAGCTGGGCCACGTGCCGGGCCGCGGTGAGACCGTGGAGCTGCCTGGCCTCATCGCCGAGGTACTGAGTGCGGACAGCCGTCGGCCGCGGCTGCTTCGTATCACCCGAGCGTCTGCCGCCGCCGACTAACTCGCCCGGCTTAAGTTTGTTATGACTCACTCCGGCGCCCTGGCGCGGCGGCTACCTGCCATCACCGCCATAGCTGCCGGGATTTCGTATCCACTCGGCTTTGCCCCGTTGGCACTGGTTCCGCTGTCGCCGCTGGCGCTGGGGGTGCTCTTTTTTCTGTGGCGCGATGCTGGCCCGCGGCGAGCGGCCTGGTTAGGCGGGTTGTTTGGCTGTGGCGCTTTCGGGGTCGGTATTTCCTGGGTTTATGTCAGTTTGCACCAGTACGGCAACATGCCCGCACCACTTGCTCTTGCCGTGGTCGGCGTATTTGTACTATTGATGGCCCTTTACCCTGCGCTGGCCGGCGGACTCCAGGCGCTGTTCACTCGCGCCTCGGGCAATATCCGTCTGGTGGCAGTGATGCCCGCGCTGTGGGTGCTTCTCGAATGGTTGCGCGGCCAACTCTTCAGCGGTTTTCCATGGCTGTACCTCGGCTACACCCAGGTAGATACGCCGCTCGCGGCGCTACTGCCCTTAGGTGGTGTGCTCACTGTTAGCTTGCTGATGGCTGTTGCCACCGCTTGTCTGGTCGGCGTAGTCGCCGGTGAACGGCGCCAGCGCTTGCAGGGATTAGGTGTTCTGATGGCACTCAGTGTCGTAGTTTTTGTTACAACGACGTTGCGTTTTGTTCAGCCCGTCGGTGACGCAATCCGGGTTGCCATCGTCCAGGAAAACATCTCACTTGCGCACAAGTGGGAAGGCAGTCGCGCCAGCGCAATTGCCCAGGGATATCTCGAAGCCAGCCAAGCCGAACGGGATGCCGACCTGGTGGTCTGGCCGGAAGTCGCCTTGCCGGTATACCTGGATCAGGTGGATCCCAACTACCTACAAGCGCTGGCGCAGCACCCGGCGGATTTTCTGCTCGGAGTGATGGAGCGTCAACGCGAGGGGGATGGCTGGCACCTGTACAACAGCGCCCTAGGTATTGGCGACACAATGGCGCTCTATCGCAAGCGCCAACTGGTACCGTTTGGCGAGTACCTGCCGCTACAACCGTTGCTCGGCTGGTTGCTGGTTTACCTGCAGATACCGATGTCTGATTTCATTCCCTGGGCCGGTGGGCCGCAACCCATGCAGCTCGCGGGCCAGCCACTAGGGGTCACTATCTGCTACGAAGATGCCTTCCAGGAAGAGGTCACCGAGCCGCTGCCCACGGCAACCGTACTGGTCAACCTCAGCGAGGACGCTTGGTTCGGTGACTCACTGGCACCGCACCAGCGGCTGCAGATGGCCCGCAGCCGGGCGCTGGAGACAGGTCGGCCGCTGGTGCGGGCCAGTAATAACGGCCTGTCCGCACTCATCGCCGCCGATGGACGCATCCTGGCACTGGCCCCGCAGTTCCAGGCAGCGGCTGTCCGCGGTATGGTTCAGCCCATGCAGGGGACTACACCCTTCGTGCGTTACGGTAACCTGTTAGTTGTGGGCCTTTGCTTGNTGCTACTCCTCGCTGGCANCTCCCGCCGGCTCTGAATCACANCTCGCGTGAGGCGCNNGTGCAACTGGCAGCATCATGGTGCGGTGCTACACTGTGATCATGCAATCACGGCCTGATGACAAGTTAGTNGCAGCTATCTCCTCGCGNGCACTGTTCGATCTNGAAAACAGCCATCGCGTGTTCGTGGAGCAGGGGGTGGACGCGTACTGCCGTTACCAGATCGAGCATGAAGACGAAGTACTGGCACCAGGGGTGGCTTTTGGACTCACCAAGAAGCTGCTAGCGCTGAACGATCCGGGCAGCGTCACCCAGCGGGTGGAGGTGGTGTTGATCTCGCGCAACAGCGCTGACACCGGTTTGCGGATCTTCAATTCCATTTCCCATTACGGGCTGCACATCACCCGCGCGGCTTTCTCTGGCGGTGACAGTCCGTTTCGCTACGTGGCCCCGTTTAATACCGACCTGTACCTGTCGGCTGACCCGGCCAACGTCCGCCAGGCACTGGATGCGAATATTGCCGCGGCCACNATTTTGCCCTCTAGAACCAGCGATGACAGCAGCGGGCAACTGCGCATTGCNTTTGACGGNGACGCGGTGCTTTTTGCCGACGACTCGGAACGCATCTACCANGACCAGGGGTTGGCCGCTTTTGCTGCGGCGGAAAAAAAGATGGCCAGCCAGCCTATGCTGGGGGGCCCGTTTCGCAAATTCTTGGCCGCGCTACACCGGTTGCAGTCGCAGTGGCCCCGGGATGAGGCGCCGATCCGCACGGCCCTTTTCACCGCGCGCAGTGCCCCGGCCCACGAGCGCGTGATACGCACCTTGCGCGCCTGGGATATCCGTATCGACGAGGCGGTATTTCTCGGCGGCCTTGACAAGGGTGAGTTCCTGCGCACTTTCGGTGCCGATATTTTTTTCGATGACCAGAGCGGACACTGCGAATCAGCCAGGTTGCACGTACCCACCGGCCACGTTCCNCACGGCGTGGCNAACGACGCCGCCTGAGCCACGGCCNGCCGGCAAGGGTTGATATAATCGGCCTGCTTGTGCGGCAGTGCCTAGCACTTGCCGCTTCCGTGTTTTAGTTTGTCTGTGGATCTGTTATGAAAATTCCTGCCCGTATCCTCGCGTCTTTACTGCTGGCCTGGCTGATGTTGTCCGCACAGGTTGTGCCGGCGGCGCTGCCGGCGGCGCTCGATGGCGAACCGTTGCCGAGTCTCGCACCGATGCTCGAGCGGGTGCTGCCCTCGGTAGTCAGCGTCTACACCAAGAGCACCGTGCGCACACGGCAGAGCCCGTTTAGCCCGTTCCAGTCCGACCCATTCTTCGAAAGGTTTTTTGGNGAGCCGCAGATGCAACCGCGTGAACGNCGGGTCAGCAGNCTCGGTTCTGGGGTCATCATCGACGCAGCCAAGGGCCATNTCATCACCAACGCTCACGTGATTGGGGGCGCCGACGAGATCAACGTCCTCCTGCCTGACGGNCGNTCGTTCGAGGCCGAGCGGGTCGGGTCGGACGAGGCGGCCGATATNGCCGTCATCCGAATTTCTGCCGAGGGTCTGCAGGCTGTTGCTGTGGGGGACTCAGACGAGTTGCGCGTGGGTGATTTCGTGGTTGCGATTGGCAACCCGTTTGATCTTGGCCAGACAGCCACCTCGGGCATTGTCAGTGCNCTGGGTCGCAGTAATCTGGGGATCGTGGGACATAATGGTTCGGGNATAGANGGTTACGANGACTTCATCCAGACTGACGCCTCGATCAACCGGGGGAACTCCGGCGGTGCNCTGGTCAACCTGCGCGGTGAACTGGTTGGGGTTAACACTGCCATCATCGGGCCAAGCGGNGGTAGTGTCGGGATCGGGTTTGCTATCCCGGTGAACATGGCGCGCCANCTAACCNACCAGATCATCGAGTATGGTGAAGTGCGCCGCGGCCGCCTGGGCGTGGTCGTCCAGCCCCTGACACCGGAATTAGCCGAGGCACTGGATGTCGACGCCAAAAGTGGTGCCGTGGTTTCCCGGGTGATGCCTGATTCGGCCGCCGCCGCCGCTGATCTTCACGAAGGTGATGTGATCGTCAGTGTGGACGGGCGCGAGATCAGCGATGCCAGCGAACTGCGTAACGTGATTGGNCTGTTCCGGGCGGGGGACGAGCTCGAGATCACTTACCTGAGGGAAGGTGGACGTTATACCAAGCGCATCCGCATCCGCTCGGTCGAGCCTAAAATTGGCCAGGGCCTACAGATCAGCAAACGCCTCGAAGGAGCACGGCTGACAGATGTTGACGATTCGCCAGACGCGCAAGGCAGGCGCGGCGTGCGCGTGATCGAGGTCGCCGCGGGCAGTCCCGCTTGGCGCTCCGGGCTGCGNGAAGGTGACCTCATCTTATCCGTCAACAANCGGCCGATTTATAGCCTGCAAGACGTCGAGCAGGTCGTCAACAAACACACTGGCACATTGCTCCTGACCATTGGCCGCGGGGACTCGGCGCTGTTATTGGTGATCCGTTAAAGGGCCACCGCGGTGGCAGGCTAAGACCCGGAGTAAATTTTCTTAAGGAGCCACTGCCCCCGATGACAGACAACTTGATCGCCCCGTCTATCCTGTCAGCCGATTTCGCGCGGTTGGGAGAAGAAGTGGACAACGTGTTGGCAGCGGGCGCCGACATCGTACATTTCGACGTCATGGACAACCACTTCGTGCCTAACCTCACTATCGGACCGCTGGTCTGTGCAGCGTTACGCAAACATGGTGTAACAGCGCCAATAGACGTTCACTTGATGATCAGTCCAGTGGATCGAATCATTGCCGATTTCGCCGAGGCCGGAGCCAGTTATATCACTTTTCACCCCGAGGCCAGCGACCATGTGGACCGCACCCTGCAGTTGATCCGCGACCAGGGCTGCCGCGCCGGCCTGGTATTTAACCCGGCGACGCCACTTGACTATCTTGAGTACGTGATGGACAAGGTTGATCTCGTCCTGTTGATGTCAGTTAATCCAGGTTTCAGTGGCCAGAGTTTCATTTCTTCGACGCTGGAAAAACTACGCCAGGCCAGGCGTCTGATCGAAGCTGCGGGCTTGGATATTCGCCTGGAGATCGATGGCGGAGTGAAAGTCGACAACATCGGCGTTATCCGTGCGGCTGGGGCGGACACCTTCGTCGCCGGGTCGGCCATATTCAGTGCCGGTCGTGATGCCGACCCCAACCGTTACGATACCGTCATCGCGGCACTACGGGCGGAATTAGCCAAGGCAGATTCTTGAGCCCCGCAACAGCCCGGCACCTGAGCGGCGGGCGCTTACCCATGCGGCCGGCCGGGGTGATCTTGGATCTCGATGGCACAATGGTTGATTCGGCGCCTGATCTGGTCCATGCCGTCAACCGGATGCTTACAGAACTGGGTCGCCCTACAGTTCTGCTCGCTGCCGCGCGCAGTTGGATAGGTAACGGTGTACGGCGCCTGGTTGAACGGGCGCTGAGCGGTGATTATTACGGTTGTCCAGAGCCATTACTTGTAGACAAGGCCTGTTCTTTGTTCGAGTCGTTCTATCGCGAGAACCCATGCCAGGACAGCGTGCTTTTCCCTGGCGTAGAGCAGACTCTCGCACGTTTTGCGGCAGCCGGGCTGCCGCTGGCCTGCGTCACCAACAAGCCAGGCGAATTCACCCAGCCACTGCTCGCTGCGCTCGGTATCGCGCACCATTTTGCCAGTGTGGTCGTCGGTGATAACCGGCGCCTGCACAAGCCCGACCCACAACCGCTGTTGCAGGCAGCCAGGCAACTTACCGTGCCGGCAGGACAATGCTTGGTTGTCGGTGATTCGGTGAACGACCTGCGCGCGGCAAGAGCGGCAGGGATGACGGTAGTACTGGTCAGTTACGGGTACAATCAAGGTGCTGATTTACACCAGCTGGAAGCCGATGCCGTGATAGATTCGATAGCAGAGATTTTGCAGTTGGTTGAATTGACTGAAAAATGAAAAACATTAACTGCAGTCAGGTGCACGCCGGGCGATGCTGAATGTGCTTTTCCCAGCTTGGCTCTTGCCCTTTATCCTGCAGAACATCGCGGTGGTTCTTCATGACTACCACGATACCAGAGACTGAAGCGCGCTACTCCCGCACGGTACCTTACCGGCACCCGTGGACTGTTGCGGCATGATTACCCGCGCCGAGTACGAAAGTTTCGCGCGGCAGGGTTACAACCGCATCCCGCTGCAGCGTGAGGTGTTGGCCGATCTCGAGACGCCCGTCAGCAGTTACCTCAAGCTGGCACAGGGTCCCTACAGTTACCTGCTGGAGTCGGTCCAGGGCGGCGAGAAATGGGGACGCTATTCCATCATCGGCCTGCCCTGCACCACCATCATCCGGGTGGTGGGCGAGCGTTTACTGATCGAACAGGACGGCCAGGAGATTCACAGCCAGGATACGGATGACCCGCTGGCAGCCATCCAGAAGATACAGCAGCAGTTCAACGTTCCGCATATCGACAACATGCCCCGTTTCAGTGGCGGGCTGGTCGGCTATTTCAGTTACGACACAGTGCGGTTCATCGAAACCCATCTTGGTTCCCAGTCCCGCCAGGAGCCGGTTGGCGCACCAGATATCCTGCTCATGGTGTCGGACGAACTGGTGGTGTTTGACAACCTGAGTGGCCGCCTGTATGTGGTGGTGCATACTGATCCCGAAACTGAAGATGCCTGGGAGTCCGGTAACCGGCGCTTGGAGCAGCTGGTAGAACAGATAGAAGGTTTATCCGTTCAGCGCCCGCTGCCCGTGACCCAGGCGGTCGAAGAAGAGGATTTTACCTCGTCGTTCAGGCGCGCCGATTTCGAGACTGCGGTGGAACGTTGTCGGGACTACATTAAAAGCGGCGATATATTTCAGGTGGTTCTGTCGCAGCGATTGTCCATACCCTTCGACGTGCAGCCCATCACCCTCTACCGTGCATTGCGCACGGTCAACCCGTCACCCTACATGTACTTCCTCGATCTGGATGATTTTCACATCGTCGGTTCCTCACCCGAGATTCTGGCACGACTGGAGGATGGCGAGGTAACGGTCCGGCCCATTGCGGGTACCCGTCGGCGTGGCCACAGTGAGGAGGAGGATCGGCACCTCGAGTTGGAACTCATCTCCGACCCTAAAGAACTGGCCGAACACCTGATGCTGGTAGACCTGGGCCGTAACGACGTTGGCCGCATCGCCACTACCGGCACCGTCAAGCTGACCTCGAAGATGGAAGTCGAGCGCTATTCCCATGTAATGCACATCGTCTCCAACGTCACCGGTGAATTACGCGATGGGCTGGACGCGATCGATGTGTTGCGTGCGACTTTTCCAGCGGGGACTGTCTCCGGTGCACCCAAGGTTCGGGCGATGGAGATCATTGAGGAGATGGAGCCGGACTGTCGCGGTATCTATGCCGGTGCCGTGGGCTACATTGGTTGGAATGGCAATATGGACACCGCGCTCGCGATCCGCACGGCGGTTATTGCTGACGGTCTGCTGCACATACAGGCTGGCGCCGGGATCGTCGCCGACTCGGTACCGGCCAACGAATGGCAGGAGACCATGAACAAAGGCCGTGCGATTTTCCGCGCCGTGGCCATGGCGGCAGCTGGACTCGATCCAGCTACGCTCGACGAATAAGCCGATATGCTGTTGATGATCGACAACTACGACTCGTTCACCTACAACCTGGTGCAATACCTCGGTGAACTGGGCCAGCGGGTGGCGGTGTATCGCAACGACCAGATAACTCTCAACGATGTCGATGCACTCTCGCCCTCGCATATCGTGATCTCACCAGGTCCTTGCACCCCCAAAGAGGCCGGTATCTCGGTTGATCTGGTGCGCGAGTACGGATCAAAGATCCCAATCCTGGGGGTTTGCCTCGGCCACCAGAGCATTGCCCAGGCATATGGCGGCGTCATCGTCCGCGCCCGTAAACTGATGCATGGCAAGACCTCGATGATCGAGCACCAGGGCGAGGGTATTTTCAATAACCTGCCAAGCCCTTTCCAGGCCACCCGCTATCACTCGCTGGTGGTGGAAGAAGTCAGTATGCCCGATTGTTTCACAATCGTCGCTCGCGCCAACGACGGCGAGATCATGGCTATCACTCATCACCACGACCCAGTCACCGGAGTGCAATTTCATCCCGAATCCATTCTCACTCAGTACGGCCACAAGTTGCTACAAAATTTCCTGGATATTCCGGGCCCACCATGAGCCCTGTGGCCAATGTTCTCGAACGGATTCTCAAGCGCAAACGTGAGGAGGTATCCGAACGACGCCAGGCACAGCCGCTGACGGCACTGATGCAACAGGCGGCGAGCCAGGATCCGCCGCGCGGGTTTATAGCCGCCATCCAGGCTACCACCGGCGCTGGCCAGCCAGCGGTAATTGCCGAGATCAAAAAAGCCTCACCCAGCAAAGGCGTTATCCGGCCACAGTTCGATCCGGTTGCCATTGCTCACAGTTATGCCAGCGGCGGTGCCGCCTGCCTTTCTGTACTCACTGATCGAGAGTTCTTTCAGGGTCATGAGGCCCACCTCGAGGCGGTGCACCGGGCGTGCGAGTTGCCGCTGCTGCGTAAGGATTTCCTGGTCGACCCTTGGCAAGTGGTCGAGTCTCGGGCGCTGGGGGCGGACTGCATCCTGCTCATTGCCGCCGCGCTCACCGATGCCCAGATAAAAGAACTCAATGCCGTGGCCCACGAGCAAGGTATGGACGTGCTGGTAGAGGTGCACAATGCCGATGAACTGGCGCGGGCGCTGGCGCTTAGGCCCACGCTTGTCGGTATCAACAACCGGGACTTGCGTACTTTTAAGACCCGGCTTGAGACTACGCTTGAACTATTGCCAGGCTTGCCGCAAGAGGTAACCGTGGTAACAGAAAGTGGCATTCACAATGCTGCCGACGTGGCGCGCCTGCGCGCGGCGGGCGTACACACATTTCTAGTCGGCGAGGCGTGCATGCGCCATCCCCGTCCCGGTGAGCGGCTGGCGGAGCTGTTCGGCCACAATCCTTGAGATCAGACAGGAGCCTGTACATGCATGCCACCATAACCCTGAGTGAAGACGACTCCCTGTACGGCCACACCGATAGTGGCCATGGTATTGTGATGGATCGTGCGCCGGATGTTGGCGGCCGCAACCAGGGGGCACGGCCGATGGAAATGCTGCTACTTGGCCTGGGTGGGTGTACCCTGATTGACGTGGTGCTGATTTTGCGCAAGGCCCGCCAGCCCTGTACCGATGTCCGGATTGAACTGGAGGCTGAGCGCGCCACCGAAGTGCCTCGAGTGTTTACCAAGATTCACGTTCATTTTGCACTCAGTGGGGCAGAATTGGACCCGCAGAAAGTAGCGCGGGCTATTCGTCTTTCCGCCGAAAAATACTGTTCGGCATCGCAGATGCTGGGTGCAGTGGCAGAAATTACTCACGATTTCGAAATCCTGCCGGGTTAGACTGTTTGCTCGGCATGGCCGCTAGACGGAAAATACCCCCTTCTTTCAAGTACACGCACGATGAAACTGATCACTGACTGGTTCCGGCAGCAATTCTCCAATCCTCAGGTGGTATTCCTGAGCTTGTTCCTGTTGGCGCTGTTCGTGGTGGTGGTGGTTCTTGGCGACATGCTGGCACCGGTGTTGGCGGCTGTAGTCATCGCTTACCTGTTGGAGGGCCTGGTCTATATCCTCGAAGAAAAAAAGCTCCCCCGTCTGCTGGCGGTACTCGTCGTCTATTGTGCTTTTCTGTTTTTTGTGGTCATCATCCTGTTCGGCCTGTTGCCGCTGCTGTCAGCCCAGGTCAGTGAATTCGTCCAGCAGATACCGAGCATGCTGGCTTCTGGCCAGAACCTTTTGCTGAAATTGCCAGAGCGATATCCCGAGATCATCTCGGCCCAGCAGATCGACGAGATCATGGTGCTGATTCGCACCGAACTCACTTCGTGGGGGCAGAAACTGCTGTCGGTCTCGCTCGCCTCGGTCATGGGCTTGATCACGATACTCGTATACCTGATCCTCATGCCGATCCTGGTGTTCTTCTTGATGAAAGACAAAGAGCCGCTGGTGAGCTGGGTGGGGCGTTTTGCACCGCGGGACCACCAGTTGGTAAGCGAGGTCTGGTCGGAGGTGGATCGACAGATCGGCAATTATGTGCGCGGCAAGTTCTGGGAGATTCTCATCGTCTGGTTCGCCTGCCTGGTCACCTTCTCTGTGTTGGGATTGCAGTACGCCATGCTGCTGTCGGTGCTGGTGGGGTTATCGGTTCTGATTCCGTTTGTGGGTGCAGCTGTAGTAACAATACCAGTGGTTTTTGTGGCCTGGTTTCAGTGGGGCTTTGGCAGTGAGTTCATGACATTGGTAGTGGCCTATCTCATTATCCAGGTGCTTGATGGCAACCTGCTGGTGCCCACGTTATTTTCCGAGGTCAACAACCTACATCCAGTGGCTATCATTGTTGCGGTACTGATCTTTGGCGGTATTTGGGGCGTGTTGGGCATCTTTTTCGCGATTCCCTTGGCCACGCTGGTGCATGCAGTATTGAATGCTTGGCCCGCTGGAGAGCAGCTGGACGCTGGCCAACAAGGGTCCTAGGCGGCCGAGTTGACGGCGGCCTAGGTAGAGGTATTATCAGCCAAGACAATCCTTCGGGGTGTCGCCCTAACGCGCAGGGGCACAGAGATGAGTAGCACAAACATAGGTTTCAGTCCGGATAAGGGGGCAGATGCGGCGCCGAGCGTCGCCCGGCGCGCCGCGGACAGTGCCCCCTCGCGTGCTCATGAGCGCGCAGCAGCGCGCAAATTGGCCCAGTTCATGGGTCAACCACGCATCACGGTACGCTTGTGGGACGGCTTTGCCGTCCCGCCAGTCGCGGGCGAATCCCTTGGCACCATCACACTACGCACTCGGGCGACACTGATGCGGTTGCTGCGCTATGGCGACATAGCTTTCGGCGATGAATATGCGGCCGGCCACGTTGAGATAGACGGGGACTTGGTAACTGTTTTGACGGAGGCATACCACGCCCGGGAACACAACACCCCGATGACCCGGCTGGCCAGCCGGCTTTACCGTCGGAAGCCGCAGACCAACACACTGGCAGGTTCCCGGGAGCACATTCACCACCACTACAACATCAGCAACGATTTCTACCGCCTTTGGCTGGATAGCGAGATGCAGTACACCTGCGCGTATTTTTCCGATCCAACCATGACCCTGGAAGCCGCACAGCGGGCCAAGATGGATCACGTTTGCCGTAAACTGCAGCTCAAGCCTGGCGACCGGGTGGCAGAGGCCGGTTGTGGTTGGGGTGGCTTGGCCCGCCACATGGCACTCAACTACGGCGCCCAGGTGACCTCGTGGAACATCTCTGTAGAGCAGATTCGTTTTGCCTGCAACCGGGCCAAGTCCGAGGGCTACGATGACAGAGTGCGTTACGTCGAGGACGACTATCGCAACATCAGCGGTGAGTTCGATGTGTTTGTTTCCATCGGCATGCTCGAACATGTCGGTCGACAGAATTACACGGCCCTTGGCCAGGTGGTAAACCAATGCCTGGGCCAACAAGGGCGCGCCCTGATTCACACTATCGGCCGCAACCATTCCCAACTGATGAACGCCTGGATAGAAAAACGTATTTTCCCCGGCGCTTACCCACCGACACTGCGCGAGATGACAGATATTGTTGAGCCGTTTGGCTTCTCGGTTCTGGATATTGAAAATCTGCGCCTGCATTACGCGCGGACGCTGGAAGAATGGCTGCAGCGCTTCGATGCCGCGAGCGACTCTGTAGGTGCGCAGTTGGGCAAAGAGTTTGAGCGCACTTGGCGGTTGTATCTCGCCGGCTCCCAAGCTGCTTTCCTGGCTGGTAAATTACAATTGTTCCAAATGCTCTTTGCCCGCGAACGCGACAACACCATACCCTGGTCACGCTCGCACCTGTACGGCAACTGATTGCCCGGCGCAGCCACGGTGCGGCGGGCCTTTACTGCTACCAGCCTGCCCGAGGCGCGCCTGGTCCAGCAGATGCTGCAGATGGCCGGGATCGAGGCCTTTGTCTTCAATGCCAATGCAGTAGGGGCGCTGGGAGAACTTCCAGCGACAGAGATCTGGCCTGAGGTCTGGATAGGCCGTGACCATCAGCAAAATGCAGCCCGTATGCTGATCGAGCGCTACGAATCGGTTGCCGAAGAAACAACGGACTGCCCAAAGTGCAATGAACCTAATCCTGCAACGTTCGAAATCTGCTGGTGCTGTCGCAGGCCGCTGGCAGTAACACTTTAAGCACCGGGCGCTTGCCGGTACTATTGCTCAAATATGGCCGGTAAGCGCCGAGGTCGAGGCCGAGGTCGAAATCGACGCTGGGTGTTGCTCAGCAGTCTGCTCCTGATCTTGGCTGTGGCGGCGGCCGGCGCCTACGGGTTGGTGCAACTCGACGCAACGGTACGCAATACCTTCGAGGGCCGGCGCTGGGCATTGCCGGCACACGTCTATGCCCGGCCCAGACAACTCCACGCCGGACTGCCCCTGACGCTAGCGGGGCTGCAGCAGGAACTCGGTCTTCGCGGTTATCGCC
>PBTT01000108.1 GCA_002729195.1 Acidiferrobacteraceae bacterium
GACTTCCAATTGTTCTGCCTCACCCCATTGCGCGGTAACTGGGTCAAAGGCTTCGGCAAAGCCTTCGAGTTTGAAGGTGCCAACTACCACGGTGCGGCACTCTTGAACCCAGCCCGTACCCGCCGGTGAGTGCGCCGCAGGTCTTTTTGCCGCCCACCCGCATCGCTCCTGACAAAATGCCCACCACCGGCCCACTCGCGACAAAGCGATCATGGTCACTGGCGCTGCCGGTGGCAGCGTGGTCCTACTGGACCGGCAGGAACGCGCTCTCGACCGCATCTACGACCAGATCATGGCTCTTGGCAACGCCCCGCCCATACAAGTCCTGCAGGAGCTCGCTGACCTCACAACTGAAACAGTAGATCTTCTTGCCAGCCAGTTGAACGAGGAATTTGGAAAACTCGACGGCCTGGTTCATGCCGCCGGCGAACCTCCGCGGCTGACACCGCTCGAGCATCTGGACCCGGGACACTGGTCGCGGTTGATCTCGGTGCAATTGCACGCACCGTACCTGCTGACCCGGGGCCTGCTGCCGCTATTGCGCCAGGCGCCGCAAGCCAGCGTGATTTTCACCCTCTGGCACCGCCTCGGCCACCTGCCTGCCTACTGGGGCGCGACCGGCGTAACCAGCGCTTCCCTGCAAGCGCTCGCCGAGATCTGGAATGAGGAAACCGAAGCGAACACTGAAATAATGTTTTTTACCGTGGAGCCAGGCCGGGTTGCAAGCAGCGCCCGTGCCCAAGCCTGCCCCGGTGAAGATCCCGCGACGCTGGCCAGCCCGAAAACCGCTGCCAGCAGCTACCTCGACCTGCTGCTCAACCCCGCGTCCGGGGTGCGCGCCGGTGTGCGCCCTGGCGCCGCCCCTTCGACTTAACCGCCGGCAACGGTTGCGGCGGGGGCCGCTCACCGCAGGTCGCGTTCACTGCTGCCGCGCTCGTGCCGGCCGACGAAGAATTCAGGCCAGCCAGTTGGTACAGCTCACTTATTTGCGGGCCGCCGAGTTCGATCCACTGGCCGGCGCGCAGCCGCCGAGGTAACCGCAGCGACCCGTAACGGATCCTGGTCAGGCGACTGACCGTGCAGCCGACTTTGGACCAAAGCCGGCGCACCTCGCGGTAGCGCCCCTCCCTTACTACTACCGCGTACCAACGATTGGTGCCCTGTCCGCGACGCGCAGTAACCTGCTCAAAGCGGCACAACTGCCCATTCAGCCGCAAGCCCTCACGCAGGCGGCTCAACCCCAGCCGCCCCGGTTCACCCCGTACCCGGCACAGGTATTCGCGTTCGATGCCGGTCGATGGATGCATCAACCGATGCGCCAACTCGCCGTCGGTGGAAAGAATCAGCAATCCAGAAGTGTTGAAATCGAGTCGTCCAACTGTAACCCAGCGGCGACCCCGGAGTCGGGGCAGGTGATCAAACACGGTCGGTCGGCCTGATGGATCATCTCGTGAGCAGATCTCGCCAACTGGCTTGTGATAGAGCAGCACCCGGGAAGCGCCTCGCGCGGCGTAAAGCTGGCGCAAAACCTTGCCGTCGACGGCCACCCGGCAACCGGGTGCTACCCGGATACCGAGCGTCGCCGCTACGCCATCAACCGTGACCCGGCCCTGGCGAATCCATGCCTCAACTTCCCGACGTGAGCCTGCCCCGGCACGGGCCAGGACCTTCTGCAAGCGCTCAGTCAATCTCTGTTGCAGCAGCAACCCGGGACATCGGATCCTGTTCCAGCCCGTCGGGTCCCGTCGGGTTCCGGCTACCGCCAGGATCTGCCAAGTCATCGTCCGCCGGGTCCTCGCTCGGGCCGCCGCCGGGTTCGGTATCACCCGCAGTTTCCACTGTTTGCGTGTCCTGTTCCGCTACAGCCGCATTGGCCGGTGAGAGCATCTCGATACCGAGTTCACGGGCAATCTCGACCAGTTCCCGCTCTTCACCCAGTTGCGGTAACTCACTGGTCGACGCCAGTCCAAAATACTGTAGAAACTGAGGTGTAGTGACATATAGTGCCGGATGACCCGGCACCTCACGGTGTCCAGCCTGGCGCACCCATTCCCGCTCGAGCAGCGCGCGCATAATCTCGGTGGTAACAGTCACCCCCCGAATCTCCTCAATGTCACCGCGAGTGACGGGTTGGCGATAGGCAATGATAGCAAGTGTTTCCAACAGCGCTTTCGAATAGCGCGGTGGTCGCATCTCCTGCAGGGCGCGTAGTGCGGGAGCAAATTCCTGGCGGGTTTGGAAACGATAGCCACCGCCAACTTCGACCAGTTCTATGCCTCGATCAGCGTAGTCGGACAGCAGTTCCCGTAACACCGCCCGGATTTTGTCCGGTCGCATAGCGGCGCTGGCCGGAAACAGCATCTGCAAATGCTTGATCGAGAGTGGCTGCTCCGCTGAAAACAGGGCCGCCTCTATGGTGTTACGTAAGTTCTTGGGTTGGCTCACAGGCTTGCGGCCTTAACATGAATGGGCGCAAACGGCTCGTTCTGGATAACCACCAGCACACCATCCCGAACCAATTCCAGCACCGCGATAAAACTCACCACCAGCCCTTTGCGTCCCTCCTCGGGGGAAAAGAAATCCTGCAGCCGGACGTACTCGCCGCTGCGCACCCGTTCTATGATCTGCGCCATGCGTTCGCGTACCGACAGCGTTTCCGGCACCAATTGCAGATGCCGCCGGCGCTCAGCCGAAAGCATAGCCGTACCCATGGCCGCGATCAGGTCCTGCAATTCGACCCGCGCTTCAACTTTTGGCGGCTCTGGATCGTCGACTGCAGCGTACACCAGGTATAGGTCCCGCTCTAGTCGTGGTCGCTGATCCAACTTTTCGGCAGCGCCGCGGAAACGTTCGTACTCCTGCAATCGCCGCACCAGCGCCGCTCGCGGATCCTCCTCGTCCTCCTCATCCGATTCCGGCCGAGGTAACAACATACGGGACTTGATCTCTACCAGCATGGTCGCCATCACCAGGTAATCGGCGGCCAAATCCAGCCGCAGCCGCCGCATTAGTTCGACATATTCCATGTACTGGCGGGTGATTTCTGCCACCGGCAGATCCAAGATATCGATATTTTGCCGGCGAATCAGATATAACAGCAGGTCCAGCGGACCCTCGAACGCATCGAGGATAACCTCTAGCGCATCGGGCGGAATGTACAAGTCTTCGGGCCAACTTTGCAGAGCCTCGCCAGCAACAACTGCCCGGTGCGCCTGGCCAGCCTCGGCCACCCCTGGTTTAGGAATGTCATTGGTCATTGGTAGACCGTCCCCACCGCAGCACGCACCTCGCGCATGGTCTCCTCAGCCGCCACCCGGGCCCGCTCACAGCCCTCCTCCATAATGCGCCGCACCAGCGCTGGATCCTCTTCGAACGGCCGAGCCCGCTCTTTGAGCAGCATCTGTTCCCGGAGNATAGCGTCAAGCAACGGTCGTTTACAGTCCACGCAACCAATCCCGGCNCTGCGACAACCCNGCGCCAATTCGATGCGTTGTTCTTCGNCGGTATAGACCTGATGCAGTTCCCACACCGGGCATATGTCCGGCTCACCAGGATTGCTCAGCCGCTGNCGGGCTGGATCGGTTGGCATGGTCATCAGTTGNGTGCTGACCCGCTCGGCATCATCGCGCATATCGATGGTGTTGTTGTAGGATTTGGACATCTTCTGTCCATCCAAGCCCGGCATTTTCGACGCTTCGGTCAACAGGGCTTCGGGCTCCGGCAGGATTACCCGGCCACCCCCATCCAGATACCCNGCCAACCGCGCGCGATCCTCAGCGCCGATATTAGCCGAGGCGGCCAGCATTGTTATGGCCTGCTCTTTGGCCTCGGCATTGCCGTTCTGCANCCAAGACTGGCGCAACTCGCCAAAGGANCGTGCTNCCTTNTTTCCCAGTTTTGCGGCCGCCGCTTGAGCTTTTTCCTCGAACGCGCTATCNCGGCCGAAAATGTGGTTAAAACGCCGGGCAATCTCCCGGGTCAGTTCCACGTGCGGCACCTGATCCTCCCCCACNGGTACACCGGTTGCCCGGTACATCAGGATATCNGCGCCCTGCAACAGCGGATAGCCGAGGAAACCGTATGTTGCCAAATCCCGGTTACCCAGTTGCTGCTGCTGGTCCTTGAAACTTGGTACCCGCAACAGCCAGCCGAGTGGCGTGACCATGGAAAGCAGTAGGTGTAATTCGGCATGTTCCGGCACCCGTGACTGGATAAACAAGGTGGCCTTATCCGGGTCGNCCCCCGCCGCCAGCCAGTCGATCAACATCTCCCAGATGTTGGCGTTCATTACCTCCGGCTCGTCGTAATGTGTAGTCAGCGCATGCCAATCGGCCACGAAAAAGAAACAATCGACCTTTTCCTGCAAGGCGACCCAGTTGTGCAACACACCATGGTAATGCCCCAGGTGCANTCGCCCGGTTGGGCGCATGCCAGACAATACTCTGGCCTTANCTTCCTGACTTTTCATANAGCGGCGGCTCTAATATTGCAGCACATAGTGCGCGGGAAAAACGGGCTATTCCCCGGCAAGGAAGCGGGGNGATCAACGGCCGGTAATTGTACCCGATCANCGGTGTTCGAACGGTGCCGGNTCCCCTTTGCCATANCGCGCTATCGTCAAACCATTCACCTCACACACAACCACCGTGGTCGGCTCCAGGCCGCACGGTCCAGCATCAACGATAACTTCGATCTGANTGCCGATACGGGCCTCGATCTCTTCGGCAGTGTTGAGCGGTACCGACTCACCCGGTAATAANAGAGTAGAACTCAGTAAAGGGCTAGCGAGTTCATCGAGCAATGCGTTGACCACGGCAACTCCCGGTACCCGGATTCCTATCGTCCGACGCTTGGTATGCTGGAGTCGCCGCGGCACCTCCCGGGTTGCCGGCAAAATGAAGGTGTAGGGCCCCGGGGTATGGGCCCGCAACAGCCGGTAGGTCGGATTATCTACCCGTGCATAGGTTGCAATCTCGGCGAGATCCCGACACACCAGTGTCATGTTGTGGTGCTTATCCGAGCGGCGGACGGCTCGAATCCGCTCCATGGCGGCAGTATCACCGGCCAGGCAGCCCAACGCATAACTCGAGTCCGTCGGATAGGCCATCACCCCGCCGGCACGCAGGATATCCGCCGCCGTAGTAATAGCCCGTTGTTGCGGGTTGGCCGGGTGCACCTTAATAACTTGAGCCATTGGTTACTCCGTCGATGGCCGCAGTGGTCGCTGCCGCACTCATTCGCTCGACCCGCTGTCCGGTGCAGGCAGTGACCCGTATAGCCAGATTACTGCCATCGGGCAGCCTCATGTCACCTTCAATCTCGGCTAGGGGCGCCAACACGAACAAGCGTTGGTGCAACCGCGGATGTGGCACCGTCAGAGCAGGCGTACAATGCATCTCATCAGAAAAAAGCAGTAGGTCCAGATCGATAACCCGGGGGCCATAACGGTCACCATTGCGGGTTCGTCCCAATTCGGTCTCGATCCGAACCAAGCGCTCAAGCAACTGCTCAGCTCCCAAAATCGTGCTAACCCGGGCTACGGCGTTGATGAAATCCGCCTGTTCGAGGTATTCCAGCGGCGCTGTCCGATAAAGGGAAGAAACCCGCTCCAGCGTCAATTGCGGTTCCTGTCCGAGGCGGTCGATAGCGCCACTTATCCGGGCTGCCGGATTCGCCATGTTCGACCCCAGCCCGATCCAGGCTGATACCACTGACCCCTTGTATTTCAAGGGGTGGCCGTTTTTACCGGCCGGCGGCGACGTTTACGAGGCCGACGCTTACGCCCGTCACCGGTAATTGCAAGTGCGTTGATCATCTGGCGCCGCTCGTCCAAGGTGACCGCCTGTACGCGGGTCCACCAGTCGGCAATATCCTGCGCCACCTCTCCAGCCCCAGCACGCAGTACCAGAAAATCATAGGCCGCACGGAAGCGTTTATTCTCCAACAACCGCTGAATCATACGTGGCCGCCGCTCCTGCAGTCGATGCTGCATCTCCCAGATCTCGAGCATGACGATGCTGACCCGACGTGGAATCGCAATTCGCTGGCTCTCGCGCCCGATGACGTCACCGGCTGCCTGCTGCAGCGCTGGGTATCCGGCCGTACCGTGGCTCACCCGCCGATCCCGTTCGACCAGCAATGCTCGCCAAAGTAGCCCGGCAAACAAAAATGCTGCGATCACCGGCTTACCCTCCTTTACTCGCTGGTCGGTATTGATCAATACCCGGCGAACCAGCCCTGTCCGTGACTCCAGGTCGAGCTCGATAAACGCCCGCGCCGCAGCCGGAAAAAGCTCGGCAAAAAGCCCGTAACGGTACAGGTCGTCGAAAACCTTGAGCGCATGCCCGTGGTGAAACATCTTGAGCACTTCATCAAAAAGCCTTGCCGGTGGGACATGGCGCAGAAAATATGCCATCTCGGGCATCAATACCTCGATCTCTTGGTCCAGTACCAGCCCAAGCTTGGCCTGGAAACGTACTGCCCGTAGCATTCTGACCGGGTCCTCGCTAATGCGTTCAGCTGCCAGCCCGATCATCCGTAACCGGCCCGCCTGCAAATCCTTGAAACCATCCACGTAGTCGATGACTTCATTTTTCAGCGGATCGTAGTAAAGGGCGTTGACGGTGAAGTCCCGCCGCATTGCGTCCTGGTCACGGTTACCGAAAACATTGTCACGCAGAATCCGGCCGTGCTCACCATGCACCTCGTAATCCCCACCCGCCATCGTGGGTAGGCTCCGGTAGGTGGAAACCTCGACCACCTCTCGACCCATGCGCACGTGCGCCAGGCGGAAACGACGGCCGATGAGCCGGGCCCGCCGGAATACCTGCCGAACCTCTTCCGGGCGGGCATCGGTGACGACATCGAAGTCCTTGGGTACATGTTCTAGTAGTAAATCGCGGACGCATCCGCCAACAAGTTCCGCAGAGAATCCAGCCTCGCACAGTGCGTGCACGACCTTGCGCGCACCACTACTCACCTGCTGCGGCGACAATCCGTGCTCGCGGTGGCCAATGACCCTAGGCTCAGCGAAATCCAACGCGAAACCCCCGCGGTGGTCCTTGTTCGATTGTGCCGATGATGTGTTCAAAGATTGTTTTAGGTAAGCGGAGGTTTCCCGAGCGCGCGGCTGCTGATGCCAGCAAGAAGTGTAAGGGCATGCGCATGCCTGGGCCCTATGTTAGCATTTGGTTTAGCCGTTTCGGCGGTCCTGCTCCCTTCGTCTAGCGGTTAGGACGCCGGCCTCTCACGCCGGTAACAGGGGTTCGATCCCCCTAGGGAGCGCCATCTTCCCATTGACTTACGTCCAAGTTTTGCCTGTAGTTCCGGACTTAGCGACCGCCTAGAGACCACTTAAAGTCGCCGGCCAATCTTTGATCCGTATTTAACGATGGTTTCAATACCAGCGCGGGAATGGTGAAGGATATCCTCATCAGGAACGACGATATTGGGCTCGAACAATAGAATTACAGTCGAGCCTCCAAATTCGAAATATCCCTTTTGTTCCCCTCGTTCAAATCGGCCACCCTGAGGCTGGTGCTGTACAATTTTTCCAACTGCCAGAGCACCTACATCAATCTGGATAACGGTTCCAAAATTATCCGTGTGCAGGACACACGACTCTCGTTGGTTTCCAGTAAACACCCTTAAGTTTCGTTGCAACGCGTAAGGGCTGACAGAGTGCAAAAAGCCATTGATTTTATGATGCTTGCCGTGAGTTCCAGAGTCGATGTAGCCATAGCGGTGATAATCTATTGGAGCCAGCCGAGTGACAAAACAATCTCCACCGTCGTACTGAGCCGCCAGCACAGCATCATTAAGCAGAGTCGCTATGTCGAACCGAACGCCTTTAACGGGAATCACGGCTTGATTTAAGACTGGATAGTGAATCATTCGACCATCCGACGGTGAAATAAGATGCTCAGGTGTATTATCGATCGGCCTTGCTCCATCGACTAATTCACGAATAAAGAATTCATTGAAATTCGCAAACTTCTCTAGTGGCTGCCGAATCTCATTTGTATCGATACCGTATTTTTCAACAAACAAATGAATAGCAGTTTTACTACTCGGTTGGCGCTTTATCCATCCATATAAGTGACTGAACCATGGCTTCTTTAGTAGTAACTGACAGATCTGAACACCTAGTGACGTACCATAGGCTAATTCCATGACCCGCTTCTCAAACACGGTTTCCTTTTCTAGTGATTTGGTTTGCCGATTGTAAAGTTGGATATCAACTAATGGCATTGGCCCCTCTCCCCAATTACGCTACACCCTGGGTATAAAATGTAACCGGACTTCGATAAATTGTCGCTAACCGGGTTAATGCTGCGATCCGCCAAGGTAACGCCGCAATGGCGCCACTGCGACCATCAACAGTAGCGCGATCAGCACCAACAGCCACAGGCTGCTGGCAAAACCACCGCTGCGGTCATAGAGCAGACCCAAGAGCACCGGGCCGCCTACGCCACCGATTTCGGCAACCGAGAAAAATAGCCCCCCGGCGGTACCAGCTCGGCGCTCGCCGACGCCCGGAATCTCCACCAAGATCAGGATAAGGATCGTCATCATGGCGCCCCAGGCGATGCCCGCAAAAACCAGCCCACCGATTAGCGCCAGACCCTGACCCCCCAACAGCAAGCCGCTGCCCAGGGCCGAGCACAAGAACAGCGCAGCCAGCACACGAGTGCGTCGTTGGTCGGTCGCAAGCCGCGGCACCGTGAGCGCGCTCAAGATTGCCACGGCTACCGGCACCGTCGCCAGCAGGCTGGCCTGGGCCAAGTCCATGCCGGTGGCTCGCAGCAATTCCGGCAGCCAGTTGCCCAGGCCATGATTGATCACGAATACCCCGATACTCATAGCCAACAGCAGCCGCACCGCCGGTAACGACAACAACTCGGTGACATCGCGGTAGAAGGGCCCTGCAGCCGGCTCGCGTACTGGCCGCACACGCGGCCCACCGGCCACCACCAGCCAGAACAGGCCCGCTGCGAGACTGATACCACCCCAGAACTGAACCACTAAGCGCCAGTTACCATCAAACAAAGGCATCAGCAGCGCGTTACTCAGGGTCAGGCTCAGTATCGCCCCCACCCCAGGTCCAGTGATGTAAATACCCATAGCGAGACCACGCTGGGCCCCACGGAAAGCCTCGGCCACAACTTTCGGCGCGCCAGCGGAAATTAGTGGAC
>PBTT01000109.1 GCA_002729195.1 Acidiferrobacteraceae bacterium
AAGCAATTTGGAAAACCCATTAATCGCTTCCAGGCCATTCAGTTAAAACTTGCTGAGATGGGTACAGATCTCGAGGCCGCCAGGCAGTTGGTCTACTTTGCCGCCCATTGCAAGGAGAGCGGTTTGGCCCATCATAAAGAGGCGGCCATGGCCAAGCTGTTCGCGAGTGAGGCTGCAGCCTCCATCTGTGATAAGGCGGCACGTGTTGCGGCATCAAGCGGGATCTGGCAGCCCTTGGGTCACTCTTGCTCAGCGGGCGGTGCTCTGGGTGGTGGAAAGGGGCCCCACTCCCTGATCTGACCCAGGATCCGCTCGATCACCGGGGCGTCCTCGATAACAGCAAGAAATCGCATCTGGCCGCCACACTCGGGGCAGACGAGCGGGCCCACCTCATAGACCTTCTTGATCAGCCTTGCCCAGGTAGTGCGGGCAGCCTGGCTGAACCCATTATCCGTTTCGATGGTTTCAGAAGTTTGGCCCCGCCAGCCACTGCGACACGGACTCGCTGAACCCGTCGGTGTCGTTGTCGGCCACAGCTTCGAATTCGTGCCTGAGTTCAGCTGGCGCGTTGCCAACCACGCGGGCAGTGCCGCCCCAACGCAGTAGATCGAGGTCGTTGTAGTCGTTGCCCACGGCCAGTGTGCTGCCCCGGTCAATGCCAAAGTGTTGGCAGATCCAACTTGCGGCACGGGCCTTCGACACCTCGGGCGGGAAGATCTCGTACCAGGTAGAGATGTGATCAAGCGGTGAGGTCGTGCGCACTACGTTGAGGCCGGCCAGCCGCTGGTTGAGTTCAGCATGGATGGCGTCACTTTCCCCGGGCGGGACAACCACCAGCAGTTGCGCGGCATCAGTGGGCAGCGGCTCATTTGCAGCAAGCGGCTGGTGGCAGTCGGCATAGTGTGCGAGGCGCCGGTCGAAGTCTGGGTTGTCGCGCTGACATCGATACCAGCGGAAATGATGGTTGTCGGGTACCGGTTCGTGCACCATGAAATCAAGTTGCAGAGCAGTGAGTGCCGCAACGGCCCGCTGGGTATCCGACTGTCGCAGCCCGCTGCGGTAGAGCAGCGTCAGCGAAGGAAATTCAAATATCCCGGCCCCGGAGGACGTGACCAGGACATCGATCGGAAATGCATCATCGAGGACCCGGCGGGCTGAATAAAGAGAACGACCAGTGATGATCACGCGGCTGATGCCCGCGGCGCCAAGTTGCCACAGCGTTTGCCAGTTAGCTTGACTCAGGCGATGCTCGCCGTCCAGCAGGGTACCATCGAGGTCGGTGAATACGGCGTGGTTATCAATTGGAACTGCGCTGGGCATGGTAACTTCTATCGCCGGCTGATTATTGCAGACCAGGTGAGATTGGACTCGGTTACAGCAGCGATTCGATCGCGTTGGTTAGTTGGGCGCTATCCGGCGTTACCCGGGCACCATAACTCGCCACCACGCGGCCAGCGCGATCAAGCAAGTACTTGTGAAAGTTCCAGCGGGGGTACTGACCAGCTTCAGCAGCCAGCGCCCGATAAAGTGGCCCGGCCCGGCGTTTGCTCACGTGCGTCTTTTCGAACATCGGGAAATCGATGCTGTAAGTCAGTTCACAGAACTCACGCACTTTCGGCTCCGAGCGTGGTTCCTGTAGAAAGTCGTTAGACGGGAAGCCGAGCACGGCGAAACCCTGCTCACGGTAGCGCTGGTAGAGCGCCTCCAGGCCCTTGAACTGCGGGGTAAACCCACAGTAACTGGCGGTGTTGACGATGAGCAGTACTTTGCCGGCGTACTCATCGCACAAACGCACGGCCTGTTCGCTGGCGAGATAGCGCTTGGTGAAATCGAGGTTCACGGGGCAACTGTCGGCAAGGACAGCACTACCAGCGGCGAGCAGTGATATACCGGTGAAAAAGCGCCTGGCCAGTGACATGGTCTGATTCTCCTGGTCATGTAGGTTCGGGGCGTCGCTGGTCGATGACCCTTGCGGGTAACGGTTGAGCGACATCCTTGAACGGCGCCGCTGTTGCCTACATCTTCGCCGCGTCAGCCGGAATACTGTAGGTAGTCGCGTAACTCGGGTGTTTCAGGTTGCTCCATTATCGCCGGACATGGGCCTTGTTCAACCACCCGGCCGTTGTGCATGAACCGGACCTCGTCCGCCACCCTGGCCGCCTCAAATGGCAGATGGCTGACGAAGATTACCGTGAGATCGTGGGCGCGGCGTAACCGGTCGACCAGTTGGAGCATCTCCTGGCGCAGGGCCGGCTCCAGGCTGGTGAATGGCTCGTCCAATAGCAGCAGCGGTCTTTGCTGACACAGGCAGCGGGCCAGAGCCGCTCTTTGGCGCTGGCCACCCGAGACGTCTGCCGGCAGGCGCGCCTCCAGACCGACCAGGTTGGTGGCGGCGAACGCCGCCTCCACCGTTTGGCGGTCATCGAGGCTGAGTTTGAGGCCCGGATGACAGCCCAGGGCCACGTTTTCGTAAAGAGATAAGTTGGCAAAAAGATTGTGTTCCTGGAACATCATGGTTACCGGCCGCCTGGCAGGTGGCTGGTCGGTTACGTCGCGGCCGTCGATGCGGATGCATCCCTGTTCCGGGGCCTCGAAGCCGGCGATGAGCGAGAGCAGGGTGGATTTGCCAGCTCCGCTCGGCCCGACTAGGGCAACGCAGCAGCCCTTGGCTACCGTGGCTGAGACCTCGAGTTGCCACTCGCCCCAGGTGAACCGTAGGTCCTCCAGAGTCAGGAACGCCACTGGCCAAGCCCTCGGTCGATCAGCAGAAAGACACCCACGGTGAGCAGCACCAGCAACAGCGCCGTGACCGCGGCCTGGTCAAAGCGGTAAGCGGCCATGCGGTGGTAGAGCATGACCGGCAGAGTGATGGCACCGCTGGTATCAAACAATGCCGCCACCCCCATGTCGCCGAAGGAGAGCGCGCCAGCAAGGGCTGCAGCAAACCTGGTGGGCCGGCGGATAGCTGGCCAGTCGATGCGCTTGAACCGCTGCCAGCCGGTGATTCCGAGCTGCGCACACAGGCGTTCATGCTGGCGGGCCGAGTCAATGAGCACTGGCGCTACCCCGCGCACGGCGTACGGCAATACCATGACAGCATTGACCAGCGCGATTGCCACCAGGGCAAGGTCGCCGCTGCGGCCCACGCTTAGAAAGACCAGAAAAAGGCCAGTGCCGATCACCATGGGCGGCACGGCCAGGGTCAGTGAACCGGCAACCAGGATGAGGTCAGCGCGGGCCGGTTGCCGCAGGCGAACTGCCAGGTGCCGGGCACAAACTGCCAAAGCCAGTGCCAGCCCCAGGGCAAGCATCGCTGCGGCCAGGGCGATGGCCAGACTGCGGCCGGTGGCGAACCACAGCGCAGAATCGAGCGTGACCGCTACTAACGGACCCCTCAGCCCTGCCAGCACGATGGCGGCGACCGGTAGTCCGACGAAGCCGCAGGCTGTAACAATCAGTATGCGATCGAGCCAGCGCCCGGCACGATTGTCACAGTCGGGCCGGTAACGTGCCGAGTACCTGAGGCCCGGGGTCAACGGTTCGGCCCGCAGCCATCGTGCCATGGTGATCGCGATCAGGCTGCACAGAGCCAGTTGCGCCAGGGCCAGTACCGCCGCCCGGCCGGGCTCGAAGTCGAAGCGCAGTGCCTGGTAAATCGCGACTTCGACCGTGGTGGTCGCGGGCCCCCCGCCCAGCACCAGCACCACTGCGAAACTCGAGAAGCACAGTAAAAAGACGATAGCCAGTGCACCAGGGACAAACGCCGACAGCGCTGGCCATTCGAGAAAGCGAAACAGCTGCCGGGAAGACATCCCCAGGGTGCTGGCAAGCCGCCAGCTTTCGGCAGGGATGCGGTCCCAGGCTGGCAGCAACAAGCGCACGGCCAGCGGCAAGTTGAAAAAAACGTGTGCCAGCAGGATGCCGCTCAGGCCGTAAAGGCGAAAGGAGAAACTGAGCCCAGCCTGCTGCAGCAACTGGTTGAGCAGGCCGTTGCGCCCGTAGACTGCGACGATTCCCAGCACCGCGACGATAACGGGGGTTACCACCGGCAGGCCCATTAGGCTGAGTAGCAGCCGGCGGCCCCGGAACTCGTGGCGCCGGGCAAACGCCCGGGCCACGGGAATGGCGAGGCCTACACTCAGCGCAGTGGACAAAAACGCCTGCCACAGGGTGAACTGGATGACTGCATGCAGGTAGGGGTCGGTCAGCACGGGGCTTACGTCGCCGCCAAAGCGTGCCAGTAGTACGGTCACCGTGCCGCCGACAAGAGCAAGCAAAAAAATGCCTGCGCCGACCCCGGACCACAACGGCAGCGATGGGCCCTGTTGCCGGAGACTCAGTCGGTGAGTGCCTGTAGCCAACGACTTATCCATTGCTTGCGGTGGTTGCGTACTGTTGCCGAATCAAAACGCAATGCCTTGCCCGGCACTTCCTCGCCGGAAAAGGCCGCGGGCAGGGGTGTGCCGGTGTTGACGGCAGGCAGCATCCAGTTACTGGTGGGAAGAATGTCCTGCACCGCGGGTGAGAGCAGAAATTCGAGAAACTGCTGCGCCAGTCGGGGCTGTTTGGAGCCGGCCAGGCGGGCGGCGACCTCGACCTGCTGGTAATGGCCTTCGCTGAACATGGCCGCGCGGTAGCGATCCGTTTGTTCGACATGGCGGTGATACGCCGGCGAGGTGGTGTAACTCAGCACCAGCGGCGCCTCACCCTCGAGAAACAGCCCGTAGGCCTCGGACCAGCCCTTGGTTACGGTGACGATGCGCGGCGCGAGCGCCCGCCAGGCATCACTGTCACCCTCGCCAAATACCTGGCGCAGCCACAACAACAGCCCAAGGCCCGGGGTGCTGGTGCGCGGGTCTTGGATGATGATCTCCGGGCCGTTCTTATCAGCCACCAGAGCCTGCAGGCTGGCAGGTGGTGCACTGAGTGCTTCGCTGTCGTAGACGAAGGCAAAGTAACCGTAGTCGTAGGGTACGAAGACCGGGTCCGACCAGGGCAAAGTGAGGTCCACGGCCGTGGTGTCGATGCCGTGTGTGGCCAGCAGACCGGTGGCTTGTGCTTCGGCCGTGAGGCTGGTGTCAAGACCGAGGATCACGTCGGCCGTGGACTTGTCGCCTTCGAGCTTGAGTCGGCTGAGCAGCGCGGCGCCGTCCTCGAGACCGACGAACCTGAGCTCGCAACCACATTCGGCGGCAAAGGCTTTTTCGATGGCAGGACCCGGCCCCCACTCGGAGACGAACGAGGCGTAGGTGTAAACGGTTAATACCGGCGGGGCCGTATGGCCCGGCACTGGTAACAAAGACGTTACAATACCGCCGGCAAGGGCAGCAATAATGACAAGGTATTTCATGGAATCNCTCCTTCAGGATCGAAGGGCGGAGGGATCAAGCGATCATCATCCGTATTCCTCCGCCGGTATGATCCGGTTCAGGTTCAACGGGTGACTCTCAGCCCGGCCTTTGCCGGACACCCCGTCGGACGACCCCTGCAATCTATTCGGCAGGTATGTCGTTGTCAACGTCCCCGCTTTCGACCAGGTGCTGGTGGACTGCGGCCAGCGCTTGCTGTGTGCGCTGTTTGCCCTGGCCCCGGACCAGCAGCCAGGAGAGCCNGGCCTGGTCGAGCGTTGCCACGAACAGCGCGTGGATGGCGCTGCGGGCCGCCGGGCTTGCGCGGTCACGTTGCGGGCCATCGGCCACCCAAGGCAGGTCGATATCGCACAGCAGGTAAAGGTCGCCGGAGCGTGTGCGGGCAGCCTGTGCTATCCACTGCGGGTACTCGCCGTAGTAGTGGCGCGCATAGACCAAGGTAGAGACAAGATCGGTGTCCAGCACCATAAGGCGATCGGCTTGCGCCAGCGCTAGATCTTCCTCTGCTATCTGCTGCCGGGCGATCGGCTCCACGTCGGCCGCCGTCAACGCACTGCGCTTGCGGGCCAGGTACTCGCGGGCGGCCTCGNGCGACCAGGGGCAGTCGAGGTATCGGGCCAGCGTTTGGGCCAGGGTGGTTTTGCCCGTGCACTCGCTGCCGGTCACAACAATTCGGATTGGCGTCCCAGGCTGCCGGCGGGAATTGTGCAAGGTCTTTGGCACCAAAGTGACCCTCGACGGTGTCGCCCAAGCCATCGCGACGTTTGCAGGAATGGTGGTGTCCGGATATTCGGCCTTCGGCTGTCACGAGGACGCGGTCGAGGAGTCCGTGACCGAGGCGCAGAGCTTTATCCAGGCCCTATCGCTGCCCATGATTCTTTTGGCTTGAATTCTAGTACAGTCGGGTTAAGGAATTATCCTGGGTTGCCGTTTACCCATTTGCAAAGACGTGGCCGAAATAAATCCCTGGGAGATCAAGCCGCGGTAGCGGTTCCCATAAAATGCGGAGATTAGTTATGCAGCTCAATAATAAGACTGTGGTCGTAACCGGTGCTGCTCGGGGCCTGGGTCGGGCTTACTGTGAAGCGCTTGCGGCCGAAGGCTCAAATGTGGTCGCAGCGGATATACGCGATACCAAAGAGACGGTAGAGGCAGTGGCCTCGACCGGCGGCAAGGCGATAGGGGTACACCTAGACGTTACCGAGATGGCCAGTTGTGAGGCAATGGCCCGATCGGCNATCGAAGCATTCGGNCAGATTGACTCACTGATCAATAATGCNGCACTTTACGGGGATATCTCCGGTGGGCGCTTCGATCAGATTNCCGATGAACAATGGAACAANGTCATGAACGTCAACATCAAGGGTATCTGGCAGTGCTGTAAGGCCTGTGTGCCGGAGTTGCGCGCGGCTGGAGGTGGGACCATCATCAATATCTCCTCGCTGGCCGCAACCTACGGCATGCCCTATGCACTGGATTATGCGATGTCCAAGGCGGCCGTGATCGGCATCACGCGGAGCCTCGCCCGGGAACTCGGGCGTGACTGGATACGGGTAAATTCAGTGGCTCCAAGCGCAGTACTGACCGAAGGGACCGAAGGTTTCATGGGTGAGAAGCGGGAAAAAACTCTCGCAGTGATTGCTGGTAATCAGTCGCTCGGNNTCAATTTAGAACCCAAAGACATGGTTGGGACCATTATCTTTTTAGTATCAGATGCTTCCCGGTTTATCACTGGTCAGACGATCATGGTAGACGGCGGTACGACTCTGTTATAGACCACAGGCACGCATTTGAAATNCCTAGCTCAAGCTTTATCAAGGCTCNATGGCTACCCTGATTCTCTGGGTTTGAACTCCAGTACGGTCGCATTGATGCAGTATCTTNGTTTGCCNNCTGGCCCATCAGCAAAGACATGACCCAAATGAATCCCCGANACTTTTGCACGGATTTCTACTCTGCTCATGCCAAAACTATTGTCTTGATGCTCAGTAACAGAATCATCTATTGCTTTGGTAAATGACAACCACCCGCTCCCAGAGTTAAATCGATCACGGGTGTCAAATAAAGCCGCGCCGCTTAACTTATCGATAAACACGCCATCGGGGGTGTTTTTGAATATTTCATATTGCCTGCAATACCTGGCATCGGTCCCTTGATTGAAAGCGACGTCGAAAGCCTCTNCTTGGCCTAACTTAAACCTACCGAGCAAGTGATAAAAAGAATCAGGGTCCAGATAACCTTGTCTCCCGAATACCTCTACCCCGTTTTCCAGAAATAANATTGTTGGNGTCGCCCAAGTTGGCGNTTTGATCTGTAGATCTTTTANCTGTGATGCCAATCTAGAGNTGANGGGTATTGTGCCCTGGTAGTTGNCCAGGACNTTGTNTCTAAATTCCCTACAGTACGGGCAAGTCTCAGATTCNATTATTACTACTTGTTTNCCCTCAAAGAGNGAAGAATTATCTATATCTGCACTGTTGCCGGCGGCCACAAACTTGACTCCGGTGGAATGATCCGGACANTAACCATTAGGATTTCTTATCAGATAATCCTGATGATAATCTTCTGCTAAATAGAATTTNTCTAAAGGTTTGATCTTTGTTGATACCTTGCCGTAACCNGCTTTATTGAGAAGATCTTGGTATTCANTNAAGACTTTTTCCGCAGNACTGGCTTGCTTCTCGTTAGTTGTCAAGACAATCGATCGGTACTGAGTGCCAATGTCATTTCCCTGGCGATTGACTTGGGTTGGGTCGTGACCTTCAAAATATTGACGTAATATTTCCTCAGCCGATACCACGCTGCTATTAAATAGAACTTTGACTACTTCGGCATGGTTGAACGGGTTAAGCTTATTCCTGGATTGGGTTATTTCACGGTAATTTGGCGCAACCGTGCCGTCTGCGTAACCTGATATTGCATCGATTACCCCGGGTATCGCAGCATACCTTTTTTCAGCTCCCCAAAAGCACCCGGCTCCCAGGACAATGCTCTCAAGGTATTTGGTTGCTTGGATATCGTTAGCGACAGCGCCATTGCCAAAGGCTAGAAATGAAGCAAGAAAAAAAACAAGATATCTCATCATTAAAAGTGCTTAGCTTTTACTGAAGCGCTTATTACGCAGAGGAAGAATATATGCCCCTCGCGCGGCACGCCATCGCTTGCAATAACTGAAGTACGCTTACCGGCTATGTGTTGGGACCCTCAATTCTACTGATTGCACGGGGAAACCTGCAGTAGTTTCCACCGTGGCAGTTCTCTTTGTAAACTATCCACTCATATATCCTTTGCCGGTGCACCGGGGGACTTCTTTACCTGTGTTGTTTCGATCTTTGCTCTTGTCACTGCTCGTTATGGGGCTTAGCCCGGTTGGGGCACAAACGCCGGAACTTGGCGTCTATGGCCTC
>PBTT01000110.1 GCA_002729195.1 Acidiferrobacteraceae bacterium
AGGTAAACCGGCTATCGTCCATGTGCCGGTACGCCGGGTCTTGAGTCCGTTTATGAACGTAGTGGGGTTCTGACAGCGAAAGAAATCGTTATGCTTTAAGAAAATCAGCTGCGCGAGACTAATTCTCGCTTTTGGCACACTTGGCAGACACCTTAGGGAAAACGTTTTGTTGTTACGGCTGTTTCCGGTACGGCAGTGGCGGCTCTTGCTGAAGGTGATTTCAGCAAGAGGATCGAGGCTGAATTCAAAGGCGAGATGAGTCGTTCGAAAGAAGGTGTCAATGGGGTCGTTGACGCCGTGCGTAGAATCTATACTTGCCGGTAGGAAAAAACGCCTGCAAGGGGAGGAGAGAGGGCGTGCCACGCAGGGCAGTGCTGATCGTTCATGGCGAAGACCGGCCGGGTGATGGTGACCGGGCCTCGGCACGGCTGGGCGAACTCGGATATCAACTCGACTGGCGGCATCCCGATGCCGGTGATGAGCTGCCGGAGTCGGACGAATCTGTGGCTGTGACTGTGATCTATGGCGGCGGCAAGCCCGAGGATGAAAAAGACTGGCACACGGATCGTTACCCCTGGCTGCATAACGAGATCCGCTGGGCTGAACACTGCATAGCGAAGAATATCCCGACGGTTGGTTTCTGTCTGGGCGGCCAGATCATTGCCCATGCCCTCGGCGCAACCATCGGGCCCCACCCAGATGGCCTGTATGAATTCGGTTATTACCTGTTGCGCCTGACCGAGTCAGGACAGGGGTTTTTCCCACAGAACATCCACGGCACCGAGTGTCACTACCATGGGTTTTCGGTTCCGGACGGCGCCACGTTGCTGGCCGAGACCGAGCACTACCCTCAGGCTTTTCGATACGGTGAAACTACTTACGGATTTCAGTTTCACCCGGAGTGCACCCTGGAAAACTTTGCCCGCTGGCAGGCCAAAGATAGGTCGGTTTACGACCGGCCTGGTGTACAGAGCCGGCAGCAGCAGGACAGGTTGGGTGCGGACTACGACCATCTGCAAGCGGCGTGGCTGCAGCGATTTCTTACCGAACTCCTTGGTGTTGACCAGTAATTGGGTAAGAAATCTCTCTCCCTTGGTAAGCGGGCCTGGTTGCGGAGCAGGTTAGCTGATTTTTTCTTTATTCCCGGATTGATTAGATGCCAAGTGATTACATAATTTTTGATCTTGACGGCACCATCAGTGACCCAAAGGATGGTATTGCGCGGTCGATCAACTTTGCGCTTGAGTGCCATAACTTCGAGGCTAAGGACGAGGATGAGATTGGAGAACTGATAGGTTTGCCACTCGATCAGATGTATGCCCAACTGATCGAGGCAACTGAGCCATCTTTGGTTGCTTCTTTGGTAGCCAGGTATCGCGAACGCTATGTTGAAATTGGTTATGCAGAGAACACACTATATGAGGGCATGGAAGCGTCATTGCGGCATCTTCATGCTAGCTCCGCAGCCCGTCTTGCCATCTGCACGACCAAGAAAGCAGATGTAGCTAAAAAAATTCTTGAAATGTTTCGCCTGGACGATTTGTTCGAGTTTGTCAGCGGAGGAGATATCGGCATAAAAAAATACCAGCAGTTAGAGCAGCTATTGTACGACGGCACTATCACCCGGGACTCGCTGATGGTCGGTGACCGGTTTATCGACATTCGTGCAGCGCAATGTAATCAACTTCGTTCTGCAGCCGTGCTTTGGGGGTATGGTTCACGGATTGAGCTGGAGAACGAGCAGCCAACTTTTATCCTGGAGCAGCCGCTACAGATCAAGGAGTTGGCCGTTTGAAGCATCTGGCAGATGCTGCAAAGAGGAGTCGGGCGATGCATCCAACTATTGAGTCAGACGGTAAACGCCGGGTTTAAATGCAGGTGAGTGTTATTGGTAGGGTAACTAAAAGCCCGTAGCGGTTAGTAATTACACTGGGGTTGCACAGGGGATTGCGCCGCCCCGGGCCTCGGTTACTGATAAGAAACCCCGCCGAGGCGGGGTTTCTGGTTACTATCAGCCAGTGAATACCTGTTTAGAGCGTACTGACAACATCCCCACTCCATATATCTATGGAGGCGCCATCCATGGCACCTTCCTGAATCATTTGACCAAATACCTGCTGGGCAGTCGCGCTTGCTGCTTCCATGGTCGCAGTATCAGGATACTTGGCTATGACTACACCGTTGCCTTCGCCATCGGACACCAGGTCGATAAAGTCTGCGCCTAGTGCTTCTATTGCGCTTCGTGCAGCTTCTGCCCCCGCTACCGCCTTATCCATGTTCGAACTTGTGAACCGGGTAATTCTGTATACAGCCATNGTTCCGCTCCTTTAATGGGTGTTTAGGAAGCCNTGAATGTACCTGGCCTTGCTGNCGGTCACAACTCAAAATCTANAAATACACTGCGCGGGNGCGCTTTGATTAGTTTCAGTTACGGCGCNNTGGTGGCGCTNNNGTAAATCACCTTCNTNTTNGNGNNACCANGGGCCATGATNTTGGCCAGTGTCNTTTATTGGAGGCGGCCAATTCAAAANGCCACTNCGTTTGACCCGCTAAAGTTTNGCGCTCGAACGAGCACTTACGGTTTCATACCAGCGCCGTGCATTGGTTGCNCTNTCCGGCANGCTCAACTTGCGCCAGGCGNCAAAGTCAATNAGCACCAGNANGTCAATATCGGCAACGGAAAAATTATCNCCGGCGACAAANGGTTTTTCGCCAATCAGGTCATCAATGCCTTGNAGAAAATGCTGCACNCGTAGTTTTCCCCGCTCGGCAAGTTNGGGTATCTGTTGGTAGCCGACCGTACCGGTCAAGGCATGCCCTTTCATACCGGCAGAGGAGTTACGCAGAAACTCCGCCATTGCCATAATACCGTTCATCTCAATGTGCCACTGCAGATCAGCGACCATGCCCCGTTCCCGTGGGTTTGCGCCCATCAGCAAAGGTTCCGGATATGCTGCTTCCAGGTAATGTCGTATTCCGGCAGTGTTCGTTAGTCGAGTGCCATCGTCCAGCTCCAGCACCGGCACGGTGCAGTGAGGATTGATTGCCTTGAACTCAGGATTCAAATGCTCACCNGATCGCAAGTCAACCTGAGTAGTAGTGACGGTTAATCCTTTTTCCGCAATGAAAATCCGAGCCCTTCTTGGCGACGGTGCAGTCTGACAGTCAAAAAATTTCACAATGTATCTCTCCCGGCATTTTGGTTAAAAAAGTTCGTTTCAGCTTGCTCTAACAATCCCGTGCGCGACCCCGGCAACAGAATACAACAATACGCCAGCAGGGAAAAATATGTTGCCGCGTAGGAAATATGCTTGGGCTAAAAAGATATCGTTGGATAAATATTGGCCACAGAATCCTTTAGCAGGGAGTGACACCTGTTCAAGTCTGGGAGGGTTTCGAGCTTCCCGCCACCTGTGCGATAACTACGCCAGTAGCGACCAGCATAGCGCCCGCGACCTGGGCAAGGAGCAAAGAACCACCGAACAGCAGCATCAGGATAAGTACGTAGAATGGTACTACGTTGATGTGTATGGCAGCTACGGTTACGCCGATGCGTTCGGCGCTCATCATCCAGTAGACCATGCCTGCGCCGACTGCGAAAACACACAGCCAGGTAACAAACAGAAGGTCTGTCGAGGTTGATGAGAAACTCAACTCCGCCAGCCCTCCCCAGTGCACGATAGCGATTATCGGCAACAATGCCATGCCGCCGGCGATCATTCCGAGCATGACCCGCGGCAGAGCCGGTATCACAAGTAGTCGGGTGACCGAGACTCGTGAGTACCAGGTCCAGAGAATAACCGCAGTTATCATCAGTAACTCGCCACCCTCGAAACCNGCTTGAGTTTGCAGGCTGGAGGCTGAGACCAGCACNCCGCCAGCGAGGGAAAGGCAAATAGCGATGGCGANCTTGAGNGTGANGCGTTCNTCNCCNCGCAAAACGCCCATGATGATCGAGACCACNGGCACAGTGGTCGCGATCACNGCNANATTGATNGGNTTGGAATAGCGNATGCCAAAATTCATCAGCGCAGTGCCGATGCCGATGCCAAGCGCACCGGTNAGNAGTGCATCTTTCAGTGGCCAGTTTTGCCAGGTGNAACTCCTCATCCTGATCATGACAAGCAGCGCCAACACNAGCCCAGCGCCGCTAAGCCGGNCCANGGCCAGCGACAGCGGNTCCCAGGTGTTCAGCAGTACGTCCGTGATCGGGAAACTGGTCGCCCACAGCAGCATGCTGAGCANCGCGAGCAGGTTGCCCTGCAAGCGAGGTGAATTGNNCGNTGTTGNCATAGAAATNGGNCGGNTTACTGTTGCAGTATGANCNTNGCCAGNCTCAATCGAAGTAACCGGCGCGCACGCAAGCACCGATAAAGTTGCANATCAGNCGTTCGGCGTGAACCATGCTGGTGCGGCCGTGATCGTGCGCGGGGGCGATCTCGACCAGATCCATGCCCAGGACCCGGCCNTTTCCCACCAGGCCGTGGACCAGCTGCCGGATCTGCAGCCAGTCGAGGCCACCGGGTGTAGGCGCGGCCACTGCTGGCATGATAGTGGGGTCAAGCCCGTCGGCATCGATGGTGAGGTAGTATGGCCCGCCATCCGGAATCCGCTCGAGCACTGCCTGCATCCCGATCTCGTGCATCTCGTACGCGCTGATGATATCGGCGCCATATTTGCGGGCGTCATCGACCTCGCCGGGGCGGGCGCTGCCGGTGCCGCGTATGCCGATCTGCACGATGTGCCCGATCCAGTCCATCTCTGCCGCCCGCCGGATCGGGCTGGAGTAGCCCTCGGTCACGCCGTTTACCTCGTGGCGCCAGTCGAGATGGGCATCCACGTGCACCAGGGTGATGGCTTCGTTACCCTCGAGCGCGCGCAGTACCGGGATTGGCACGCCGTGGTCGCCGCCGAGGGCGATCAAGGTGGCGCCCGACGCAAGAATTTTGCGCACCGCTTGTTCGGCCCGGCGGTAATGTTCCCGGGAATCCGTAAGATCGGCAGTCACGTTGCCACAGTCAACTACTTTGATGTCGCGACTATCGAGCAGTGGTCCACCGAGGTCCCAGTCGAAGTGGTCGCGGGTGTAAGACACCATATGGGCGCTCTGGCGGATGGCGTCCGGCGCGCGACTCTGGTCGTTGGCCATCTCGTGAGGCTGATAGGGTAGACCGAAGGGAATACCGAGGATTGCAATATGAGCATCCAACTGGTCGAGCTCGAGCGCGAGTGGAAAGTCGAGAAAGGTCGCCGGTGGTGTGCCAGGCGACTGAGTTAATGGCTGCGACATGGGTTGTTTCCTTATAATATTCCGCGTTAACGGGCGATTGGTGGGTTCTGCTTGCTTCGGGTCATGATGCCAGAAGATGTATAACGTTCCAGTATTCTGCGTCTTTGGCAGATTTAGCGCGAGCCGAAGTAGAAGATGATGAAGGCGAGAAAGACCTTGTGTGCTTGGGGTGGTGCATGCTCGTAGTAGCCGCTTAAATAGAACGCAACGAAGGCAAGGCCAATGGCCACGCCGACACCGGCTCTGATGTGCTCAAATGCTCCGGTCGATTGCTTGGGTTTGCCTCGGCGATACCAGCGGATGAGCCTCTTCATTATCTGGCCGGCAAAGAACGCAAATACGAGCAATAACGTAGTCGCGGACAGCAACTTGTTCAGGCCGCCACTGTAGGCGAGGTATAACGCGACGCCAACGAACGCAAGAATAACTGCGATCCGGATAGTGCCAACAGGCAGGTAGAGGGGGTTGGCAGCGGCCTCGGAAAACCCCCGTGCCATCGCCTCGAACTCTTTACTCCTGGCCCGGTGAAATTCCCCGGCCTCCATCGCCTTCAGATATGTCCGCGTGGCAAAATAGTATGCGAGTACGGTGAAGAGCGCCTCGCTCAGCGCCAATGGCAACTCTTCATCACGCACCATCAGCCAACAGGTGACGAATACGACAAAGAATGCCAGCAGCGCACGTACGCTACCAGGCGGCAGCCACAGTGGTCCGATCATGTGTGGAGCTTTTTTCATATGGGTTTAGGAAGCTGCTAGGACAAGCCTCAGTGAGGTATATACTATGCATTTGCCGCGTGGTTAAACAACCCTCTCCTAACTCTTCCCCGCAAAAATATTGGCTAAGGAGAACAAAATGAAATGTCCTGCATGTAGCCACACCCTGTCACATATTGTTGTGAATGAGGTAGAGCTTGATATCTGTAAAGGTGGTTGTGGCGGCATATGGTTCGATAACTTTGAATTCAAGAAATTCGACGAACCCCATGAGTACGCGGGCGATGAACTCCTCAATGTAGAAAGGGGCACGAGTATATCGGTAGACCACTCAACAAAAAGACATTGCCCTAAATGCAGCAGCATAACGATGATGCGGCATTTTTTCAGTATAAAAAAACAAGTAGAAATCGATGAATGTGCCGGTTGTGCGGGTATTTGGCTCGATACAGGAGAGCTTTCTGAGATACGGTCATTATTTGACTCGGAGGAAGCAAGGCATCAAGCGGCCGAAAAGGTATTTAGTGATCTTTTTGGGCCGCAACTCGAGGCTTTAGCTAAAGAGCGCGAAGCCAACGCCGAGCGGGCTAAGCGCATTGCCAACATGTTTAAGTTCCTCTGCCCGAGCTATTACCTTCCCGGAAAACAGAAATGGGGTGCTTTTTGAGCATAGCGAGCGCTCGATTAGGCGAGGAAACGGGACACTTGTTCGATCACTTGCAGGCTTCCCCTCTACCTGTTTAATCCGGCGCTGTTTCAGAACTGCGGCGCAGACATTGTTGCCCCGTTCACCGCATTTTGACCCGGCGACTCGCCTTGATTAACTGCCCACCCACTAAGTCGTAGAGCAGATCAACTCTGCTTGACTACGAATGATTGACCTGCTCAAAAGACTACTTACGATCCTGGGCATCAACTATGCGATCCGATTTGGATTGAGCATGTTACGGCTGCCAAGCGGGCTGGTGCTCGTTTTGGTAAACCTGATTCCGCTTTTTGGCACGCTCTTCCTGGGGTGGAATGCATATGACATCATTTTTTTGTATTGGTTCGAAAATATCGTAGTAGGTTTTTACACGGTGTTGAAAATGAGTCATGCCCGGGGCGAGACGGCAACGTCAGTAGACACTAATCTCGGGCAACTCAAGGCAAAGCCAGCGGTGATCCGGTTTTTTATCCTCCACTATGGGATGTTTACCTTTGTTCACGGGATTTTTGTCGTCTTTGTGGTTGCATCAGAATCCAACTTTTTACTGAACCGAGAGTATCTTGCGCTTGGTGTTTTCTTTATTGCCCTGTTGCTCAGTCACGGGTTTTCATTCTGGAGCAATTATCTGGGTAGAAAGGAATATCTGCAGAAATCTCCGGCCGATTACTTTTTTAAACCTTATGGGCGGATCATACTTATCCATCTGGTAATTCTCATCCCCGGGTTTGCAGGAGAAATTCTCTACCAATTTGGTTTTGCAGCAGAGGCTACAGAGTTTCCAGTATCGACCACAGCGTTGATTGTAGTATTTGTTTTGCTCAAGATAGTGATCGATCTCAGTATACATTTGTCCTCACATGGGTTCCCATTAAAGTTCAGGTAAAACCCCAAATTAAGGACATGATCATGCTGAAGTTAAAAAAGGTTGTAGTTACAGCCATTGGAAGTGTAATCCTCACGTTAGGTGCTGCCTTACCGACGCAGGCGGAGACACTGACATGTAAACTCTACATAAACGACGCAACTGCGAAAAATGACACGGTTACTCCGCCTCATGCCGGGGTGGCTTTGAACACGATGCGTGCTGGCGGCGTCTGTGTGTTCGCTGATGGAAATGTCACTGAAAAACAATTTGTCATGATCTCACAGGCGATGGGAGACGGCTCCTCGAAAACGGCCTCGGTTTATGATGTCACCTTCAATATTGATTAGCTGTAACAGATTTAGATTAATCCTGCTGCGTTTCGTCTAAAGATCTGAGTCCAAGATAGACTCTTTCCCCCATATATAGCCGCCGAGGTATCCGACGCGAAGGTTAGAACAGAAACATCTCTTGAGGCTTAGAAAAACACCAACAGCAACTATACACGCTGCTTTCGATGGCACGGCCGATCGCTACGAGATTCGCTCCGCCCCCGGCGTGACTTCACGCGTACTACGCGCCGGAGCACCTCTGCGGTCACTTGGCCCTCGAGTGCAACGACACCGTGCGCACGACAGATCTCGTCGTAGCGGCTTCCTCCTCCGACTTCGGGCATCAGGAGCGCCTCCGGAAGAATGACCTCAGTCAGTTCCACCGACGGCGTGACGTTCTTTACGCCAATCGTTTTGACCACGAGCACCTCGAGGTCGGGTTGCTTGGGGTGGTCGACCCGATCGAGGATGACCGAGATACCGCTCACGCTCTCCCCCGGTGAGACCGTTCGCACATTGTTGGCGAGGAGGAGTTCCTCCCAGATCACATGGCTGATGTCACGCGCAGCCGCGCTGCAGACCAGAGCGATGACAAGTCCACCACTAACCACCACGCCCATCCCCTCACCCTGATCGTACTGGTGATGATCGAGGTGGATGGGATGAGTGACGAGGAACTGCGTGGAAAGTGCGAGATTTGCGCTCACACCCAAGGGCCGTGCGAACGAGTGGAGGAGTACATCACCCCGCTCGAAATGCTCCGCCGGCTGCGAGAACCCGAGGACTGACGCGCGCACGACGAGCGCTGCCTCCAGACCCTGCACTGCAGTAGCCAGGAGCGCATCGCCTTGAGGAAGCGCTGCGACCGGTTCCGGCACCGAACCCGGCTGGCCGAAGTTGGTGGGTTGCGCGGGGTAAAGCTCCAGTTTCTCCGTACTGAACAGAACCTCGTCGCTGCCTACCCGCACGAGTTCGCGGAGCGTCGTGACGACAGCACGCTTGCCGTCTGTGGTGTTGCGTAGGCGGAGCATCCGGATGCGTTGCCTCACGGAGTCGCCCACCTGGATCGGCGCGTACTGCCGCGTGTTCCGGAACCCAAGATGGTAGATGGCCCCGTGCGTATCCGACATCGAGACGCAGAGGTAGAGTGCCATCAGGTAGGGCACAGGCATGGCATGGCCGTCGCAACGCCCGATGGCACCAGCGAAGCCTCGGCTCGTGACTGCCGCATCGTGGCTGTAGAAGCACTGCGACCAGAGGTCTCGCATGCCGTCGGTTATCGTGAACTCGTAAGGGTTGCCAAGCTCAGAATCCGGCGCCATTGTGACATCGGAGCGGTGGACGACCACCCGTCCGCGCCGTCCCAGCGCGGGAAGCGTGCCACTCTGGGTCAGATCGAGGATGCGCTGGGATGATTTGATGTGGGGCGGTCCCACGAGCTGGCCATCCACGAGGGCCATGCCATCGGTTTGCCGATTCGCGCGATGAGCGGTCTCTGGATCGTCCAACTTACTGATAAGTGTGCTGAGCAGTCCGTCTCGACGCGCCTTCTCGACGCGCTGAGCCCAGGCAACCTCGTCGGGTGCGGGACGGAGGCAGCGCGCCACGGTGGCGAGCTGGTCGCGATGCACGCAGATCTTTCCGTCGAATCCATGCCGCTTGGCCTCGCGCGCCTCCCGCTCGAGGCCGATGAAATCCGCGACCTTTGTGTAGGGTGTGTCGATGGCAGCAATTCCCGCTGCGCGGGCCGCTAGAACGACAGCGTTGCGCGGGTAGTCCATCGTCGATGGTCCGTGCGGCCGGGCACCCGTGAGACGGAAGAGGTCTCCGTGCCCCAGGATGATACCGATCAGTCGTCCACCACCCGCCTGACAGATAGCGTCGACACGAAGAATCGCCCCAGGGGTCTCGATGAGCGGGAGCAGCTTCGTCGTACCCTCGTCGAGCCCGAGCGCGCACTCGCGACGGGAGAGTTCGCAGTGGAGCACATCGATCTCTTCAGGGCGCTCGATCATCGTCGGCATTAGAGTTGTTATGCCGGGAAGCCCCACCACGGTATCGAGGTCGAGGATCTGTTCGTCCGCCACCGCATCTTCATTGATGCGAACGACGATCGGGCGATCCCCGAGCTCGCCCACTTCAAGGGCCCTGTGGAGGCCGGCACGTACCGACGCCTTAGCGGCCAGCGGAATGGCATCCTGAAAGTCGACGATGAAGGCATCGGCCTGTAGCTGCCAAGCCTTCTCGAATGCAAACTGCGGCAGAAAGAGCATGGTCCTCCAGCCGAATGCACCGGCGGTCGGGAGCTCTGCAGGAACACCCTGCGCTGCGAGCTGGTCGAGCGCCGCGAGCAGTCGCGATGCCTCGCCATCGACCTCAGCAGCACGACGGTATTCGGCCACCCCAACGCAGAGCATCTCGCTCGGTTCGATTGCGTGGAGCGACTCATCGCACGCGATGCCTCGCACCGCAGCCTGCCAGCCCAGATCATCGCCCGGCCGAAACGTCGCCGTCGCAGCCCGTCCGTCGCCCTGGCCACGCGAACCGAGCAGAGCACCGCGGAGCAGGAACCTGATCTCCGGAGACTCAGCCGGTGGCAACACATCGCCCCTTTCCATGTGGTGCACGACAGCACCTGCCGACCGGGCTATGCTCGGCCCCTCCTTTCTCAACAGCGCAAGGCTTCGGCCCGCCGCCCGCTCTATTTTCACACTCGCCAGTCGCTCGCGGAACTCCGAACGGACAAAGGCGTGATGCAGCGCTGCATCAGCCCGTACCTCGAGGAGCGTCACGGCCTCCGCTGCAGCGAGCGTCGCCGTCCGGCATGCCGCTTGCCCCCACAACAGCGCTGCCTCGCCGATGAGCGTCGCAGTGCCAATGCGAGCCACCTCCACCGGCCCGCCATCATCACCAGCCACAGTGGCGGCCAACTCTCCGGCAACCGTCCACCAAAGGCTATCGGCAAGCTCGCCCTCAGCGCACAATTGCTCTCCCGGGGAGAGCTCCCGAAGTGAAGCGTGGGCTGCAATGGCGAGCACAAGCGGGTCGGTAGCCGCGAGAAGGTAGGGAGCGGCAGCGAGGTGCTTGAGCAGCGAAGCCTTCGCCGCGTCGGCTATCTGGGCGTTTTTCGTCATAGCTCGCCTCACTGGGTCAAGGGGTAGGAATTTGCTTTCAGTAGATGCGGGGTCTTGCGCCATCAGCAGGCCCAGAATCCTGCTGTTGTCAGTTTCACATAACCCCTGTTATCTCTAATAGCCATTTCACCCTCAACTTAACTTCTATTTCAGATGCAAGTTGCCGGTTCTGGGACTCATGACTTGGACCCCGTAGCGAGGAGATTATCACCGGTGCGTGCGTCGCGTTGCTGCTCCGACTGGTCCGATCGTGCTGTACGCCCACTTGCCGGGTCGATTAGAATTCCACCCCGGCCGGCGCCCGGAAAGGGCGCCAGCCAGGCAGTTTATCGCGGCGGACCTACTGGGGTGGACATTGGATCGCTATTTTCGGCATCGACCGCCTCGGTGATGACCCACGACCAAGCCGCTAACTCAAGTCAGCATAACCCGGTTCGGGGGTGATTATGAAAGTGGAAGAAGACACCAAGCAATTCGATGACGCCGCCGAGCGCATGATCGAACTTGGTAATCGCCTGCTGGAGCAGGACGACGAGTCCGACAGTTGGGAGGTGGCCTCCGGCCTGTTGGCTGGGGCGGTGCACTTCTGGCTGTACTCACGCCAACCCTGCGGCGATCTCGAGTGTGATTCCTGCGAGGAGGTCGACACTGCCGAGAAGCGTCTGCACAAATTGCTTGAGGAAATTCGCCAGTCGGCCGAAGAGAGCGACTACTACCACACGCCGCGCGATGCCAACGCGGGTTCTGCCTGATACCGGCCTGACCTGCTCCCAGGTTCTCAGTCATTTCTCAGCCGGTCGATTTCGCGGTCGGCAAAAGCGGTAAGTTCAGGGAAGAAAGCGAGGAAATATTTTTCCAGCGCATCGTAGCGTTGCCGCAACACTTCACCTGCCTGCTCCATGCCGGATGCGAACCGGGCGCGCTGCGCCATTTTGCAGAGCACATCTTCAATGCCTTTTATTGTCGCGTAGTTCGTCAGTACATCTACCCTCACCATGTACTGAAAAAAGCGTCTGGAGCGTGGCGGGCACTGTTGCAGCCGTGATGCCAGTGTGCGGTAAATATGTGATGCGTATTCGGGAAGTGCCACGGGGTGGTAGTCCCGCCAGTCGCGGGCCAGGAAGTGATCAAAGAAGACATCTGCCACCACTGCGGCATAGCGTCCGAAATCGTTTCGCATGAGTGCTTTGGTACGGCCGACAACGCAGTGAGAGTCAGTGAAGCGGTCGATGGAGCGGTGCAGCGAAACGCCCGCTTGTACTGCAGGGTCGAGCCGCTCAAACTGATCTCCCCGGATCGAGTCGCCGATAAAATTGCCCAGTAGCAGGTCTTCATCAGCACCAGAGAGATAAAGGTGAGCGAGATAGTTCACGCGTTATTACAAGGCAGTTGCAGCCGGGCGTTGTCGAAAAAATCGCGCAACTCATGTGGCTGATGGAACAACTGGTCGGGCTTGCGGGCAGCAAGCCTACCGGCGGATTGCCAGCCCCAACTAACGGCCAGCGCAGCGACGCCGCTTTCTTGTGCCGCGTCGATATCACTGACCGAATCGCCTACCATCCATGCCATTTTTCGGGGGATATCGAAGCGGGTAAGGGCATCAGCAATGTGTGTACGTTTGCCGCCAGGATGATCGTTGCCGTAGCAGGCACTGACGTGTTGCATCAGGTTAGCCAGCGCGAGCCGTGTCTTCACTACCGCAGAGTGGTTGGCCGATATCACACCCAGAGTGTAATGGCTGCTCAGTTGCGACAGTAAGGTGTCGATGCCGGTAACCAGNGGNATCTCCCCGCTGTGGGCCTGCAAGTAGTCGAACAAGAGGCGGCCGTAGGCCTTGAACTTGGCACCGGGTATGCCNGCNATGTGNGCAAGCATCGGCAAGGTNAGCGGGTCGAGGCGGTCAAGGTCGGCCAGGGTAAGGGAGAANGGCAGTTCGTGNNTTGCACAGAATATTTCAGTTTGNTCCAGCACGGTAGCAGCGGAATCGACAATAACACCGTCATAGTCGAGCAGCACCAGGCCACAAANATTGTCCACGATAACAGTCNNCTCTTNNCTCAATCCGGACACAGGCGAATCAGCGCGTCCACCGCGACACAGCCCCGGGGCATGGCCATGAGCGGGTTAATGTCCAGTTCACCAAGGCGCGATCCCAGAGCCTGGGCTAAATTGGCAATTGCTGAAATTGCGTCGACCAATGCATCGATATCGGCTGCTGGCCGGTTGCGATAGCCGGCCAGCAGAGGTGCCAACTTGAGTGACAGCAGTGCACCGCGAATGCCCTGCTGATCTACCGGCAGCAGCAGTGTGCGACTGTCAGCCAGCACTTCCACCAGGGTGCCCCCGCTTGCGAGGGTGAGTGCCAGACCAAATTGAGGCTCGTTTTGTACGCCAACCAGCAACTCGGTAATCGAATTGGTAACCATCTGCTCGACCAGGAAACAATCCTTGGCCGGGTTACCAAGATAGTTAGATGCCGATGCCAGAATCTCAGCCGCTGCCCGGGTTACTTCTTCTTTGCTGTTCAGGTTAAGGCGTAGGGCGCCGGCCTCTGTCTTGTGTAGTGTTTGATCACCGGCAAGTTTGAGTGCTACCGGAAACCCGATATCTGCCGCTTTTTCAGCAGCTGTGCTCGCACTAACAATCCGACCTTCGGGAACAGGCACGTCGTGTTTGACGAGTAACCGTTTACCCTCCCACTCGTCCAGGGTCTCGAGGGTCGTTTCATCCGCTGCGGCAAGGCGGGGTACAAAAGATGGAATGCCGTCCTGGCAGGTGCGGCGCGCCCGACCAAATGGTACCGCGGCGGCAATCGCAGTGACGGCTTCGCTAATGCCTTGCAGTGGTGCGATACCCTGGGCAATGAGAAGACCCTGGGTCTCACTATCGAGATTTTCCGGCAGACTGGAACAAACAGCCGCTGGTACGCCAGCGGCCTGGGTTGCGTGAATGAAGGCCCGGGTATCAGCCTGGTAGAGCGGGCGGTCAGCGTCGAGCCCTGGCGGAGGATAATCCTGTACCAACAGCGCCGCATCATGTTTGCCGTCTAGTGCCGCGGTGAACACTTTCTCGAGTACCTGCTCCTGGCCCCAGAGCGGGGTGGTGTAGTCCAGTGGATTCGAGACCGTTGCAATCTCCGGCAGCCACTGGCGCAGTGCTTGCTCGGTTTTTTGGTCAGGCTGGTGAAAAACAATACCCTGGGCCTCGCCGCAGTCGGCCAGCATGGCCACATCGCCGCCGGAGCAGGTAAATGCTGCCAAGGCCGGGCCTGCCGGCCCACCAGCAGCCGTCAGCATCTGCAAGGTTTCGAGCAACAGGCTGGGATTGCTGACCCGCGCGACCCCCAGCCGGTCGAACAGTGCCTGGTAGAGGACATCGCTGCCGGCGAGCGAGCCCGTGTGGGTGACGGTAGTGCGCGAGGCGAGTTCGGATTGGCCGACCTTGAGCACAACCACCGGCACATTCCGTGCGAGTGCCCGGTTGACGGCATTGGCGAAACCGGGCACGTCGCGCAATGTCTCCAAGTACAAGCCGAAGCCGGTGACGGCCGGGTTGTCAGCGAGGCCCTCGAGGTAGTCCTCGACCCCGAGCACCGATTGATTGCCAGCACCAATCACGTAGGAAAAGCGCAGCGAGCGCCGGTTGGTCAGCAAATAACTCGAGAGCATACCGGATTGGGAGATGATGGCCGGGCCGTTCTCCACTCGCTCGCCGCCATGGCTGAACGGCCAAAGATGCGCGCCGGTAACGTAATTGAGCATACCGAACACGTTGGGCCCGGCAAGTGCCATGTCGCCGCTGGCCTCGACCAGGGCTTGTTCCAGCGCTAAACCCTCGCCACCCAATTCGCCAAAGCCAGCTGTATAGCAGACGATGCCGCCAGCACCGATGACGTCAAGTTGCTCGACGACGTCGGGCACCACCTGCCTGGGCACGGCCAGGAACACTGCATCCGGTGCCACGGGCAGGTCGGCTACGCTGGCAAAGCAGGGCGAATCCCCAAAGTGCTTACGCCGGGGGTTGACCCCCCAGATGTTTCCGGTAAAGCCAGATTCGGCACACTGCCTGGATGCAAATAACGCCTCGTCACCACCGATGAAGGCGACCTGTCGGGGCGCCAGCAGGCGGGCGAGATTTTCGCTTTGCCTTTGATTCATGCGCCAAGCGGGCGCAGCAGCGAACGGCTGATGATGTGACGTTGAATTTCAGAGGTGCCCTCCCAGATGCGTTCCAGCCGCGAGTCGCGCCAGAGTCGTTCCACCGGCAGGTCTTCCATCAGGCCCATGCCGCCGTAGATCTGTACTGCATTATCGGCAAGGCGCGCCAGCATCTCTGAGGCGAATAGCTTGCACATAGCCGCATCCATGGGGGACATCTGTCCAGCGTCCGCTTTGCGGGCAGCATGCATCACCAGCAAGTCGGCGGCTTGCAACTCGGTCGCCATGTCGGCCAGCTTGAAAGAGGTGCCCTGAAATTTGCCAATGGGCTGGCCAAATTGTT
>PBTT01000111.1 GCA_002729195.1 Acidiferrobacteraceae bacterium
TCGGGCAAGTCGATCTGGTCAGCTTCCAGATTGATGGGCTGCCCCGAGGCATCTTTGGAGACGTAGGGCAGCAACTCGTCGGGAATACTTATGATATCTGGCGGACAGGTGGTCGCGCTCGCAAATGACAGGGGTGGTTCAGCCGAAAGACCAGCGGGGTACAGGCCCAGGCTGCTCAATACTGCTCCGAATAACCAAGCGAGCGCTCCTCTCCAGGGGTACCATTCATCCGCACGTACAGTCATTCATCTCTCCATCGGTCAGCCTGCGGGCCTCAGACAGGTAAGGGTTGCCCGGCCATGGGCCACACCGCCATTGTGCCCTACCGGCACGCCCTACAGGAACTGCTCACACCGACTCGCCGGGTCCGTTATTATAGGAAACAGCGCAGCGCTTCCCAAACGCGGCGCCCGCACCAAATTGCTGCGGATCATTTTATGCCCCACCGTCAACTTTCAGCCATGATCCTTGCCGCTGGCCGCGGCGAGCGCTTGCGGCCGCTGACCGACACGGTGCCCAAACCGTTGCTGCAGGTAGGCGCCCACCGCCTGATCGATTACCACCTCTACGCGCTCGCCCACGGCGGGATCACGCAGGTGGTGATCAACGTTTCCCACCTGGCAGATGAGATCATCACGGCACTGGGTAATGGGTCCCGGTATGGTGTTTCCATCCGCTATTCGAAAGAACCGGTCGGAGCACTGGAGACCGGTGGCGGTATCCGCCAGGCCCTGTCACTCATCGAATCAGACCCGTTTATCGTCATTAACAGTGATATCTGGACCAACCTCCAACTAGAAGACCTGCCCGGGCAGGTGGAGCATTTAGCCCATCTCGTGCTGGTAGACAATCCCGCGCACCACAGCCGGGGAGATTTCTTCCTGTGCGGCAACCGCGTGAGCACGGTAGCCGAGCATGCTGCACGGCGATTGACTTTCGCTGGAGTCGGCGTTTACCGACATGCCCTGTTTAACGACACCACGCCGGGGCGTTTTGCCCTGGCCCCACTGCTGGCAACAGCCATGGCGCAAGGTAAGGTATCAGGGCAGCATTTCGCCGGCTGCTGGCTGGATGTGGGAGACCCCGCCCGCCTCAGCGAGGCCCGTGCCCGGGTCGGGATAACACAAACCCAGAAAAAAACGACAAGCGCTTGAAGCGGGCGGCCAGCAGAGTGTATTTTACAGGTCGGCACGACTCCAGTCGTCTTCCTCGTCGGTCTCGACGTAGATATCATCGAGATCATCGAACTCCTCGAGTTCCTCACCCACACCATCGTTCTCTTCACTGTTGAAACTCAGTTCTTCCTGCTGCAACAGCAAGTTGATCGCCACGCCGACGAAATCGCTATCAGTGACGATGCCGACCAGTTGACCTTCATCCAGCACTGGCAGACATCCGTACTTGTGCCCATGTAGCAGCAACGCGGCCTGGCGCAGGCTCGTACCTGGCGTGGTCGTCTGCACTTCGGTAACCATCACCCGCCCCAGTTCGGCCTGTGCTTCCTCCGCGGTAAGTTGCTCGGTTGAACGGCCATCGAGTATCGAGTGAGTGGCCGCAATCACGTCCGTCTGCGAGACCAAGCCCACCAGGCTCTGATCCGCATCAACGATCGGTACGTGACGAATTTGCTCCTCTGCCATCAAACGGTGGGCATCGCCAAGTGTGTTCACCTCGGTCAAGGTGAACGGCTTTACCGTCATGATTTCGTCGACTGTGATCATGGCTCGGCAACAGGTCTTCGAGCAGTGCAGAAAATTATAAGCGAATTATCGTCGGGTAAGCCTGTTCACGATCAAACATCACGCACACTGACGGCGGCCGCAGGAGTACGCCTCCATACCCAGTGCCTTGGCAAAAAGTGCTTGCAGGCGATCCGCGACAGCGCCCATGTCAGACTCGAGCCCCAGTTCGCATAAGCTGGTCACGGCCAACCCATGGTAACCGCAGGGGTCGATGCGGGAAAATGGAGCAAGATCGACCCCCACATTGAAGCTGAGGCCATGGTAAGTGCAACCCGAGCACACGCGCAGGCCCAGCGCCGCGATTTTAGCTTCACCAATGTAGACCCCGGGCGCGCCAGACCGGGTCCCAGCCACGAGACCCTGCTCGGCGAGGTAATCGACCAACACCTGCTCGATCAGGTTGACCAGTTGTCGGATCCCAAGCCCCAACCGGCGCAGGTCCAGCAGCAGGTAGACGATCAATTGCCCAGGCCCGTGGTAAGTAATCTGCCCACCACGGTCACTATCCACTACCGGGATGCTGTCGACCCCGGCCCGTGGCAGGCTAGTGCAGCTCACACCACGGGTGTACACCGGCGGATGCTCGAGCAACCAGATCTCGTCCATAGCGTGCGGGCCCCGGGCACGAGTCCAACTGCGCATGGATTCCAGTGTCGTCGTGTAGTCCACCCGGCCAAGGCGCCGTACGGCCAGTTCACTCATTGTCATCGCAATCCCGCGGGCGCCAGCTGGAATCACAAAGTGGCCAGTACCTCGGCCTCGCTGTTGAGGTCCAGATAGATGGCATCCAGCTGGGCCCGACTGACAGCTTCTATGGTGCAACTTACCGAGATATAACTACGCTTGGTACTCGCCCGAATGTTTGTCTCTAGTATCTCACCCCCATCCAGGTGGCGCCCAACCACCGTGCACACTAGGGTCTGGAAACCACCATCGTGCCGACCCATGGCCTTGACCTGATATTGGCAGGGAAAGGTGAGCAGGTCCTCCGGCGACTCCCCGTTGTTATCCAGGCCTGTCATCAGTGGAACCACAGCCGTACCGAATCGACCATCGCATCAAACCAGGATCCGCTTGCTACCGCTGCGAGCGCCACCAGTGGCCGCGTCAGCAGGGGCTCACCACCCAGGGTAATGGCCAGTGTGCCCACCTGCTGCCCCTGTACCAGCGGCGCAACCAATGGGTCGACCAGCTCAATAACTGCCTCGAGACCCGCCCCCGATCCCTTGGGTAGAACCAGCTGCACCGTATCCGCCAGGCCAACGTTGACCTCGGGAACGACGCCTTTGAACACACCGGTACTAAGTATCCTGGCGCCAGCCTGGTACAGGTCGTGGCTCTCGTAAGCGGCAAACCCAAACTTTAGCAACGCGTAGACCGAATCGGCCCGTTCCCGGTTACTGCGGGAGCCCATGACCGAGCCGATCAGCCGCATCCCTTTGCGTTCGCTGGAGCCGATCAGGCAGTAGCCCGCCGAACTGGTGTGACCGGTCTTGACGCCGTCCACAGTCTCGTCCCGCCCGAGCAAAGGATTGCGGTTCTTCTGAGTGATGCCGTTCCAGGTGAATTCCCGGATAGCGTAGTACCCGAAGTGCTCCGGCTGATCGCGGATAATCGCTGCCGTCAACAAACTAAGGTCCCGGGCAGAACTAAAGTGATCTGGATGGGGCAGGCCAGTGCTGTTGACGAAATGAGTATTCTCAAGGCCTATGCTAGTGCCCGCACGGTTCATAAGGTCAGCAAAACCGTCCTCGCTGCCCGCCACGTGCTCGGCCAGGGCAACCGCAGCATCGTTGCCAGACTGCACGATAAGGCCCAGCACCAAATCCTCCACCCGAACTCGATCACCGGGTTCGATGAACATGCGCGAGCCTTGCGTTCGCCAGGCTTTCTCGCTGACGACCACCTCCTCATCCAGGCTGAGGGTACCGCGCTTGATCTCACGAAACACGATGAACGCTGTCATCAGCTTACTCAGGCTGGCCGGCTCGATGCGCTGGTCAGGATCCTGTGCCGCGATCACTGTGCCCGTCCCAGCATCCATCAACAGCCACGAGGAAGCCTGCAATCGGGGCGGGGGTATAGTCGACCGCGCCTTGGTCGACAAATCTGATTCGATCTCGGCGTAGGCCGCCGGCAACATACATGCCAGCGGCAGACACGCCAGCAACAACAAACTACCTTTTTTCATCTTGATCCTCATAGTCAACAGCAATCGCTTACCACCGTCGGTTCGACACCGATTACCTCGTGCACCCTGGCGCTGTGCATCCGCATCTCGCCGGCTGCTACCGGGCCAACCTGAACCCTATAATACAGGTCATTTCCCACTCGGCCCGTCGCCACCCGGACCGGCCTGATTCCTGCATCCTCCAACCGCCGCCGCAACTTCTGGGCATTACCGGACAAGCGGAAACTGCCGGCCTGCAAAAGCACTTGCCCCCCGCCAGGAGTCAGTGTCACCTCCTGCACCGGCGCCAATGCCGGGGAGACAGCATCCACCGTTTCGATCCGGACCCGGGCGGTGCCAGTCGCCACCAGCCCCAACTTACGCGCCGCCATGTATGAAAGGTCTAGCACTCGGCCACCCAGAAACGGGCCACGATCGTTGACCCGCACCACAACCTCGTTGCCATTGTCGAGGTTGTACACCCGCAGATAGGTAGGCAGAGGCAGAGTCTTGTGGGCTGCGGTCATAGCATACATATCGTAGATCTCACCGCTCGAGGTCTTGCGACCATGAAATTTCTTGCCGTACCAGGAGGCGACACCGGTCTCGCGGTAGCCGCGTGCTTCCTGCACTGGCCGGTACCGCACCCCGTAGACTTCGTAGGGCGCGTTACCGGTTTTGCTGAGCGGTTCGATGCGGGGTATAGGGTCCGGCACGGATGCCGGGTCGGGACCGCCAAGCAGTGGTGGGCCGTCGTCCTCGAAGTAGCCACCCGGGCGCTCGCTGCCGAAAAAACTGCACCCCTGCAGCGCCAATGCCAGCATGGCACAAACAAAAACGGACCGGGCCATCCCTGTCAACTCCCCAAAGCCCGGGAAATTCTCTCGGCCAACTCGAACACCGACATGGCGTAGTTCTGGCTGCGGTTGTAGCGGGTGATGACAAAGAAATTGTGGTAGCCCAGCCGGTAATCCTTGCCCAGCGCACCGTCGAACCGCATCACTCCCACACTGGCATCAAGCGCGATACCCTCAGCCAGGCTCACCCCTGCCGCGCTGACCGTCGCAACCGGGGTATTGGCCTTGAGTTTTCGAGTCACGTAGGGATCCAGGACAGTTGCTGCGCTGTCTGTTAGGCGCGTTACAATCGGTTCACCCGGATGCCAACGGTGTTCGCCAAGGTAGTTAGCCACACTGCCGATAGCATCGGCCACGCTGTTGATAAGATCCGCCTTGCCGTCATTATCGAAATCCACCGCGAACCGCCGGTAACTGCTGGGCATGAACTGGGGCACACCGATGGCGCCGGCATAAGAACCCTTGACGACTAAGGGGTCCAACCTTTGCCTGGCGACCAGCAACAGATAGTGCTCCAGCTCGGACAAGAAAAACTTACTGCGCCGGGGGTATTCCATCGACAACGTAACCAAGCTGTCCAGCACCCGCAGGCTGCCGGTAACCGTACCATAGCGGGTCTCAATGCCGATGATCGCGGTGATGATCTCGACCGGTACCCCGTATTGCGCCTCGGCCCGGGCCAGAGTCCTGGCGTGAGTCTTGATGAACTGCACTCCGTGGTTGATCGACGCATTGTTCACGAATAGCGCCTGGTAACGGTGCCAGGGCAATTGCTCAGCTGGTCGTTCCATTGCTTCGATGATTTTCGGCTTGATCTTCGCCTCACCCAGCCAGTCGTTCATGCGTTCGCGGTCGAGACCGTGACGACTCGACAAGCGCTCGGTCAACTCGATGAGTTGCGGGTACTTCTCCAGCGATACAGCAAAGGCCAGAGGCCCGGCAAATAGTGTCAACAAAGGTAGCGCGGCAAAGGCCAAAAGGCTGTGCCGCCAGATGCGCGGTCTAGTCAACTTGCTCGCCTCACGCCATCAGCCGCCGCCGGCTATGCAGGCCCATGATTATTCCGAATGCTGCCATCAGTGTCACCATTGAGGTGCCGCCGTAACTTATAAGTGGTAAGGGCACACCCACTACCGGAAGGATACCTGACACCATTCCCAAGTTCACGAACAGGTAGAAAAAAAAGGTCAGTGCCAATCCACCAATGAGCAGCCTTGAATAGGTTTCACGGGCCTGATAGGCCATGACCAGGCAGCGGCCCACCACAAACAGATACAGAAGTATGAGTGCCACCGAGCCGATCAGGCCGAACTCCTCAGCGAATACGGAGAAGATAAAGTCGGTGCTGCGTGAGGGAATGAACTCGAGATGCGATTGGCTGCCGGCAAGCCAGCCCTTACCGGCGACACCGGCCGAACCAATCGCTATCTGGGATTGTATCGTCTGGTAGCCCGTGCCAAGCGGATCTGAAAAAGGATTGAACATGGTCAGGATGCGCTGCCTTTGGTATTCGTGCAGTTCACTCCAAAGATACGGGGCAACAGCTGCCGTAGCGGCCAACATCATGAGCAAGTGTCGCCAGCGAATGCCGCCCAGGAACAGCACCAACAGACCCGATATGGCCAGCATGATAGCGGTGCCAAGATCCGGTTGTACCACTACTAACGCAGCAGGCAACAAGGTCAGAGTCAGCGCGATCAGAACTTCGCCGAAACGCGGTGGCAACTGCTGGCGTGCGAGTAACCAAGCAACCGCCATCGGCACGCCCAGTTTCATCACCTCGGAGGGCTGAAAACGGATGAACCCCAAATCCAGCCAACGCTGGGCACCCTTGCCCACCGCGCCAACCACCAGCACCAACGTCAACACTACAATGCCGATGACGAAAATATGTGGCGACAGACGCCGAACGGCCTCTGGGGGCACCTGCGCAAGCGCCACCATCACGACCATGGAGATACCGAGCCGCAACATTTGGCGGTACATAATATCCAGGCTCTGCCCCGAGGCGCTGTAGATGACGACTACTCCCAGTGCCGACAAAGCCAGGATACCGATCAGCAGCGGGCCATCAAGGTGTATTTGCCTACCCGAAAACACGGGTTATCCCCCCGATAGCGGCCCGCCGCAGCCGCTGGATGAAAAAATAGTCGAGTATCTTCCTAGCCACGGGAGCAGCCGAACGGGCGCCACTGCCGCCATTTTCTATGATAACCGCCACCGCGATCTGCGGCTGTTCCACCGGGGCAAAAGCGATGAACAGCGCGTGGTCACGCAAGTGCTCCGGCACGCCTTGCTCATCGTAGTCCTGCTCCTGCGGAATGGCGATAACTTGGGCGGTTCCAGTCTTGCCGGCCATCTGGTAGGCACTGTGCCTACCGCTGGCCCGGGCAGTGCCGCGGGGTCCGTGCATCACCGCGGTCATACCATCAATGATGCGTTGATAAACCGCGGGGTCCTTGATGGTGGCTGACTGCACGACCCGGCCAGCAGGGTATTCCATTTCTCCGGTCAGTGGATTCTCCAAGCCACGCAGCAGCCGTGGCCTCACCGACCGGCCGTGGTTGGCGAGGGTTGCCGTAGCGGTGGCCAGTTGCAGGGGGGTTACCAGCAAGTAGCCCTGGCCGATGGCGGTAATGACGTCCTCGCCCGGGTACCAGGACCGCCCACGGGTGCGCTGCTTCCATGCCGGGGTCGGCACCAGGCCATCGGGCTCATCCGGCAGGTCCACCCCAGTCTGTCGACCGAAGCCGAACCGGTTCAGTATATCGGCCATGAGCTCAATACCGAGTTTCGCACCGGTATTGTAGAAATAGGTATCACACGACTGTTCCAGGGCGTCGTGCAAGTGCATCCAGCCATGTCCCTCACGTTTCCAGCAGCGGTACTTACGACTGCTGCCGGACAACATGAACCAGCCCGGACAATAGATTTTCTGCCGGGGGTCGAGACCGGCTTCTAGCGCCGCTAACGCAATTACCGGTTTGATGGTGGAACCTGGCGCGTAACGGCCGTAGAGGGCGCGATTCAGCAACGGTGTGCCGGCCAGACTCCTGAGCGCATTGTAGGATTCCTTGTCGATTCCGTCAGTGAACAGATTAGTATCGTAGGTCGGCGCACTGACCAGAGCGAGAATCTCACCGGTGTCTGGCTGTAGTGCCACCACGGCACCTCGGCGACTGCCCAGAGCTTCCCAGGCCACCTGCTGGAGACCTCGATCGAGCGTCAGGTGCAGGTTTTTGCCGGGCCTAGCAGCGCCGCGGCTAATGGTTCTCACCACCCGGCCATGGGCATCTATCTCAACTTGCTCGAAGCCCCCCCGGCCAAGCAATTCTTCTTCATAGTACATCTCGACACCCAGCTTGCCGATATGCGAAACCTCCTGGTAGGCCACCGGGTCAAGGCGGCGTTCTTCTCTTTCATTGATACGGCCGACATAACCGAGCGCGTGCCCGGTTAGTTCGCCGGCCGGGTAGACCCGCTGCAGACCGGCATCCAGCGATACCCCAGGATAGCGATACTCATTGACGGCAAAACGAGCTACTTCTTGGTCGGTCAAACGGCTCTTCAGCAGGTGCTTTTCAAAGGACGGACGCTGATGTAGCCGCTTGCGAAAACGTGCCAGTTCTCGTTCGCTGAGAGTGACTATCTTACCCACCTCCTGCAGAACCCACTCCAGGTTTTCTGTCTTCTCCGGAATGACCTGCAGTTCGTAGACCGGCTTGTTCCGGGCCAATACTTCACCATAACGGTCGAGTATCAGGCCGCGTACCGGTGGCAGTGCCTGCAGTCGGATGTGATTACCCAGAGACAAAGTCTGGTACTTGTCGTATTCCGCTACCTGCAGAACATAGAGACGCCCGATAATGGTGCACACCATCAGCAGAACCAGCAGTGCTGCACCGCGCAGGCGAGCCCTGATCAGGCGACCGTCACGACCCTGGTCAGTAATTGGTTGGTCTGCGCTCATGGAGAAATCCCGATCCTCAGGACAACTGGGCCCAGAGCCGGCACCGCCGCAACAGCAAGTAGGCGATGGGCCAGAGCAAAGCACCGACAACGGCAGCAGTCCAGCGCTCGAGCCCATGCAGACTCTGTTCCACGGCAAATTCAATGACAACCAACAATAACATCTCTACCGCCAGCAGCACCAACACCACCACCGCCTGCTGCCACAGCGGATAAGTCCGCACCTGCAGGGCTGCACGCCGGCTGAAATATACGAGTACCGCTTTGGTCAGAGCGTAACTCCCAAGCAGGCCGAATGAAACCAGATCGAGCAACAAACCCACCGCCCAAGCTGCACCAACACTCATCCGACCGGGCAGTGCCAGGCTCCAGTAGATCAAAACTAACGATACCCAGTCTGGAACAAACCCCTGCAGGGGATCGTTCACTGGCAGCGCATGCAGGACAAAAGCCACGAAGAGCGTTGCCGGCAACACCCAGCCTCGCCTGCGGCCTGTATCCACGCTAATCACCGGCACCTTCCCCCTCCCCTGCTGGTATCCCAGCATTGCCGGGCCGATCATCAGTAAGCCACAGCAGTGCCACTTCACGTTCACTGCCAAGCTGTGAGGCGGGCTCCGCGCGTACCGTCATGAATGACTCACTCAGATTGCGTTCCACCGTTTTCACTTGCGCGACCGGGTAGCCAACCGGGTAACGGCCCCCGAGGCCGGAACTGGCCAGCAAGTCGCCGACTCTGATGTCAGCATTACGGTCTAAATACAATACGCGCAGCAACTGCCCCCGGCCGCCGCCATAAACCACAGCCCGCAAGCCATTACGCAGTACCTGGACTGGTACGGCCTGGGCCAGATCTGTCACCGGCCTGACTGCGCTGCGAAAAAGGCCCGCAGCGGTCACTTGGCCAACGATACCGCCACCGTCAACCACCGGCTGGCCGTCGAACACTCCGTCGGCGCTGCCCTTGTCAATGAGAATGTCCTGAGCGCGCGGGTCCAGATCGACATCGATCAGGCGGGCCAGCAGTACCTGCTCGGACGCAGTCGGTAAGGCTGACAATAGCCGCCTGAGCCGGGCGTTTTCTACTTCCAGCAACTCGTACCGCTGTAGCCGGGTTTGCAAAATCAAGTGCTTCTCCTGCAGCACCGCGTATTGCTGCTTGAGTTCCTGCGGTGACTCAAGGCTACCTTCCATCCAGCGCAATGTCCGCGTCGGCAGTGTCGCGAGGAAGTGTACGGGGATACCAACGACTGCGACGGCGTGGGTCGCCTGACGCACGCTGTCGCTGTGGCGGTCAGCCGCCATCAGCAATACCGACAGCAGCGCGTAAGGCAGCAGGCCAATGATCGCTTTACGGCTTGCGGGCTTCAACCGCACAGTTTCCATTGGCTGTTCAAATTGCCGGGGGGAGGCTCAAGGCGCATTCAACAAACTGGGGGGAGCGCACGCCTGGCCACGCTACTCTTGAGTGAATACATCTCCCAGGACGACCATTTCTTCTAGGGCCCTGCCGCAGCCGCGGGCGACACAGGTAAGCGGGTCGTCGGCAACAACCACCGGTAGGCCGGTTTCCTGCATCAACCGTCGATCCATGTCCCGGATTAAAGCGCCGCCACCGGCAATGACCATACCACGGTCCCCAATGTCTGCCGCCAGTTCCGGGGGTGTGTTCTCCAGCGTCTCGCGGATGACCTGCACGATCTGCCGCAGCGAATCACTGATAGCCTCGTATACCTCGTCGCTGCCGATGACCAAGCTACGTGCCATACCGTCAGCCACGTCTCGACCCTTGACCTCCAGCTCGCGGTGATCCGATTCCTCCCAGGCCGTGCCTATCGCATTTTTGACCCGCTCGCCTGTGGCCTCACCGATGAGTAAACCGTGGCGGCGCCGGATGTAGTTGATGATGGCCTCATCGAAAGTGTCACCAGCCACCCGGATTGAGGTGGCATAGACAATGCCGCCAAGCGACAACACGGCCACCTCGGTGGTGCCGCCGCCAATATCTACCACCAGGGAACCGGTGGGCTCGGCCACCGGCAGCGAGGCACCAATAGCCATAGCCATGGGTTCCTCGATCAAGAACACTTCGCGCGCGCCAGCAGTGATGGCCGACTCACGAATCGCACGGCGCTCCACCTGATTGGAACCCCCCGGCACACAGATCACGATTCTGGGGCTGGAGAAGAAACGATTTTCCTGGACCTTACGGATAAAATATTTGAGCATTACCTCGGCGATAGTGAAGTCAGCAATAACGCCTTCTTTGAGCGGCCGGATCGCCTGGATGTTGCCGGGCGTGCGCCCTAACATCATCTTGGCTTCCTGGCCGACTGCAAGCACCGTTTTGTCCGGTGCTATGGAGCCGGTACGGATCGCTACCACCGAGGGCTCGTTCAGGATCACACCGCGATCAGGTACGTAGACTAGAGTGTTTGCCGTGCCAAGATCGACGGCCAGGTCATTGGAGAACAGGCCGAATAAGCGCTTGAGAATCATCGGTATAGGGTAGTGAATGGGTAACGGGGACGGCGACAGACGGGCGTAATTTAGCATAGCGCAGCCCGGATCGTTCAAATCCCTGGGCTATAATTTATCGTTTCTGATCAACAACCCCAAGCTACCGTGTCAATATCTACAGCTGACGTTGAACGAGTCGCCCGACTCGCCCGCATTCGAATTTCCCCCGAGGAGCTCGGCCGCTACCGTGGCGGGCTATCTCGCATACTGGAACTTGTCGGCCGAATGAACAACTGTGACACAGCCGGAATCGAGCCGATGGCCCATCCACAGGATATCGCTTTGCGGCTGCGCAACGATAAAGTCGACGAGAGTGACCAGCGGGCACTCTTTCAGGTCGGCGCGCCGGCCGTCGACGACGGGCTCTATCTCGTGCCCCGGGTCATTGAGTAGCACCTGACCTTGGTTCTGCATTCGTCGCGCCACCTCACTCCACGCCGTCATTTCCTAGCATGCCCCATCGATACAGCCTCAGCACTCTGCGGGACATGCTTCGCCAGGGTGAGATCTCGAGCGTCGAACTGACCCGGCACTTTCTTGAGCGGATCGAGCGCTTTACTGATCTCAACGCATTTATCACCGTTGACGCAGAAGGTGCGCTAGCAGCCGCCGACACAGCCGACCAGGCCATAGCCCAAGGCAGTCAAGCGCCGCTTATCGGGCTACCGATCGCCCACAAGGACATCTTCTGCACCCGCGGTATATTGACGAGTTGCGGCTCGAAAATTCTCTCGAACTTCATCTCGCCCTACGATGCCACAGTGGTGGAGCACATGCACCGGGACGGCGCGGTACTCCTTGGTAAGACCAACATGGACGAGTTTGCCATGGGCTCATCCAACGAGACCTCTTTTTTTGGACCGGTGCGTAACCCGTGGGACCGGGCACGGGTGCCGGGGGGCAGCTCTGGGGGCTCGGCCGCTGCGGTGGCAGCGCGATTGGTGCCGGCAGCGACCGGCACCGATACCGGCGGCTCCATCCGCCAGCCGGCAGCGTTCTGCGGTCTGACCGGCCTTAAGCCCAGTTACGGCCGGGTCTCACGCTACGGCATGATCGCATTCGCCTCATCGCTGGATCAGGCTGGGCCGCTGGCCCAGTCCGCCGAAGACGCCGCCCTGCTACTGGCGAGCATGGCCGGTTTCGACCCACGCGATTCCACCTCGATGACCCAGGTGACACCCGATTATGAGGCGACCCTGGAGATGGATCTGACGGGTCTCAAGCTGGGCCTGCCCAGAGAGTTCTTCGACGAGTCCGTGGACGGACAAGTGCTGCAGGGGGTGCGTGATGCACTGACCATTTTCGAGCAGATGGGCGCGCAACTGATCGATGTCGAACTACCCAACAGCGCCGCTGGAATCCCCTGTTATTACGTCATTGCGCCGGCCGAGGCCTCTTCTAACCTGGCGCGCTTTGACGGCGTGCGCTACGGCCACCGCGCTGCCGACTGCGAAGACCTGCTCGCCCTGTACGAAAAGACCCGGGCCGAGGGTTTTGGCGAGGAAGTAAAAAGGCGTATTCTGATCGGTACCTACGCACTTTCGGCTGGCTACTACGACGCCTACTACCTCAAGGCCCAGAAGATTCGCCGCATCATCGCTGAGGATTTCGACCGCGCCTTTAAGCAGTGCGACATCATCGCCGGCCCCACTGCCCCGACCAGCGCCTTTGGCCTGGGTGAGAAAGCCGAAGACCCGGTGGCCATGTACCTGAATGACATCTTCACTAACACGGTTAATCTCGCCGGGCTGCCAGCGCTGTCACTGCCGGCCGGCTTCGATCACAGTGGTCTGCCCATCGGCCTGCAGTTTATCGGCCGTTTCATGGATGAGGGCCGGCTGCTGGGTGCCGCCCATCGCTACCAGCAGGTGACCAACTGGCACCAGCAGTTACCAGAGGGTTTCTAGCATATGTCCTGGGAACCCGTCATCGGGCTTGAAGTGCATGCCCAATTACAAACGTACAGCAAGATATTTTCCGGGGCTCCGACCGCCTACGGCGCCGCACCTAATACCCANGCATGTGCGGTGGATATCGCCCTGCCTGGAGTGCTGCCGGTGATGAATCGGCAGGCAGCACTGCTGGCGGTAAAGTTTGGTCTCGCGGTCGATGCCCGGGTCAACCCCCGCTCGATCTTTGCGCGCAAGAACTACTTCTACCCGGACCTGCCCAAGGGTTACCAGATCAGCCAGTACGAGATTCCAATCGTNGCCGGCGGAGAGCTCTTTATCGACACGGCGCAGGGACGCAAACGAATCGGCATCACCCGTGCCCACCTGGAAGAAGACGCCGGCAAATCGCTGCACGAGGATTTCCNCGGCATGACGGGAGTAGATCTCAACCGCGCGGGCACACCGCTACTCGAGATCGTCTCGGAGCCCGATATGCGCGCCCCCGCCGAGGCAGTCGCCTACCTCAGNAAACTGCACTCGCTGGTGCGTTACCTCGAGATCTGCGACGGCAACATGGAAGAAGGTTCATTCCGCTGTGACGCCAACATCTCAGTAAGGCCCATGGGACAGACGCAGCTGGGCATCCGCACAGAACTCAAGAACATCAATTCTTTTCGCTTTGTCGAACGCGCACTGGAGTTCGAGATCGCGCGCCAAATCGAGGTGCTGGAGGACGGCGGCACGGTGGCCCAGGAAACCCGCCTGTACGACCCGGCCACCGACGAGACCCGGCCGATGCGAAGCAAGGAAGAGGCCCACGACTACCGTTACTTTCCCGACCCCGATCTGCCGCCACTGGTAATCACTGCGGCTGACCTGGAACAGGCCCGAGAGTCGTTGCCCGAGTTGCCCGACACACGCCGGCAACGTTTTGTCACTGAGTATGAATTGAGCGAAACGGACGCCGCCCAGTTGACGGCAGAGAAAGACACTGCCGATTACTTTGAACAGGCGCTCGCCGCCAACGCTTGTGACCACCGCCTGATGGCGAACTGGGTTACCGGTGAGCTGGCGTCGTGGCTCAACCGCACCGACACCCCGATAAGTGAGAGTAAAGTCTCACCCAGCATGCTGGGTGAGTTGGTCAGATGCATCCAGGATCAGACTGTGTCGGGCAAGACGGCTAAGGCGGTGTTTGAAGCCATGTGGCATGGTGATGGCACTGCCGGGGAAATCATCGAGGCCCGTGGTCTCAAGCAGATTCTCGACACCGAGATCATAGAACAGGCCGTGGTCGAGGTGATCGCAGACTTTCCTGCGCAGGTGGCCCAGGTGCGAGCTGGTGAAGAGAAAGTGCTGAGCTTTTTGGTTGGGCAGGTGATGAAGGCAACCTCTGGCAAGGCNAACCCCCGGGCGGTCAACGAGATCCTCANNCAAAAACTCNGCTCCTGAGTGGGATCANCNCCCGACGTGGTTGAGTCGCACCACCAAGGAGGCGCAAGCCAGAAAATACCACTCATCTGTGTTGGTGAGGATATAAGGCCCCAGGCTCGATTATGCGGTAANGTACTGTAANAACCGCTATGACCTAGCTACCNGGATCATGANTGCAGNCCAGCCACTTTNCGCCATCACACTTGCTGNGATTGTCGTCATCATGGCCGCCTGCGGCGGTGACAGTAGCNGTGGCNTNTGTAACAATATCGTNGCGGACACNACNCTGCTGCGCGGNATGNCTCCCCAACNGNCTGCGGGCATCCAACCCTNGCGTCAGCANACTACCCCGCGCTCTATTATGAGGTAANNCACCACAGCAACCACGNATACGGCTTACCNACCAGGATTATGACAGCACGCCAACCAGTCTACGCTACCATGCTTGTTTTCGCCGNCTGCNTTCTGGCGGCTTGCGGCAGCGAAAGCACTGGCGGTGTCTACAACCAGGTCTTCAACGTATCTGGGCATTGGTCGGGTACGATTTATGGCAAGTGTTTCAGCGGTGGTAGTGACCCGGTGAGCATGACATTGTCTGACGGTGGCGGTACGGTCGAGGGCACCATGACGACGGGTGGCCACAGTTCCATCTCTAGCGGCACTCTGACCGGTACCGCGGTGCAGGCTCCAGAAAATACCACCGGTGATAACCCGCTGACGGCCGACCAGGAAAACAGCAACCAGGGCACGCTCACTTTATCGCTCAACTCACCTCAGGCGACCGGTGGGGTGGCATCGGTTGAGGTGCTTCTCGGCGGCAGCGGTTATACCTCAGCACCTACTGTTCACTTTCTGTCTACGGGCCATGGCGGCGAAGGAGCCAAAGGCACAGTTGTAATCGGAGGGGACACAGAAGATGCGGCCACAGCAGGTGCTGGTGGGGTGGCGTCGGTCA
>PBTT01000112.1 GCA_002729195.1 Acidiferrobacteraceae bacterium
CTCGAGATCCACAGCCATTTCGCCGGTGCGCTGCCAGTACTGGGGACAACGNACCGCGAAGATTTTGTGCGACTGGTGAATGCCATAGGTAACCGCTGTGAGCCCACCACAATACCCGAGGGCGTGCACGCCAAGTGTATCGGNGGCATCAACAACTGGGACCGGGTTAACCTGCTGCATGATCTNTGGAACAAAGGNCNGGTTTTCAGGGTTCCCGGTGAACACTGGGGAACNGCATTACAACGGGNGGCGAAAGAAGAGCCAGACACAATCCGNGATCGCGTGGTGCTGCTCCACCAGGCCCCNTACGGTAGCGTTGGCTATAGCGACGCACCGGGCATNNCCGACGTGGCCGCCTGGCTGGCTGCTTCNGGCAAATTGCGGATCGAACACGAATTCACCCACTACGCCACCAAGCGAATTTANGGNCAGATGCGCTCGAACATGCTCGATGAACTGATAGCGGACTGCATAGGGTTCACCGCATCCCTGGGCNCTTTTTCTGCAGNCCTTTTCCAGCGCTGTATGGGCATCGACAACAAGGCNCGCATTCCCCAAGGTGCCAGAGNCTGGGAATATCTNCAGGGGCTTTCGCGGGCCGAGGCAATNGCAGTAGTAGAGGTAACCCTGAAGGCGGCCGAAAACCTGCAACGGGCGCTCACTATGCGACCCTGCCCGGCCNGCCCTGGGCTNCTGCTNGGNCTNGCNNNACTGACGCTGCCGCAAATGGCGGCAAGCGACGGAGCCGGAGTAATTACTTCTACACTGGATCGACTTGCAGGCTGAAGANGGCTCNGGCCNNTCCAATCTAGCGNCTTGCTNCCCGAATCCCACTCCAAGCACAGGCGAACCCATCGANATNTGNTGGGTCTGTGNCCTTCTACCTGATTATAGGCGGCTCGGGGNGACNTCTTGAGNNACAGTACCCGGATCAGCNAAATCTCAAATAGAGCTTAGAGGTGANTTTTNAAGAACCNGGTCACATCCTTCCAGTATTCGGATCGCACCTCAAAGAACAGNGTATGNCCGTCGTTTCGAAAGGNNGGATAGACGATAAACTCAANATCCCGGCCAGCCTGTTTCAGCGCATCGGCANCGCGCCGGGTAAATTNCAAGGTATTCCTGCCCTTGGTGNNGCGGGANCCGGTATCGTTCNTTGATACCAGCAACAGTACCGGAGCCGNGATGTTTCCGGCATCTGCAAAGTTCAGTTGGCGGTTTACAGCTACACCCATTATCACCAACGCCGCCAGGTCATTGCGCCGAGCCGCTTGCTGCCAGGCCAGCAACCCGCCGCGCGAGAAACCGATCACGCCAATTCGGCCAGAATCAACTTCGTCTCGTTGCTTGATGTAGTCGACGGCTACCTCGGCATCTTCCAGGTGACCTTGCAAAGGTTTGGTCGATCGGCGGATCAAAGACAAGCCGATGAATCCGGCTTTGGCCAAAGCACGGCAAGTGTCCTCGGGCGATCCACCAATGGCATTACCCCCACCACCATGATGGTAGACCACGGCAGGGAAAGGACCGGTGCCACCAGGTCGACACAGCGTGCCCTTCAGTTTGTGACCGCCAGAATCAAGCGTAACCTTGTCGGCGATACTGGTTCCGGACCATCCGCCGAGCGTGAAAATAGACAGCAGCAGCAGGCATTTCAGGGAATCGAAATGGGTCTTCATTCCGTTGTCCTTCGCGAGTGAGCGCACGGAGTCTCCAGCCTGATATCTATATCATACANCTGTGCCAGGCTGGTTGTATCAAGCGACTGGACCAACGCCGATCCCTCGTGTCCACCCAAACGCCGCAATCGCTCAGTCAGTTGAATCCCGGCCATTCTTTAAGGGCCGGCACCACGAAGGACAAGGGTGGCCGCTGCTTGATTACCGTTCGAGCGAAAAGCGTAGTGCCGGCAGCCACGTCGAACTCCGTACCGCCACCGGCCCAGACATAACCGCTTGGATGATCCAGATCAGGCTGCAACTGGGCAATGACTTCTACCCTACTGCCGGCACCCATCAGTCCGGCGGTAATTGCCTCGCTGCCCACAGTCAACGCCGCCGCGGTCGGGCTGATGGGCAATTGCGATGTCGAATCCACTCGGGCTAACAGTTTCCGGTAAGTCAGTGACGGTCCGGTAACCGGCTGCGCCCCACCCTCCCCGGTTANGCTCACGGCACCGGCCACAGTGGGTGACANCTCCATCAACATGCCCGGCNCAATCTTCTTACCCGCGCCAATGGGNAAATAGGCGACGACCTCGAAGNGGTCTGATTTCTTGCGGGTGTCGAGGGTACCCATTCGGCTGCCTGGGCCAACGACNGANCCAGCAGCCACCATTAATTCGAGCATCTGCCCTGCCAGCGGGCTGCGAATTTCACGGTTCTCTTGTAGAGTCTGCTTGCGNCCGATAATACGGCGCTGTAAGCGNGTGCGCTCCAGTCGATCCTGGTGCTCTGANTCCGCCACNTCACGATCAAGGCGAGCGGCATCGGCAAGCGCCTCCAACAGGTCCTGGCGCAACGCAGCAGCTGCCTGTTCGCGCTCACGGGTCTCTTTCAGCGCTTTAAGGTTATTTTCTGCGGCAGTCAGGCGAGCCCGGTTCAATTCCAACCTCCGGACGTCGACCCTGGCCAGTACCACCCNTTGATCAGTGACTGCCTCCCTGGNGGCGAACAACTGTTCCTCAGTAATCAGTTCCTTCTCCCGCAACCGCTGTGCCCGCTCCAGCCTTTGTACCAACTCTGCCGCCTGGCGGGTTTCAAGCGCCTTGAGCTGTAGCAGTTCCTGCTCTCGCTCCTGAAAGTATTCATTCTCCTGCTCGATCGCTGCAGCAGTCAGTTGCTGAAACTCGATCAGTTCCTGCTCCNTGACCGCAATCCGGTCAGTAATAGCACTGGTCTTATTGGTTAAGNTATTGCGCTCCAGTAAGGCAGTCTCTTTGAAGAGTGCACGGGCCGCCTGCTGGGATGCCTTTAACTCGGCAAGTTCCTGTTGCAGTGCCTCGATTTCCTTTTCCAGCAGCGGCTGGCCGACAACGGCCACTGGCTGATTCTGCTCTACTCGGTCGCCCGGCTTCACCAGCCAGCGCTCAACCCGGCCAGCCGCGCTGGACTCTAGCGGCATGACGGCATGACGGACGACGATAACCGCATGACCAGTGACGGTGATGGGTAGCCTGCCCAGAACAAGATAGAGGAGCCCAGCGATAAGCACGGCGCCCAGTACAGCGACGGCCAGCGTTCCCCGTACTCGCACGACCGGCAGCAGGTCGCCAACNGCTTCCGGNGTGGTAGGCAACAGTAGTTTGTCAGCGGTATTGCTCACGAGATTGCCTGCGGGTTTGCTGCCATCGACCAGATTGATATTTCAGCTGTCATGCCAGTTGCCGGCTAATAATGTCCCGAAAAACGCCAACTTCGGCGCTCAGATGGTCGAACGATCCCTGTTGNACGATCCTGCCACCATCCAGNACGTACAGCCGGTCGGCGTTNCGAATGGTACTCAGGCGATGGGCGATCACCAGGCGGGCCACACGACGCCGATCCAGCGCCTTGGTCACCACCGCCTGGGTGCGATTGTCGAGGGCACTGGTCGCCTCATCGAAAAACACCATCTTCGGCCGACCCACCAACGCCCGGGCGATCAGCAGTCGTTGNCGCTGGCCACCAGAAAGATTAGCTCCGCCTTCCGCGACCACGGTATGAATTCCCATCGGCATTTCTTCCAAGTCGTCGGCGAGGCCTGCGTCTGCCGCAGCTTCCCATGCTTCNGCATGCGACACCTGTCGATGGTTGGCAATGTTCTCGAACACGCTGCCCGAAGTCAGGCGACCATTTTGTAGAACAGTTCCGATCTGGCGACGCACCGCGTTGACATCTAATCCCACCAGATCTTTGCCGTCATACAATACACGGCCCGACTCGGCGTGCTCGAACCCCAGTAACAAACGCAACAGGGTCGACTTGCCCGATCCAGAAGGACCAACAATGGCAACGAGCTCACCGGGCTCGATCTCTAGGTTGATATCGTCGAGTATGACCGGGCCATTTTCCCGATAGCGGAAGGTCACACCATCAAGGGCGATGCGCCCGCTCAAGCGCCCGGGGTCGACCGCGTCCTGCCCGACCTCAAGCTCGCCTTCCAGGATCGGCTTAACCCGCTTGGCCTTAACCAGCGTATCGATGATGCTGACGATGGTACTGCTGATCGCCGACCAGCCCGACAGGTAAAGACCAAACGCCGCGCTGAAAGCGATGAAGGTGCCCATGGTGATGGCACCGCTGGCGCCGGTGGCACCGCCGATCAGAAGATTCGTTGCTTTCCAGAACAANAATCCAGTAGCGACCGGCGAAAGCGCGAGATGAAAGAGCGCCACAGCATCCGAGAGCCGGTCTATGGTCAGTTCCAGCTTCAATTGCGGCGTATAGCGGGATGCCCAGTGACAAAACGCCCGGTACTCACTGCCGGTCAGGCGCAGTTTCGAAACGCTGCCGATCAGTTCGATCACCATACCGTGAAAAGCACCGGCCATTTCGATGAGCCGGTAGGACAGGCGCTGGATAACGTAACTGCTGCCGATGGTCAAAGCCATGACCAGGGCTCCTATCCAGAAGGCGATCATGGCGAGCTCCGGACTGTAGTGCCACAGTAGGCCGAAGTTAAGCAGCGCCAACAGGCCGGATACCAGCGGCCGCAGGGTCGCGGCCCCCAGTTCCCGGTTGATATCACTGACTGCATCCACTCTGGTCTGCAAATCACCGCTGGAAAAAGACCGGAAAAAAGCCGGCCTTAACTGCAGCACCCGGTCCCAGGTGGCTGCCTGGCAGACGATCTCCCGGCGCATCCCGAGCCTGATTGAGGTCAGCGCCTGTACCAGGGTGAACACCGTTCCTGCAACAGCCGCCACCAGCAACAGCAGGGCGATCTCGTAGAGCATTCTCCGGTCTGCCTCCGGAATGGCTGTATCGAACAACACTCCAATAGTCCATGGAACCAGCATGCCCANTAACGTCGCTGCAGTTCCTGCCAGGATGATGAGTGCGGCGTCCCGGAGCTGGCCCCGCGCGGTAAAAAACATCAGCCCGAAAATGTTCCTGACCTTCTGCGGCAAAGGTCGGTAAATCATGTAGGCGCCCGGGCATAACCGTTCTTTGACGTCGCTATCGAGGCGGGCCCGGGTACCGTCGGGATAGACCACCTCGTAACTGTTAGGGCCCGGGAACAGCGCCACCGGTACTCGCTCCTCGGCCCCCAGGAAACCCAAAACCGGGCCCGCATCCCACTTTTCCCAGTCCGGCGTCAACGCGACCTCCCGCCAACGCAAGTGCGATGCCCGAGCAATGGCATCCAATGCATGCTGTGCCCGCTCGGGATCCTCGGAGAGCGCGGGTGGGCAGATCGCCACTCCGATGTGCTTGCCGATCATGCCAAGTACCGTCAGCAGGTCCGATTCGCGTACCTCGAAGTCCTCCTGCGGATTGAGCACCCCAGCGAGACCTGACAAGGCCGCTGCGGTCTGTTCCCGCTCCAACGCTCGTGCCTTGGCCCGCCGCTCCAGTTCCGATTGCTCTTCCTGCGCCTGTTGGTTCGCCAGGCAGCGGTTAAAAAAGCCCTGCAACCCCTCAATTGCCCGCGTCAGAGTCCCCGCCTCTGGCAACAGCGCGGACAACGCTGCCACTTCGATCCGGGCCGCTTCCGCGCTCGCGCGCAGAGCCAACTGGGTCGGCCAGAGAACCCAGCCATGATCCGGCCGGAACGGATCACCCAGGTCGCCCAGGCCAACCTGCCCCTCCAGCACCCTGAAGCAATGACCTGCGCCCAGGACACCGGCCACAGCCTCGGCCGGGGGCAACTCCACCACACCCGGCATTGCCTGACCCACCACCGGGCCCGCTGTGGTATCGAAGGTCAGGTGCTGACCCACCTGATCCGCCCACCCCGCCACCAGTTCCAGTGCCTCGTCCGATGCCGACCGGGCCAAGACCTCAACCTGCGCCTCGACCACCTCGACCTGGGCGGCAGCCACCGCCAGCAGCCCGCAATTGCCAGTGGCTGGTTCGGGGGGATATCCGAGCAACGCGCGACCGGCCGTCAAGCGAAACAAGTGTCGTCGATGACCAGCGGGATCTCCGTTTTCGAAGCGGATGCTGAACACCTCAAGTGTGCCCCGGATGACTACCCAGATTGACCCAGAAACATCTGCGACAATCGGCTGGTTGCGGCGCAGGGTATGCGACCGACCCTCAATAGCGAATAGTGGTGAGCGATCTTCCATCAGGCAGCCTTTGTCACCCCTTCGTCGGCCTGCAGCAATGCAGCGTAGTGCCCCTGCTTTTCCCACAACTCGTCATGGCTACCACGCTCGGCAATGCGGCCACCGTCCAAAACGATGATCTCATCACTATCACGAATGGTACTGAGGCGATGCGCCACGATGATCGTGGTGCACCCACGGGCCCGTAACCGCTCGGCTATCAGGTGTTCGGTTTCCGCGTCCAGCGCACTGGTTGCCTCGTCCAGTACCAAAACACTGGGATTGCGCACCAGCGCGCGGGCGATCTCCAAGCGCTGGCGCTGCCCGCCAGACAGGTTGGCGCCGCCCTCGATCAGGTGCCCATCCAGGCCACCCGGCAACGCCATAACCGTATCCAGAATTTCCGCATCGACGCAGGCCCGAACCAGTGTGTCCTCTGGCAACGTCGAGTCCCACAGTGTCAGGTTCTCTCGAACAGTGCCCTCGAACAGAAAGATCTCCTGGCTCACCACAGCGAGCGACCCCACCATGATCGATCTCGGGATTTCGTTTCGACAGGTTCCATCAAAAAGCACGCGACCCGACCAGGGCTGATACAGCCCACACACAAGATGAGCCAGGGTGGTCTTGCCGGAACCGCTGCCCCCAACCAGAGCTAGCGTGTTACCGGCGCCGACCTGAACGGAAATACCGTCGAACAACGGTGGCTCGAGTGGGCTGTAACCAAAGTTGACGTTGTCGACGGTGACCGCGCCTTTGAGCGTAAGTGGCCAACGGTCCTGCGCTTCCTCAGGCTCCTGCTCGAAGCCGCTCGGCGCCTCTACATCCAGTGAAGCGTCCAGCACATCATCCAACCGCCGCAGGTCACCCTCAAGCTCCTGAATCTCGGCGCCGAGGCTGACCAGGGCGCCTACCGGCGCCTGGAAACTGGCCATCAGGGCGGTAAACGCAATCAACGTTCCGATAGACATCTGGCCGTCCATAACGGCGAGACCACCGAGCAGGTAAATGATCATAGTGTTCAGTGAATTCAGCAGCAGTGGCAACATGCCCAGCGTCTGGGTAGAGAGTTGCAGGTCCTGCATGCTGTTGACCGCCTTGGTGTAACGGCCTGACCAGCGGTGGAAGAAACTGTTTTCTTGGCCGGCCGCCTTGATGGTTTCCATGGACTGCAACGCCGCGATCGAATCGCCACTGACCTTACCGAAGTCCTGCATCAGTCTCAGATTGGCATCCACTCTCTTGGTCCTTAGCAAACGCAGGGCGAGAAAACTGATGCCAGCAAAGACTACGCCGATCAAGGTCAGTATCCAGTTGTAGTACAGCAGCAACATGAGGTAGAGAACCATCATCACTATGCTGAGCACTGTGTCGGCAATGCGGCCCGACAAGGTCTCGGCGAGGCCGTCGTTGAGTCCCTGCCGAGAAGCGATCTCGCCCGTATAGCGCTGGGCATAGAAACCTGCCGGCAGCCTGAGCAAATGCCAGAAAAACTGGCTGGCCATCGATATGGCGAGGTGCATCCGCAACCGACGTAGAAAAACAAACTTGGTCGCCTCAGCCAGCAATTTGAAAAGGACGGTGCCACCAAGCGCCAGGACCAGGGGCAACAACCAGTCTATGCGCTGCTCACCGAGAACCTGGTCCAGGAACACCTGAGTGAACGCTGGCAACACCAGGCCGGGAATGGTCAGCAGCAACCCGGCAGCGAGCAAGTGAGGAATGGCCGTACCCGACCGTTCGATGCGCTTCTTCACGGCCCGCAGCAAGCTTGGCCGGCGGCCACCCTTGCTGAAGTTATCCGTGGGCTCGAAAACTAGGACCACGCCGGTGTAACCCTCGTCGAACTCGGTGAAAGTCACCTTGCGATGTCCATGTGCCGGGTCGTTGAGGTAGACGATGTCCTTGGCCCGATCCAGCCCCTCGACGACCAGGAAATGGTTGAACTCCCAGAACACAACGAAAGGGCAGGATAAATCGGGAATATCTTCCAGGGGTACCTTGAGCCCTTTTGCCTTGAGGCCGTAACCGCGGGCCGCCTTGACGATGTTTGAAGCCTTAACGCCGTCTCTGGATACGCCACACGCCGCTCGTAGCTCAGTCAGCGGAACAACCTTGCCAAGATACTCCAGGATGATCCCTAGGCTGGCGGCGCCACACTCGGTAATTTCGAGCTGGAGCAATAGCGGCGTCTTTATACGCTTCATGCCAGTCCTTAGCCCCCCGCCGGGCGGTCCACGCCCAGGCCGTAACGAGCAATGAAGCGCGCCAACGGCTGCTGGCGCCGGTAGGTTACCCAGACGGTCGCCGTGGTGCCGGGCTGGAGTACCGCATCGGGTCCGCGCTCCGATGTCCACTGGTAGCCACTGGTGCCAACATCGCTGCGAGCCAGCACAATTCGAGCCTCGATGATATGACCCTCACCCGTCAACTCCTGAGCCATCTGCTGGTTGCCGATACTGTTTGCCACCGCTGTAGGTGACACGGGAAATGACGCCACCGACGCCACGTGTCCGATGATGCTGCCGTAGCGTTCCTTGGGAAATGGCGCCGGTGATATCCGTACCCGCATGCCAGGGCGAAGCCTGCGGCCGGCGGCATCGGAGAAATAACCGAGGGCTGCCAGTTCTTCAGTGCCCGAAGATACATCCAGTTGGGCTATCTGCGCGCCAATCTCCACCCGACTGCCAGGGACAGCGGCAATCTCCAGGATCTTGCCACCCTGCTTGGCCCGGATCACCCGGTCCTGCTCCAACTGTCTCTCGTAACCGGCAAGCTCTCTGGTGATTTGCTGCAGGGTATTCCTGTCCCCGAGCTCCGCCTCGCGGTCATCCTTACGCAACCGTGCGCTGCGGTTGTCGAGCTCCCGCAGTCGCAACTCAAGTTGGGCCAGCTCGTGATGCCGCGCCGACAGGGCGTTGCTTGCATCCAGATTACTCTTTGCCGCTTCCGTATCCTGAACTCCGAGCTGGCGAATCCGGACATCGATATCGCGCAGTTTGATCTCCCCTTCGTCCGCCCGGCGCCGGGCATCCTCCAGGTTGTTCTTTGAAACCAGGCCTTTCTCTTCCAGTTGCGCGAAACTGCCGTGTCTCTTGCCCAACGCCTCATTGAGTACCACCCGTGCCCGCCGGGCATCGTGGAGATTGTCTCTCTGCACATCCAGCAACTGCCGGCTCTGCACAGCCATCTCCTTAAGGAATACCTCCGCCTCACCGGTATAGCGCTGCAGGTATTCAATCGTGCCGAGAATCACGGTCCGCTCACTTTCGATTGCCTGCAATAACAGCGCCAAGTGCCGACGCCGCAGAGCCTGCATGTCTCGGCTGCGGGCCTCCCACTCCTGGCGCGCAGCCTGTCCATCGGAGAGTTTCCTGCGAATCTCTGGCTGGTCGAGGACAGCCACGGGCGCCCCCGCCGCTACAACCTCGCCGACCTGCGCCAGCCACTTGACCAGGCGGCCCGCGCTCGGGCTCTGCAACGTGCGCACAGCACCCGGTGTGACGAGTACCGCCCGGCCCTGGCCGTTCTCGGGCACACTGCCGAATAGGCTCCACAACAACGCGGCCACGACCAGAAAGGCCACGGTCAGGAGTGCGACCGACTCCTTGCGGCGTACGACTCTGAGCGGCTCATCGAGTTGCTCGGGTGAGCGCAACCTCTCTAATGCCGTTTTGCGAAACAGTTCCATAGGGCCAGCGCAACAATACCGTACTAGGTTAATCGAGCAGCCGCCGCCGAATCCGTTCGAACTGGCGGGCCGAGAGATCCAGCTGGTCGAGCAACTCCGGCGACAATTCCCGGGAATCCTCTCCACTGCTCAGGCCCTGCTGATTTCCGTAGGCGAACTGACTCACCGAATCCCGTAATCGGTCGGCTAACAGCAGGCCGAGTCCGCGGTAGAAACGGCTAGAAAAGGCCGTGTCGGTACGGAGGCGGCCGTCGATCCGTGATTTGGGCACCACCATGACCACGGAATCTTCCTGCGCGGTGACCGTCGCATTGGGTGGGCGTGAATCCAGGAACGATAACTCACCGATGATCTCCCCGTCTCCGATCCGAGCGATTTCCTCCATTTCGCGGACAGAAACTACGAAATGCCCCTGCAATACAAAGAAAATATTCTCGACCAGCTCACCCTCGCGGATCAGCACTTCCCCTTCAGGCACATGATCTCGCTGACCAACCTCGATCAACCAGTCCATGTCCTGATCGGTAAATTCACCGAGCATATACAGCACTTTCTTCATTACTCTTACCTCGACGCTGTCCGGGCGGGCCGCCCGTGCCACCCCGTAACTCAACAACGCCACAGAACCAAAGCCTAGTTGGATAAATAAGAATAGCAAACAACCGTGGAGGACGTACAACCACTGGTTGTCAATATGGCCCGCTGTGGGCGGGTAATCTCATCCACGGACCGCGCTAGGCAAATCTGCTACAGTTAAACTGCTATAGCTGTCTCAGTAATTAGGCCCCGGTTAACTCTTTTCTTAAAAGCGCCATGACGACGCCCGATTTAACCAGAAACACGCCCGCAGGACGGGCCAGCGTCTGTTGCACCCGACGAGATTTCTCTTGAAAAACTTTTTTCCCAGGAGGAACAAGCGCAATAACCAGGTGCTAAAGCTGAGTCGACTGACTACGCTGGTACCGGCTGTTCTTCTGTTGGGGGCTCTTCTGGTGAGGATCATCGAGCCGCCACTGGTGGCTCAACTCCGCCTGGCCGTATTTGACCAGTACCAGGTTGTAAAACCCAGGGAACAGACGGCTTTACCGGTACGGTTGCTGGATATCGACGAGGAGAGCCTGCGGAGGCTGGGGCAATGGCCCTGGCCCCGCGATCAATTGGCACGACTGATCGATCTGGCAACCAAGGCTGGCGCCGCTGCACTGGTGCTTGACATTCTGTTGTCTGAACCCGATCGGCTCTCGCCCCCTGAGATCGCCAGGCTACTGCCCGAACGATCCGAGTATGACGCTGCCCGGGCGACTCTCTCCGGTCAACCGAGTCACGACGATGTGCTGGCGACGGCGCTAGCCCGATCAAATAGTGTGCTCGGTTTTGCGTTGACACAGGAGGGCCGTGGCAACGTCCCTCAACTAAAGGCAGGTCTAGTGCAGGCAGGCGATCCACCGAATCCATTTCTACTGCCCTACACCGGGAACATAGCCGCACTCCCAGCACTGACTGCAAACGCTGCTGGTTACGGCGCACTCAGCCTCGTGCCGGACAGCGACGGCGTGGTGCGCCGTGCACCGCTCTTTGTCACGGTCGGGGGCAAGGTGTTCCCATCCATTGACGCTGAAGCGTTACGCCTTGCCCAGGGAGCATCGACCTATATCATCAAGTCAACCAATGCCAGCGGGGAGGTTTCTTTTGGAACCGGGGGCGGGATTGTAGGCGTACGCATTGGCGCACTGGATGTGCCTACCGATCGTGCAGGCAGGGTGTGGATTCGTTACACCAGAGAACTCACGCAACCCGTGGCTGCATGGCAACTACTGGCCGGCGTAGCAGACCCGCAAGCCCTGGCTGGTCAAATCGTATTGCTGGGCTCGACTGGTGCCGGCCTTTCCCGGTATCAACCCACACCGATAGCGGGTACGGCCTCAGCGTTGGCGATACGCGGACAAATCCTGGAAACACTCGTCAGCCAGGATTTTCTATTCCAACCGGACTGGGCCAATGGCGCAGAGATCATTCTGTCTTTCACTCTGGGACTGCTACTCATCTGGTTGTTGCCACGCTGGGGCGCATTATGGTGCGCCCTCATCGCGCTGGCCGCCATACTGGCGGTCGTAGGAGGCTCATGGACTCTGTTCTCACGCTACAACGCGCTGGTTGACCCGCTTTACTTCAGCCTGGTCATCGTGCTGGTGTATCTCACTCAGTCACTACGAATCTATCTTGGCAGTGAGAGAGAAAGGCGCGAGGTGCGTGGCGCCTTCAGCCGCTACCTTTCTCCCGCACTGGTCGAACAACTCGCCAATGAACCTGAACGGTTACACCTAGGTGGAGAGACCCGTAAACTGACTATTCTCTTTTGTGATATCCGCGAGTTCACTTCGATCTCGGAGCGATATGGACCAGAGGAATTAACCCGCCTGATCAACCGTTTCCTGACACCCCTGACTCAGGCGATTCTCGACCAACACGGTACCATCGACAAGTACATGGGCGATTGCATCATGGCATTTTGGAACGCACCGGTAGACGTGCCAAATCATGCCACGCAGGCCTGTCGGGCGACCCTCGCCATGCTGAAAGCGCTCGATCAGCTTAACGACGAACTTGCCAGCGAGGCGGCATCTGCGGGGCGTTCGCCTGACAACCTGAAAATCGGTATCGGCATGAATACCGGCGCAGCATTGGTGGGCAACCTCGGGTCTGA
>PBTT01000113.1 GCA_002729195.1 Acidiferrobacteraceae bacterium
CTAGACCGGTCGTTCCGGCGAGCGGAGTTTGGGTCAGCGCCCGCTCAAGTTCTTTGACCTTACCGACTGTTCGGGCGCGCTCCAGTCTGCCACCCTGGTTAATGATGACAACACCGGCCGAGTCGTAACCACGGTATTCCAGGCGGCGCAGGCCCTCAAGCAGAAAACCGCTAGTGTCTGATTCTCTTACCGCGCCGACTATGCCGCACATCAGTGTCGTTTCCGGGGTTATTGTTTATTGATGATGGCGCTGCTGGTGGCCGAAGAAAATCGATTCATTCAGTCTTTTTCTTCTGCGGGCGCCGCCAATCATGCTGGGTCTTTTGCTCAGCCCGGGTAAGTGCCAGTTCGCCGGATGGCACATCACGGCTGATGGCAGAACCCGCGCCGACCGTTGCCCCATCGCCGACTTGCACCGGCGCTACCAGTGCACTGTTCGAGCCGATAAAGGCATCGTCGCCAATCACTGTCTGATGCTTGTCAACGCCATCATAATTGCAGGTGATCACGCCCGCACCGATATTTGCCCGCTGACCAACCTGCGCATCACCTAGGTAGGCCAGATGACTGGCCTTGCTGTCCCTGCCGAAGGTGGTGTTCTTGGTTTCGACGAAATTACCGACCCGGGCGCCGGCTGCCAGTTTGGTCCCCGCTCTTAAGCGGGCAAATGGCCCGATAGTGCAGTTTTCCGCCATCTCGGCACCCTCGATAACGCTATTGGCACGGACCTCGACCCCGTTGCCGATCTTGCTGTCAGTAATCTGGCAGTTCGGGCCGATACGGACCCGCGTACCCAGAGTCACCGTTCCCTTAATCACGACATTGACATCGATTTCACAGTCCTCACCAAAATGCAACTGGCCACGAAGATCAAAACGTGCGGGATCATGCAGGGTCAGCCCGGCGGCCATGAGCGATTCCGCCTGGCGAGCCTGATACAGACGCTCGGCTACGGCCAGTTCGCCACGGCTGTTGACACCGAGAACTTCGTCGCCGTCAACGCAACTAACGGTGACAACATCGATGTCTTCGTGAACGGCACAACTGATGATGTCGGTCAGGTAGTACTCGCCCTGATCGTTGCCACTGCCCACCATNGCCAACCACCTGCGCAAAGCTGCTGCNGGAGCGGCCATGAAACCGGTGTTGATTTCGCCGATGTCTAACTCATCAGCGCTGGCATCACGCTCCTCGACGATACCGATAACTTGGCTGTCCTCATTGCGCACAATGCGTCCATAGCCGGAAGGATTGGGCAACTGCGCGGTCAGNAGTGCCAGGCGGTTGGTCCCCGCCTGTGCCAGCAGACCACCCAGGGTCTGTGNNCGCACCAGCGGCACATCACCGTAAACCACCAGCACTATCGCATCATCAGCCACCTGTGGCAAAGCCTGCTGCACTGCGTGGCCGGTACCCAGTTGCTCGACCTGCGCCACCCAGTTGATCCAGCCCGNNTCACCGACATGCTTACGCACNATCTCGNCACCGTNACCACAAACCACATGAATCCGCTGCGCACTGAGACTGGAAATCGTTTCCAGAACATGGTCCAGCAGCGGCCGGCCGGCGAGATCGTGCATCACCTTAGGCAGGGCTGAGCGCATGCGCGTACCCTTACCCGCTGCTAGCACGATTACTTCTAGGGTCATACCAAGGATATTACTGCAATCACCGTGGTCACTGGTGGTAGGACATGGTAACGGCAGCTGGTAACTCAGTGGATATGCTGCTCGGCGTGAGCTGTAATATCCTGCGGTGTAACATCTCGGACCTCCGTGACCCGGACGATGATGGTAATGTCCTGGCCTGCTAGCGGNTGGTTCCCATCGATGGTGATGCGNCCGNCNGAAATCNGGATTACCCGGAAATGCATGACTTCACCCTTATCATTTTCAGCATCCAGTTCCGCGCCCACAAAACGCAGTTCCTCAGGTGTGTTCTCTAGGTCGTCGGTGAAAGTCAGGCCTGGGTCGTGCGGCCCGAAGGCCTGATCGCAGGTGAGGGACACCTCGGCACTCTCACCTTCGTGTAGACCTTCCAGTGCAGACTCTATTTGGGGAAATAATGGGCTCACCGAGAGACCATGCACGTAGGAAATCGGCAGGTCNCTGTGCTCAACGATTTCACCGCGCCTGTCCCGAATGGTATAGGCAATCGATACCAACTTATTTTCGCTGACTGANTCGGACATGNCGTTACCGGCGCNCGGAACACACTTGGNGCTGTTNCCGTTAGNNCCGGCCTTTGGCGCGCAGTTTCTGGATAGCGCGTAACTGGGCGGCGGCCTGGATCAGTTCGGCCTTGGCCTTAGCCAGTTCCATGTCGCTGGTGCGATCGCTCATCGCCTGCTCGGCTCGTCGCTGAGCCTCTAGTGCCGCCGCCTCATCGAGATCATGCGCGCGCACCGCAGTGTCTGACAACACTGTAACAAGATGGCCTTGCACTTCCAGCATACCGCCGGAAACGTAGAAGAATTGTTCCTCACCGGATTCCTGTTGTACCCGGACCTCACCGGGCTTCAGCCGCGTTAGCAAAGGCGCGTGCTGGGGGGCGATGCCTATCTCACCCATCTCGGCCGGCGCAAACACCATGGTGCCTTCGCCAGACCAGACTTCTTCTTCTGCACTAACGATATCGACTTTAATCGTGTTGGCCATAGNTGCTGCCTAGCGTAGTTATCAGGTGACGGTTTTGGCCTTCTCGACCGCCTCTTCGATACCGCCGACCATGTAGAACGCCTGCTCGGGAATGTCGTCGTGGTCGCCATTGATGATGCCCTGGAAGCCNCGGATGGTGTCCTTGAGCGAGACNAACTTACCCGGTGAACCAGTGAAGGTCTCGGCCACGAAGAACGGCTGTGACAGAAAGCGTTGAATCTTGCGGGCACGGTTAACAATCTGTTTGTCTTCCTCTGACAACTCATCCATGCCGAGGATAGCGATGATATCGCGTAGTTCCTTGTAGCGTTGTAAGGTGCCCTGCACCGCACGCGCCGTATCGTAATGCTCCTGGCCAACTACCAAGGGATCTAATTGGCGGCTGGTGGAGTCCAGTGGGTCNACCGCCGGGTAGATGCCGAGTTCGGCCACTTGCCGCGACAACACCAGCGTGGCATCAAGGTGAGCGAAAGTGGTAGCCGGGGAGGGGTCGGTGAGGTCATCNGCCGGCACGTACACTGCCTGGAACGAAGTGATTGAACCGGTGCGAGTGGANGTGATGCGCTCCTGCAGCACACCCATCTCGGCCGCCAGTGTCGGCTGGTAACCTACAGCCGAGGGCATGCGGCCAAGCAACGCCGANACCTCTACCCCAGCCAGGGTATAGCGGTAGATGTTGTCCACGAACAGCAGCACATCGCGCCCTTCGTCACGGAAGTNCTCCGATATGGTCANCCCGGTCAACCCCACCCGCAGGCGGTTGCCTGGCGGCTCGTTCATTTGGCCNAAGACCATCGCCACTTTATCGAGCACGCCCGACTCGCTCATCTCATGGTAGAAATCGTTGCCTTCACGGGTGCGNTCACCCACACCNGCAAACACCGACANNCCTGAGTGCTCCTTGGCGATGTTATTGATGAGNTCCATGATGGNGACCGTCTTGCCAACACCGGCGCCGCCAAACAGNCCGATNTTGCCGCCCTTGGAGATCGGCATAATGAGGTCNATGACTTTGATGCCNGTCTCTAGNANCTCGATCGTGGGCGCCTGGTCAGCGTAACCNGGGGCNTGGCGGTGAATCGGCANCCGCGTTGGTGATTCNACNGGGCCGGCCTCGTCCACCGGGTTACCGAGTACGTCCATGATGCGNCCAAGGGTCTGCTCACCNACCGGCACGGTAATCGGCGCNCCNCTGTTACTGACTTCGAGCCCNCGCTTGAGGCCGTCGCTCGAACCCATGGCGATACTGCGGACCACGCCGTCGCCCAGCTGTTGCTGCACTTCCAGCGTGAGGCCTGTCTCGCTCACTTTCAACGCGTCATAGACCTTGGGTATCGACCCGCGCGGAAACTCAACGTCGACGACCGCGCCGATAATTTCAACAATGTTGCCGGTACTCATAGCGTGATTCCTCGTGAATAATCCTTGTCTGTCCTTTTGCCTTAACAGGCTAGACCGCGGCTGCACCGCCGACAATCTCGGAAATTTCCTGGGTAATGGCTGCCTGACGGGCTTTGTTGTAGACCAGTTGCAGTTCGTCAATAAGGTTGCCCGCGTTATCTGAGGCTGACTTCATCGCCACCATCCGGGCCGCCATCTCGCAGGCGATGTTCTCGACCACACCCTGGTAAATGAGTGACTCGATATAACGCATCATTAACGCATCGACTACCTCTCGCGCATCAGGTTCATACAGGTAGTCCCAGTGACTCTCCAGTCGCGCATCCGGCTCAATGGCCTGGACGGGTATTAACTGGTCGACCCGGGGCTGCTGCGTCATGGTGGTTACAAAACCGTTTTGCGCAAGAAATAGCCGATCAATTTGGCCTTCGGAAAAAGCGTTCATCATCACCTTCATGGCGCCGATCAGATCTGCCAACTGCGGCTGATCACCCAGATGGGTCGCTTCCGAAACGATATTGACNCCAACGCGCTTAAAAAANCTCAACCCCTTACCACCGATAGTGGTGACATCGATCTCTACACCCTGCTTCTGCCATTGCGTCATCGCATTGATGATCTCGCGAAAGAGGTTGATATTGAGACCGCCACACAAGCCNCGATCACTGGAGACAATGATGAAGCCGACTCGCTTGACATCGCGAGACTCNGTGTAGCTGTGTTTGTACTCAAGGTTGGCCTGGGCCAGATGCGCAATTACGTTGCGCATCCTGTTGGCGTAGGGCCGGGCCTGGTTCATGCGCTCCTGGGCCCGTCGCATTTTGCTTGCCGCAACCATTTCCATAGCCTTGGTAATCTTCTGAGTATTCTGGATACTCTTGATCTTGGTCCGGATTTCTTTAGCGCCCGCCATATCGTGGTGTTCCGCTGTGCTTGGTCGTCAAGCTTTACCAACTACCGTTGGCCTTAAAGTCCTTCAGTGCTTCGTGCAATTTTTCGGTGACCTCGTCGTTGTAGGCNTGGTCGCGATTGAGTTCTTCCGCCAGATCCGCATATTGGCTCTTNATGTGGCTCTGCAGCGCTTGCTCGAACTCCACCACTTTCTTGTTGTCTACGTCGTCAAGGTAACCCTCATTGATAGCAAACAAGCTCACTGCCATCTCCGCTACCGACATGGTCGAGTACTGCTTNTGCTTCATGATCTCGGTGGCGCGTTCTCCCCGCTCGAGTTGCTTGCGGGTGGCTTCATCGAGGTCGGATGCAAATTGTGAGAAAGCTGCAAGTTCTCGATATTGCGCCAGTGCCAGGCGGATGCCGCCACCCAGTTTCTTGATGAGTTCGCATTGGGCGGCGCCGCCTACGCGCGACACCGAAAGACCGGCGTTAATTGCCGGCCGGATGCCGGCATTGAAAAGATCGGTCTCTAGGAAGATTTGGCCATCGGTAATCGAGATGACGTTGGTGGGAACAAAAGCCGAAACATCACCGGCCTGGGTCTCTATGATCGGCAATGCGGTCAGTGAGCCGGTCTTACCTTTGATCTCACCACCAGTGCGTTTTTCTACCTCGTTGGCATTGATTCTGGCCGCCCGTTCGAGCAGGCGCGAGTGCAGGTAAAAAACATCTCCTGGATATGCCTCACGGCCCGGTGGCCGCCGCAACAGTAGGCTGACCTGGCGATAAGCCCAGGCCTGCTTGGTCAGATCATCGTAGATAATGAGCGCATCTTCACCACGGTCGCGAAAATACTCGCCCATGGCGCAACCCGAATAGGGTGCAATGTACTGCTTGGCTGCCGATTCAGCAGCGGAGGCAGACACCACGATGGTGTGATCCATCGCATCGTGTTCTTCCAGTTTGTTCACCACGTTGGCAACCGATGAGGCTTTTTGGCCAATNGCCACATAGATGCACTTAATACCGGTGCCTTTCTGGTTGATGATGGTGTCGATCGCCACCGCCGTCTTGCCGGTCTGGCGATCACCGATGATGAGTTCGCGCTGGCCACGGCCGATCGGTACCATCGAGTCGATCGATTTAAGACCGGTTTGCACTGGTTGNGACACCGACTGGCGGGTGATAACGCCCGGCGCGACTTTCTCTATGGGCGAGCTGGCGGCACTTTCAATGGGACCCTTANCGTCGATGGCGTTGCCCAACGAATCCACCACTCGGCCCAGCAGACCCTCGCCTACTGGCACTTCAAGAATACGGCCAGTACACTTGACTGTGTCACCCTCAACAATGTGCTCGTAGGCACCCAAAATCACTGCGCCGACCGAATCCTGCTCGAGGTTCAGCGCTAGCCCAAAAGTTTCCTCCGGAAACTCCAGCATCTCACCCTGCATGGCGTCGGCCAGCCCATGAATGCGGGAAATACCGTCGGTGAGACTGACTACCGTACCCTGGGTGCGCGCCTCCGCACCAGCATCGAAGTCCTTGATCCGCTCCTTGATCAGTTCGCTGATTTCAGAAGGATTTAGCTGCGTAGACATTCTTTGATTCCTCGTAATACAACTGTGTAACCGCCGCTTATTAAGTCCCGATCGCGGCCGCCAGTTTGTCAAGTTGGGCCCGAACTGAGCCGTCTATCACCAGATCGCCGGCCCGTATGACTGCGCCACCAACGAGCGACTCGTTGGTGCTAACCGAAAGTTCAACCCGCCTTTGCAAACGTTTGGCAAGCGCTTCGATAATACGGTCGCGGTGCGCAGCAGATACCGGTAGCGCGGTTTCAAGTTCCGCCTGCACCGTACGTTCAGCCTCGGCCCGAAACGCCTCGAACTGGACGGCGATNGCGCCCAGTGCGTACAACCGCCGGTTGCGTGCCAGCAGATTTACCAGGTTCTTGCCGGGCCCATCCAGGCACTCACCGACAAGATCGATAAGCACCGCCGCTACCTCTTCACGCGATGCTCGCGGATTGTTGAAAAGCGCATTCATGTCGGGGTCGGCGGCAAATATCGCCAATGATGCTAGTGCTTCAGACCATTGTGCATAGTCACCGCTNTCGCGAGCGAGTTCAAAAATTGCCTGCGCGTAGGGTCTTGCTATGCTGGTGTTCTCTGTCACGGCCGTGCTCTATTTTCTGGTTGCACCATGTCCTAAAGTTCGGCGGTGAGATCGTCCAGCATTCGAGCGTGGGCGCTCTCATCGACCTCGCGGCTAAGGATCTTTGCGGCCCCGGCTACAGCCAGCGCTGCGACCTGACCGCGCAGTGCCTCGCGCGCAATATTGGCCTCTTTTTCGATCTCGCTTTTAGCTGCAACCAGGATCCGCTCGCCCTCGACCCGGGCACTATTCTTGGCCTCTTCGACCATTTCCACCTCGCGCCGTTCCGCGCGGCGGATGATCTCCTGGGCCTGCTCCTTGGCCTCGCTCATTGCCTGGGCAACGTGCTCCTGGGCCCGGGCTTTCTCCTTNTGACCCTCTTCGGCCGCAGCCAGGCCATCAGCGATCCGGGTTTTGCGTTCGTCCAGGGCCGAGATGATCAGCGGCCATATGAATTTCATACAGAACCAGACAAAGATAATAAATGCGATGCTCTGTCCGATAAGCGTCAAGTTGATGTTCATAACCTGCTTACCTGCCGATCAACGTGGTTTGTCAACCGCCGACAACGGCGAACATGATGTACAGCGCGATGGCAACCCCGATGATCGGAATTGCGTCCACCAGACCCATGACGATAAAGAATTGGGTCCGCAACATCGGCAGTAGTTCCGGCTGGCGGGCGATGCCCTCAAGAAAGCGGGCGCCCAGCACACCGACGCCGACGCCGACGCCGACGCCGGCCAGGCCGAGCAGAACCGAGCCAGCGACGTAGAGAAGAGCAGTTTCCATGAGTTTCTCCTTTAAAAAATGTCAGGTGTGACAGAGGTTAAGATTGTTAGGTCGGCTGNAGGNTCTAGTGGTGGCTGTGTGCCATCTCCAAATAGACAATAGTCAGGACCATGAAGATGAAGGCCTGCAACAGCACGATGAGAATGTGGAATACCGCCCATGCCCATTGCACCACGCCGCCAACCAAGGCGAAAACCACGCCGCCGGAAAAGAGNAGGGCGATCAGTATGAAAATCATCTCNCCGGCAAACAGGTTGCCAAAAAGNCGTAGCGACAGCGATACCGGCTTGGAAATCAGNCTCACGAACTCCAGAAAAAAGTTCACCGGTATGAAAAGAATCTTGAGNATCGGGCTGTTGGCCTGGAAGGGTTGCATAGTGAGTTCGGCCGCGAACCCCCCGATACCCTTGACTTTGATGCTGTAAAAAAGCGTCAACACGAACACACCGAGAGACATGCCGAAAGTCGCGTTCGGGTCGGTGGTCGGCACCACTTTCATATACTCGATACCAAGCAGATGGGCGATCTGCGGAATCCAGTCAACCGGTACCAGGTCCATGGTGTTCATGAGCAAGACCCAGACAAAGAGTGTCAGTGCGAGTGGTGCAACCAGGTCATTCTTGTGCGAAAACGTACTGCGCACGTTTTCGTCNACGAACTCGATCACCCACTCGACAAAATTCAAAAACCCGCTCGGGGTCTCGGCNGTAGCCTTGACCGCGGCTTTGCGGAAAACCCACAGGAACAACGCGCCAAGAAATACCGACCAAAACATGGTATCCAAGTGAATGGCCCAGAAACCCATCTCGCGTGCCTCGGCTGCGCCGTGGGCCAGACCCCAACTACCATCAGGATGCTGACCAAAGGTCAGGTTTTGCAAGTGGTGCTTTATATAGCCGGTGGTGGTAAGCGCTTCGCTGGACATACCTGGTAGGTGCTAAGCCTGTCTTCGATGTTCTTCCGGCAATTCAAATGTCAATGTGGCTGCAGCAATCGTTCCGCCGAGCACCGCCGTTACCAATCCGCCCAAAAAGCCTGCNACTNTTAATCCGTCAACGGCCGCGAAGGCCAGCGCGCAGAGCGCACCGATGATGACGAGTTTGCCAAATTCCGCGCGGTACAGCGTAAACAATTCTCCCTGTGCCGTAGNGGGCCGGCTGGTAGCAAACGTTCGCCACACCGAGTAACCGCTCGCCACAAGACCAATACCGCCACCAATCAGTGCTGACCGTCCCTGCTCTGCCGCGAACGCGGCCAGTATGACGACGAGTGCAGCAACCACCGCTGCNGGCAGGATCAACACACGCACAAAGATCGTCTGCNCAGACGTCGCCGAGTTCTGTCTGAGCGTTACTGCCATGTCGAACCGGGGCCTGGGAGCGAGAGCAATAAGGTCCCGGCAAGGCCATCGCCGCCTTCGCCAGGGCTTGATTGCGCCACAACTTAAAGGCGGCGCAGTATAGGGGAGCGCCGCCAGGGTGGTCAATATGTGCNGANAAACTGCCGTTATCGACTGGCGACCCGGACGAGGCTAGCCCGNCACCCCCGATGTTCCGAGCGAGGATTGGGGATGGCCTAGAGGTGTNGTTCCAGTCGCANCCGCNGACNCTNCACCAGTACNGCAGCCGGTAGGTCTGCTCCGGCCAGTTGGTCGTACTGCACCGCGGCCCAGTCACGCTCGTCGAGCAGCTNGAGCCCGTTCTCGGCCAGCACCAGTCGCTCAGCAGCGTCCGAGANCTGTGCGTAGGCAGTTTGGTACGGNGGGTACGGATGCGCCGGGATTTGACCCCGTCAACCCGCATCCGTTCGGCNAGTTGTCGAACTGCCGCCATCGTGGATNAATCNAATCTTCAGNCTATCGAAAAANANNCTTAATCGGCTAAANCCCCCACGACGTACTATCTTCACTTGTGATTTATTGTGCCAGATCAAAAATCAGCNGNACAAGCAACTTAAGCGTACGGCAACAATGAGCCCACATGCTAGACTTTGTCGCCTTAAATATGGCCTGAGGCTNCGCNGGTTCAGCCGACACAATTTAGTAAACTGTAATATCTAATGCTACTTATTCAGGATATAGTGCTCGGNAGTTGATNGCTCGACACGAGATAAATTTNCAGATGGNCGCGGAAAGCNNTCGATTCAATATGATCGAGCAACNGATGATAGAGNTCATGCTTTACCGGCGCGCCAGCGCCCTGTCCANGGTGTCACTATNCGACACCCATGTTGCCGCGCTGGTCAACGTGCCGGCACCAGATGCCTTTTTAATGGTTTCCTCAACAGGNTTCGTGCCATGACAAAACGCTCATTGAAACACACCATCATCGCTTTTGTTGCTGGCGGGACCTTTTTCAGCCTGGCCGTNCCGGTGTACGCATCGACCACCTATGTCGTCCAGTCCGGTGACACGCCCTGCGAAATCGCCGAACTCTTCCGGGTACCTTGCGCTGATCTACTGGCGGCCAATGGCCTGTTGTCAAATGCCTTTATCTATCCTGGCCAGGTGCTGGAGGTGCCGATCCCAGCACCGGCAGAGGATGCCACAACTGCAACCACTGGCGGTGTTACGAGTGCTGGCGTTAAAGCGCCGCCCGCCCAAGTGCCTTCTGTCGTTGATACAGGCACTGCTGACCTGCTCGCGGTATACGGGTTAGCCCAAGCCAGCGACCCGGTTTTTGCCGCGGGCGCCTACCGCCGTGACGCCGGCCGCGAGCTCGTGCCCCAGGCGAGGGCAGCGCTGAGGCCCCAGTTAAGTGTCAGCGGCAACTACACCATGGGCTCGGATGACCTCTACGATGCGGCCGGGGCATCAATCGCCGTCAGCCAGTCACTTTTCAACCGCGCCAACCGACTGACCGTACAGCAAGCAGGTTACCGGACTCAGGTGACTGANCTGGAGTACGAGATCGCGGCGGAAAACCTGATCATCCGTACCGCTACNGCATACTTCTCAGTGCTCGCAACCCGGGACAACCTGGANCTATCCGAGCGCAACCAGCGCGCGATCAAGCGTCAACTGGAACTTGCCCAAGAGCGGTTAGAGGTAGGTCTCGGTACCCGCACTGACCTGTTCGATGCCAAGGCCCGTTACGAAAACGCCGTAGCGGACGGTATCGAATCGGCCAAGTTACTGGATGATGCTCGTCACGCCCTGGTCACGCTAGTCGACACCGACCCCGGGGTATTGCGGCAACTCACCGATTCTACGGTACTCGCCCCGCCTCAGCCCGATGACGCGGAACAATGGGTTGAGCGCGCGGTTGCGGACAATCATGCNCTCAAGGCACAGGCGCTCGGCGTGCGCATCGCCAACCTCGACATCAACCGTCAGCGGGCGCAACGTCAGCCTACCGTCGGCCTGAGCCTGTCCGGTGCGTACAGCGACAGNGCCACAACCGACGCCACCAGCGCCACCGTGACCTTGGCTGTGAACGTGCCTTTTTACCAAGGCGGCCTCATCAACGCGCGGGTCCGGGAGGCGGCTCTTGAGCTCAACGCCTCAGAATTTGATTATGAGGCCGCGTTGCGCGATACCAAGCGCAACATGCGTCAGGCTTTTCTGGGCGCAAAAAGTCGTTTGCAGCGGATCAATGCGTTGGCGGCAGCGGTTCGGGCCAGCGAGAACGCGTTGTTAGCCAAGGAAGAGGGTTTTGCCGCGGGCCTGACCACTAACATCGCCGTACTCGACGCACAGCGGGATCTGTTCAGTGCTCAGCGTGACTATTTCAAGGAGCGCTATGACTACATCCTACAGGTGCTGGAGCTGGAGCGATTAGCGGGTGATCTGGACGAAACTGATATGGCTCGGGTCAACGCCTGGCTGACCGCTGGTTGAGGTCGGTATCGCTGCTGTCGGTGGGCTTTCAGCGCAGGGCGAAGATCACCCGGCCGTTACCGAACGGGGTCTGGAAAACCGCTTCTAGCCGTCCCGGTGGTGGTGGTGCCACGCTCGGGCCAAGTGAACCGAGCGCGAGCAGGTCACCGGCCTGCAAAGTGCGTCCGCGTGCATGCAACGCCGCCTTGAGCCGCAACACCACATCCAGCGGATGCTCTGCCTCGGCCAGCCCTGCCCCTGATGCCAGCAACGCTGCNGTGCTGTCGTACAACTGCGCAGCNAACGCGCCCGACCAGGCCCGCNCGCCCTCAACGAGCGGGATCGNCAGGGGTGCGCCCAATACCAAGTAGCGTGCGCCGCCGTTCACTGCTGCCGCTGCCGGCGCCACGTGTTGTTGGGCCAACACCAACGCCACGTCCCGAACCTCAACCGCAGGCAGCACCTCTGCGATCGTTGCTGCTGCTTGCGCCCGGTTGGTGGCCTGGTTGAGGTCCCCCGATCCCACTCGCACCAACAATTCAAGTTCCGTCGCTATCGCCACGCCAGCCGGCACCGTCAGTGTCGACCCAGTGGAGGTAAACATANTCTCGAGCAGCAGCGCTGTGACCAGGTCGGCACCCGCTGTTTGCGCCCGTTTATAACCTGCGACCGNACCGTAGTCTGGCCGCAAGTTCATCACCAGGTAATCCTGTACTTCAAGCGCCTCGGCCAGNGTAAGGTCGGGCAACGCTGGCAGCGGNNGCGGGTCGAAAAACGCGCCGATTACGAGCGCCAGTGTNCGCTGGCCGNACCCGGTATCGGCCCATATCGTTGTCATCGAAAGGGCCAGCGTGCTGCCGAAAAAAAAGCCAACAATGTATCGATATAAACNCATCAGTGGGTGCGGATTTTCCTTTATCTGACTGATCGACACCAACCGGTAGGCGNCCGGCTTCGGTACCGAGCCCACCCCCNTCAATTGCTGAGCCTAAATTCCGCCACCCACACATCTCGNCGGCAGCGTAGATATTTTCCNCACCAGTTGGCCGCTGATAATTTGNTCGCTNCGTTATACTCGCACCCGGGTTNCTGGNATCTTCNTGGTATCAATGTGGCACGTTATTACAGCATTACAGCGCGAAAACGTCATCACATGTCACGCTCCGGTTTCCAACCTGGGCGCCGACCCCTGCCCGCATTACCATTACTGAGGCCGGGTACCGTTTCGGCGTGTCCGCCAATACCATTCGTCGGCGGGCAAAAGGGTGAACTAACACCTTCCCAGCACCATGACTCAAATGGCTGAGCCCGCGTCTGGAAGCCCCGGCCACGCGAGGCACCCACGCGACCCGTTAGCTGGGAAGGATGGCAAGCGCATTCCAGTACTCAAGTCGATGAGGCGNCGTTTTTTTTCGCCATTGCCAGCCGGNNGCGCNGCCTTAGTGGCGTTGGCNATGCTGCTCGGCGGTTGCGCCAACACCGCCACGGTTGGCTCGACCAACCCCGACCCCTGGGAACCTTTCAACCGAGTGGTGTATGGTTTCAATGACACAGTAGACCGGGCCGCGCTGCGTCCGGTTGCCAGCGGCTACCGCAAAATCCTGCCGTTAGCTGCGCGCCGCACGGTGGGTAATTTCTTNAACAACCTGCGCTTGCCCACCACCATTATCAATGATCTTCTGCAGGGCAAANCCGACCAGGCCCGCAGNGATTTCGAGCGCCTGGTAATCAATACCACCTTGGGCTTGCTGGGCNGTTTTGATGTAGCGGCATCGCTNGGTTGGCCATTGCACAAGGAAGACTACGGGCAAACTCTGGCCGTCTGGGGAGTGCCGAGNGGCCCTTACCTCGTGCTGCCTTTTCTCGGACCGAGCACCGCCCGTGATGCGCTCGGCGAGTTNCCCGGGGCCTACTACACCGACCCGCTAACTAGTCTNGAAAACCCAACTGCCACTTTNTTGCGCTACAGTCTGCGAGCCATCGACGCGCGGGCTAACTTGTTAGACCTAGACCCTATCCTGCAGCAACAACTCGACCCGTATCTTTTTNTACGGGAAGCTTATCTGCAAAAACGCCGGGCTGAGATACTCGAGAGCGNGGCGCCGCTGGTCGACAGCGTCATAGATATCGAGAAGGAACTTTTCAACGACTGACTATAGCGGGGGTGCGTTGGCAACCTGGGCAATAGGCGACATACAGGGCTGCCGCATAGCNCTGGAGCGCTTGCTCGACCGGATTCGTTTTGACCCCTCCGCCGACCACCTATGGTTGGTGGGTGACCTGGTCAACCGCGGACCCGACTCGGCCGGCGTGCTGGACCTGGTGATATCCTTNGGTGAGCGCGTGCGCACTGTGCTCGGCAACCACGACCTGCACCTACTGGCGACGGCGGCCGGTATTCGGCCGCTAAAAAAACGCTCTGTCCTGGCTNCGCTGCTAGCCCATCNATCTCGCGAGAAATACTTAAATTTCCTTTTAAAACAGCCNCTTATAGTTGATGATCCCGAGATAGATGTGGTCATGTGTCACGCCGGCATTTACCCTTTCTGGTCGGCGGCAGAGGCCGCGCGTTANGCCAGCGAGGTCGCAGGCATCCTTCGCGGCGGCGAGTCTACGGCCTTTCTTGCGCACATGTACGGCAACACCCCGGCGCGTTGGGATCCTGCCTTGGACGGCTGGCCNCGGCTGCGTTTCATCATTAACGCCTTCACACGGATGCGCTACTGCAGTCCTGCTGGTGAACTCGAATTCGATGCAAAGGGCCGGGCCGATCCGGCGCCAGCGGGCTTTCTGCCCTGGTTCGATATACCTAACCCCCGTCTGGGCCGGCGGCGCTTGATCTTTGGCCACTGGTCAGATATTGGANTNATATGCAGNCCGCCTTTTATAGGCCTCGATGGCGGCTGCGTCTGGGGCCGGCAACTTGCTGCTGTACACCTCGAGCCCGCCCGCGTTAACATCGTAACCGTCGACTGCGNCTAGACCTGAGCGGAGNGATCACCCNATGTCCAACTCCTACAACATCGATATCCAGGTGGAAACCTCGTACGTGGAGGANCACTCCGAGCCCGATGAGGACCGCTATGTGTTCGCCTACACAGTGACGCTGGTCAACCGGGGGTCGGTATCGGCGAAACTGGTCTCTCGCCACTGGACCATCACTGATGCGGAAGACCACATCGAGGAAGTAGAGGGAGAGGGTGTGGTCGGTGAGCAGCCGACCCTGAAACCGGGCGAGGGGTTCCGCTACACCTCGGGCGCGGTGATCGAAACACCAGTGGGCACCATGCACGGCAGTTACCAAATGGTGGCCGAGGACGGTCAGGCTTTCGAGGCGAACATCCCGCGTTTCGTCCTGTCAGCGCCGAGGATCTTACACTAACATATTGAAATTAAATCCATTTTAAACATCAAGATTGGTTACCGCGAAAGCATTTCGCTCAATAAAGTCACGGCGCGGCTCAACGTCGTCCCCCATCAACGTGGTGAAAATCTCGTCTGCGCTGACCGCATCCTCGATGTGTACTCGTGATAGGCGGCGACGGCTAACATCCATGGTGGTCTCCCACAACTGCTCCGGGTTCATCTCACCCAGGCCTTTGTAGCGCTGAATATAAAGCCCTCGGCGGGCTTCTGACATCAACCATGCCAGCACGCCAGCAAAGTCTTTTTCCTGCTGCTCGCGCTGGCCACGGCGCACCCGCGGCGCAGCGCCCACCTCTTTGCGCAACCGCGCACCCAACAAGGTCAGTGATTCGTATTCACTGGATTCGAAGAACTCCGCACTGAGCCGGCTTTGTTGATACTGGCCATGGCGCTCACTCTCAACTACGATGGCTGCTTCCTGGCCATCATTGGCGGGGGCGTAATGCGCGCGATAGTTCGGCCCATCTCCGGCCACCTTGGTTACCAGGCAACTGACTAAGCTTGCGGCAAAAGAAGCGCCAGATTCAGCATCGGCAAGATTCGGCGCAGCAAAGCGGGGTAGGCTGGTGAGCGCCCACAGCACCGTGGTCTGGTAGCGCCGGCCGAGCCGGTTTACCGCCCCCTCCACTGTAAAATACTCTGTGCACAGCGCCCTTAGGTCGCCGCCCTGCAACACCCCTTTACCATCTTCGTCCTGGTTGTCGCCCGGCACCACTGAAGCGCCCTCCAAGGCAACGTCGAGCAGAAGTTTGCGCAGTTCCTCATCGTCCTTGAGGTAATTCTCAGTTTTGCCAGCGGCCACCTTAAACAATGGTGGCTGCGCAATGTAAACGTGGCCGCGCTCAATCAGCGCTGGCATTTGCCGGTAGAAAAAAGTCAGTAGTAGGGTCCGGATATGTGAACCGTCAATGTCAGCGTCGGTCATAATGATGACCCGGTGATAACGCAATTTCCCAACGTCAAAGTCGTCGGCGCCAATGCCGGTACCCAGCGCGGTGATTAGGGTTGTCACTTCATCAGACGATAACATCTTGTCAAAACGAGCTTTTTCCACATTTAGAATCTTGCCCTTTAGCGGCAGGATCGCCTGGAAACGCCGATCTCGGGCCTGCTTAGCCGAACCTCCGGCAGAATCACCCTCGACCAGATAGATTTCGCATTGGGCCGGATCTGTTTCCTGGCAGTCCGCCAGTTTGCCTGGCAGTCCGCCAACCTCGAGTGCGTTCTTGCGCCGTGTCATCTCTCGGGCTTTGCGCGCCGCCTCGCGGGCACGGGCCGAATCAACAATCTTCTCAAGAATCGCCCGCGCCTCGGTAGGATGCTCCAACAAATAGGCGCCCAGATACTCGTTGACCAGCGACTCAACCGGGCCACGAACATCAGATGACACCAGTTTTTCCTTGGTCTGAGATGAGAACTTGGGGTCAGCGACCTTGACCGAAAGAACCGCTGTCAGGCCCTCACGGCAATCCTCGCCCCGCAATGCGACCTTAGCCCGCTTGGCCAGCGCCGATCCCTCCATGTAGCGCCCCAGCGTGCGGGTCATTGCCGCCCTAAGGCCTTCTGTGTGGGCGCCGCCGTCGCGCTGGGGAATGTTGTTGGTATAGCAAAATACTGTTTCCTGGTAAGAGTCGTTCCACTGCAGCGCCAACTCAATCGAGACGCCGTCGCGCTCAGCTTGCATATAAAAGGCTGTTGGGTGCAATCGGTTCTTTTTGCGGTTGAGATGCTCGACAAAGGCGGCAATGCCGCCTTTGTATTCGAACACATCCTCGGTTCCGGCGCGCTCGTCAACTAAGCGAACGCGCACCCCGGAATTAAGAAACGATAGTTCCCGCAAGCGCTTAGCCAAAATGTCATGGTGCAGCACAGTATCGGAAAAAACCTTGGAATCTGGCCGAAAATGGACTTCGGTGCCGCTATGGTCGCTGTCGTCAATGACGGTCAGTGGGGCTCGCGCCAGGCCGGCCTCGTATTCCTGCCGGTGCGCTTTGCCACCGCGGTGAATAGTCAACCGCAAGTACGAGGACAAGGCATTAACCACTGACACGCCCACCCCATGCAATCCGCCGGATACCTTGTAGGAGTTCTGATCGAACTTTCCACCTGCGTGCAGCTGGGTCATAATGACCTCGGCCGCTGAACGCCCCTCTTCTGGGATCATTCCGGTCGGAATACCACGGCCGTCGTCCAACACTGTGACTGCTTCATCAGCGTGAACGGTCACAGTAATTTCGCTGCAATAGCCTGCCAGCGCTTCGTCAACAGCATTATCTACCACCTCGAAAACCATGTGGTGCAGGCCAGTACCATCGTCGGTGTCGCCAATATACATGCCGGGCCTTTTACGCACGGCTTCAAGGCCTTTGAGGACTTTGATGCTGCTCTCGTCGTAGGCTGGTGTATGGGTCATAAAATATTCCTGGAAATTAGCCCTAAATTATACCATTTTGGGGCTTAAAATTGGCTAGAAATGGCCGTTTTTCGCGGTTTTATAGCCTTTGTTTCACGTGAAACAAAACCCCGCTTACTGAGGGGTGTTTCACGTGAAACACCCGAGTCAGAGACCTGCCCCGAACAGTTGCTGCGCCGTACACCTACAACCGCATAGGCATGATTAGGTAAAGGGTGTCGTCATCGTCCGGTTTGTGCAACATGCAACCGGTGTTGGCGTCTTGTAATTCAACCTCTACTTGATCGGTTGGTAGTGCCCGTAGGGCGTCCATGAGATAGGTGACATTGAAGCCGATCTCGATAGTATCGCCTTGGTAATCCACTGCGATCTCGTCGCTGGCTTCCTCCTGATCTGGATTGTGGGCAGTAACTTTAAGTAGGCCTTTTTCTAATTCGAGCCGAATGCCGCGATATTTTTCGTTAGTTAGAACCGCTGTACGGGCCAATACTTCGTGTAATTGATGGCGGTTGACTAGAATTTTTTGGTTTAGCACTTGGGCCATTACTGCTTTGTAGTCGGGGAATTTACCATCTATCAGTTTGCTTGTGAGCACCCCTCCTGGCCGGTTTAAACGTAGGTGGTTGGGGTTGAGTTCTATGGTGACATCATCGCTTCCTTCGGAAAGAAACCGCCCTAATTCCAGCACTGCTTTACGTGGCACAATAACCTGGCGCGGGTCACCGATATTACCTTCGACTGTCGCCCGGCTGCGGGCTAGGCGGTGGCCGTCGGTCGCAACCGCTGTTATGGTGTTCTCGTCGAGCTCTAGTAGCACACCGTTGAGAAAGTACCGTACATCTTGTTGCGCCATAGAAAAAGCAGTGCGGTTAAATAGGGCTCGTATGGTGGTTTGGGGTAGTTTGAGGCGCTCTTCCCAACTTTCGGTTTCGAGTCTCGGAAAATCCTGGGCTGGTAGCGCTTGAAGGATGAAGCGACTGTGGCTTGAGCGCAGCCGTGCTTTGTTAGCTTCACTGGTGAATTCAACTGTCGCGGTTTCCGGTAAGGCCCGACAAATGTCGAGCAGTTTGCGTGCTGTTACCGTGCACTGTCCGTTGTCGCCTTCGAGGGTTTCGGTTTCGATGCTGATTTCAACCTCGAGGTCGGTGCCGGTTAGGGTTAGGGTGCGATCCTCTAGGTGCAGCAGCACGTTGGCTAAGATGGGTAGTGTTTGGCGCCGCTCTACCACACCGACCACGGTGCTTAGCGGGCCTAGAAGTTGTTCTCGCTCAATTTGGAATTTCATAAATAATATTTTAGATGTTTATTTTAATTAGTCTTGTGTATAACAACTAATTGGTTATTTCTAATTTAAAAACAAATACTTATAAGTTATTTTCTTGTGAGTAACCATGTTAATAATTTATACACAAAAACCTGAAAATCGACTCACAACACAATAGTGATAAAACCCCACACAATTATCCACAAGCTACGCACCTAAAATGCGCTGTAGGTTATGGTAATCCTCGCATATTTTAGTATCACTTTGCAGTAGTTCACCCACCTTACGCTGAGCATGCAACACAGTGGTGTGGTCGCGTCCACCAAAAGCGTCACCAATCTCCGGTAGGCTCATAGTGGTGAGTTCTTTGGCTAATGCCATAGCCATTTGCCGAGGTCGAGTGATTTGCCGGTTACGACGCTTGGAGTGTAGGTCTGACACCCGCATTTTGAAATACTCCGCCACCGTTTTCTGGATATTTTGGATGGTAACCTGACGCTCCTGAAAAACCAGTAAGTCCCGTAGTGCCTCACGGGTGAGGTTAAGGTCCACTGGCCGGCCAGTGAAGTTGGCGCTGGCTACAATACGGTGTAGTGCGCCTTCCAACTCACGTACATTGGAACGAATCTGGCGGGCAACAAAAAATGCCACTTCTTCAGGCAGGCGCAACCCTTTCCGATCAGCCTTATCCTGCAATATAGCAACCCGGGTTTCGAGTTCAGGCGGGTCTATGGGTACCGTGAGACCGCTGCCAAAACGGGAAATCAGACGCTCCTGAACCCCCGTGATCTCTTTAGGAAAACGGTCGCTGGTGATGATGATCTGACGGTGTCCATCAAGTAACGTATTGAAAGTATGGAAAAATTCTTCTTGTGAGTGCTCTTTGCCAGAGAAAAATTGAATATCGTCAATCAACAACGCATCGAGCGAGCGGTAGTAACGTTTGAACTCATTAATGGCGTTGTGTTGAAGTGCTTTAACCATATCGGCGACAAAGCGTTCCGAATGCACGTAAGCCACCTTAGCTTGTGGATTATTTACAAGAACCAAATTGCCAGCTGCTTGCATTAAGTGGGTCTTACCCAACCCAACTCCCCCATAAAGGAACAAAGGGTTGTACGCTAAAGCGGGGTTTTCACCTACTTGCCTGGCGGCAGCGCGCGCGAGCTGGTTGGATTTCCCTTCGATATGGGCATCAAAGGTAAAAGCGGGGTTCAGTCGACCCTCAAAACGTGGTGTATTACCACCTGGGCCGGTGACAGTGTTATGGGCGGGCCCGGTGGTTGTACCGGCATGTTGGCTGCCAACAGCAACAGCGACCCTGATTGGGTCTTGGCTAAAGCCGCCGGCCAGCCGCGAGATCTCTGACAGGAATTTGCCATGGACAAAATCCTTAACAAAACGGTTTGGTGCGAGTAGTGTTAGGGTGCCGCTTTTTTCCACAGCGTGAAGCGGCCGGATCCAGGTATTGAATTCCTGGGGTGATAAATCGTCTTCCAGACGACTAAGGCAAAGTGTCCAAAGCGGTGCCGACACTGGTATCCGTTCTCCTCCAATAGGTGCCCCCGCTTATCAATGCACACCAGTCGGTAGTGCGGGAGCGCCCCCTAGCACTGCCGGGCGCAGCAGTGCTTAAGGAAGTAGTCTAACCCGGCTGACAATAGTTATCCACAGGAGTTTTACAAAAAATTTTTATCCACAGATTCCTAAAAACCCCTTAAAAACATTGACAATTGGTAGTGGCAAGCGGTAAATTCCAGCGCCTTTTGATATCCGTTGCGGTGACAGGCGCAACCCACGATGAAAAGAACTTTTCAGCCAAGCGAAGTCAAACGTAAACGCCGTCACGGCTTCCGGGCGAGAATGAAAACTCGTGGTGGCCGGGCTGTAATCAACGCACGCCGGGCCAAAGGCCGGGCCCAGTTGAGCGCCTGACCGGCACCTGCGTTACCCCGCAGGCGACAGTGTCAGGGTATCGATTCAGTCGGCAGCACCGGCTGTTGCAGCCGCAAGCATTTCGCACAGTGCTCTCCCAGCGGTGCCGCAGCAGCGACGCCCTGTTCACCATTTACGCGCGGTACAATGGACTTGAGCACGCGCGTTTGGGCATCACTGTTTCGCGCAAGGTGTCGTCACATGCAGTACAGCGCAATCGGTTGAAGCGTTTGGTGAGGGAATCTTTCCGCTACCATGAGCAAACGGTGGCGGGTCTTGATATTGTGGCCATCGCACAGCCTGGGGCAGCAACGAGCACGAACCCGCATGTTGACCAAAGCTTAAATCAGCACTGGACCCGCGTGGACCGCCAATGCAGAAAGCCGTAACCATCCTGCTGAAGGGTTATCAATATTTTGTCAGTCCGCTGTTTGGGATGTCCTGTCGTTTTTACCCTTCCTGTTCAGCCTACGCGATTGAAGCGGTTGAAACCCACGGCATACTGCGTGGCTTGTGCCTGGCAGCCCGGCGCATTTTGTGTTGCCATCCGTGGCACCGAGGCGGTGTAGACCCGGTACCCGGGAAAAACACCGACAACCACTGCGAGCACGCCTAGATGGATTTTCAAAGAATGATTATGTTCGGTGCGCTGGCATTGGTGCTCGTGATGCTCTGGCAGGCCTGGCTGGAACACGAAGGAAAGCGCAGCGCGGCGGCCCCAACCATAACCGCTACGACAAGCACCATTACCACCACTGACCGCTCAGCCACCAGCACCACTGATGATGTGCCGGTGGCGCCGACAGCACCACAGGCGGCACCGACGAGCAGTCAAGCCAGCAGCGCGGTACCGACGGCTGAAATGCTGCCTACGGCCGGCCGCATCGTGGTTGAGACCGATTTAGTGCGGGCCGAGATCGATACCTATGGCGGCGATCTACGACAGCTTGAATTGCTCACCTATCCGGTAGCAGTGGATCAGCCGGATGAATCTTTCCGGCTGTTGAATGACAAGGGTGCGGACCTTTTTCTCATCCAGGGCGGGTTGCTTGGGGCAGAACGCGAAATGCCCAACCACCACACCCCCTTCAGCACCGAGAGTCATAATGTCCGCCTGGCATTAGGTGAGGACAGCGTCTCTGTCGTGCTGCGCTGGAGTTCAGCCGATGGCGTCAACTACCGCAAGGTCTATACCTTCTACCGCAACAGCTATTACGTAGACGTTTCTTTTGAGGTCGACAACCAATCCAGTAGTGACTGGACTGGTTACCAGTACCAGCAGATCTTGCGCACCCAGGTGGTCAAAGATACTGGAGGCCTTGGCTTCTTTGGTCGCTTGCCCAGTTACACAGGCAGCGCTATTTTCACGCCGGAAGACAAATACCAAAAAATCGACTTTGAGGAAATGTATGATGCCAACCTCGCGCGCCAAACACCCTCGGGCTGGGTAGCGATGTTGCAACATTACTTCGTTGGCGCGCTACTGCCACGCGACAGCGCAAGTTACGAGTTCTACTCCAGCGTCACCAGTCGCGACAGCGCCCCCCGCTACCACATAGGCTTCAAGACCACCCAGCCGACCAGTATTGCCAGCGGCGCAAGCGGCGCCTTGCGTACGCAGTTGTATGTGGGTCCTAAGGAAACCCAGCGCATGATTGAGGTCGACCAGAAACTGGAACTGACCGTGGACTACGGTTGGTTGACGCCGGTGTCCTCACCGCTGTTCTGGATCATGACCTATATCCAACGGGTTGTGAAAAACTGGGGCGTTTCGATCATTCTGCTGACCTTACTAGTGAAACTGGTGTTTTTTCCGCTGTCGGCTGCGAGCTACAAGTCCATGGCCCGCATGAAGAAGATGCAACCACGCATGAAGACGCTGAAAGAGCGCTTCGGTGACGACAAACAAAAGTTCCAGCAAGCGATGATGGAGATTTACAAAAAGGAAAAAATCAACCCGCTTGGTGGCTGTCTGCCAATCGTCATCCAGATACCGGTATTCATTGCGCTGTACTGGGTGCTGCTTGAGAGCGTAGAACTGCGCCAGGCGCCCTTTGCGTTGTGGATCAACGACCTGTCACTGCCCGACCCCTTTTATGTGCTACCGATCCTGATGGGGGCGTCCATGTTTGGCCAGCAGTTGCTGAATCCGACGCCGATAGACCCCATGCAACAAAAGGTTATGATGGCGCTGCCGGTAGTTTTCACCGTTTTTTTCCTTTGGTTTCCTTCTGGTCTGGTACTTTACTGGCTGGTCAACAATGTACTCTCGATTGCCCAGCAGTGGCTGATCACCCGCAAGATTCAGGCGGCTGACAACTAAGGCCTGATCGCCCGGCGGCCCACGGCGGCGCTTCCGTGATCGAAACGCAAGACACTATCGTTGCCGTAGCGACACCCCCAGGGGCCGGCGGCATCGGTGTGGTGCGTGTCTCGGGGCCTCTTGCCCAGCAGATTTCTGAGGCGGTGCTGGGTGATTTGCCCGCCCCCCGGCAAGCAACCGCGGCCCGGTTTCTGGGCCCAGATGGGGACGCGATCGACATAGGCATCGCCCTTTTTTTTCCATCGCCCGCTTCTTACACCGGCGAGAACGTGCTCGAACTGCAGGGCCATGGCGGGATGGTCGTGCTGGATCAGCTGCTAGCGAGGGTAACGGCTTTAGGCGCGCGGCTCGCCAGGCCCGGTGAGTTTACCGAGCGGGCTTTTTTGAATGGCAAACTGGACCTGGCCCAAGCCGAGGCGGTTGCCGACCTTATCGACAGCCAGACACAGGCCGCCGCACGCTCGGCTCTGCGCTCATTAACCGGAGATTTTTCGGAACAAATCGGTGTATTATCAGAACAAATCGGAGAATTTAGGGTATATATCGAAGCAAATATCGACTTTTCGGATGAGCCGATTGAGCCGTTGCCGCAAGACCAGGCGACAAAACGGTTAATTTTGGCCCGCGAGGCTCTAAAGAGCCTTCTTGAGAGGGCTCGGCCAGGGGCGTTGCTCGGACGCGGCGCCAGTGTGGTGGTCGCTGGTGCCCCCAACGCCGGCAAGTCGAGCCTGCTGAATGCGCTGGCGCGAACAGAGCGCGCAATCGTAAGCGAAATCCCGGGCACCACCCGCGATCTAATCGAGATAACGATCGATCTCGACGGCCTCGCTGTGCATCTAACCGACACCGCCGGCTTGCGCGAGAGCACAGATGCGATCGAGAGCGAGGGTGTGCGCAGAGCAAACGCCGCCATGGACGGCGCTGACCTGGTGCTGCATGTGATCGACGATGCCAGCGCAACTACCGGCCAGAGCGCTACCAATGGTTGGCTGAACAAAGACGCGGCGCAGATTACGCTCTATAACAAGTGTGATCTCAGCGGCCGTCCTGCTGGGCCTGTTTCCGGCCAGATGTCTTCCAGGGACGAGCCGGAGGCAGTCGCTCTTTCAGCAAAAACAGGCGAGGGCTTGGAAGTGCTGGAGAAAGCGATCACGGCAGCGCTGGGTTACACTGGCTCAGGCGAAGGAGCCATTATGGCCCGGCGCCGGCATCTCGTTGCGCTGGAGCGCGCGCGCGAACACCTGACGGCAGCCGAAGCGCACATCGGCGACGCCCCAGAACTGCTGGCCGAAGAATTGCGCTTGGCGCAACAGGCCTTGGGCGAGATCACCGGGGCGGTCACGACAGAAGACCTGCTAGGGCAGATTTTTGCGAGTTTTTGTATAGGAAAATGAATCGGCGGCTGGGTAGTTTCAGGTCCAAGAGCGTTAATGCGTTGTCGGACAAGACCGGACTGGGTTTAGTGGCAATCACTGAGTCCAACTATCTGGAACGATGCTAAGAGAGCGCCTCATGAAACGAGCGGGCCGCACCAGTGTGGACACGCTCCAGTTGGCGTGTAAGATGGGATAATTCAGCGGCAAACGCGCCTGGTGATAGAGCCGGCGCCGCGCCCGAACGCATCCTGGAGGATGGAAAACGATGGTGGCCAAGAAAGAGAGCGGTAAAACCACAGCGAGTTATACCCAACGCTTTGTGACCCAAATCATGGCGCTGGCTGCAATCACGATCGTGATCGTGCTGTGGCAGCACAATTTCCTGATTGAGGTGTACGTTCGTAATCAACTGACCTACGTAGGGTGGTTCATCAACGGCGGTATTTTGGTGCTGTTCTTGGCCGGCCTGTACCGCTTGGTGCAGGAGTTCCAGCGGCTGACTGGCGAAGAGCAGGCTATCGATGGGTTGCTGGCCAACATGAAAAGCGGTCATGAACCAACGGCCGGCATCAAACCGGACGCCATTATCTCCCGCCGCTATCACACGCTGCGCGAACTGCACCGACAACACTCGGTGATCAATCACAGCGCACTTGCGGCAACGCTAGTAGCGATCGAGACCAGCAAAATCAGTTTCCCTAAGTTCGTACACAATGTGCTGATCCTAACCGGCGTTTTTGGCACCGTCTTAGCATTGTCCATCGCTCTGCTCGGCGCCTCCGACATGATCGTGACGACAACGGAAATCGGGGGCTTGGGGATGATTATCCATGGTATGTCGACGGCCTTGTCAACCACCATGACGGCGATTTTTGCCTACCTTTTCTTCGGCTACTTCTATCTGCGGCTAATGGATGCCCAGACCCACGTTATCGGCCGAGTGGAGGAGGTAACCAGCACGGTGCTGTTGCCGCAATTCCAGTTTGAACCCGAGAGAGCGGCCGAGCAACTCACCCATATTGTCCACTCCGCGGCGGCACTGGTAGAGCGGCTGGACGAATCCCAGGCCCAGTATGCCGAGGTTGCCCAAGAGCTGCGGTTATTGCTCTCGAGTTACCGTGACGAGATGCAGCGCAACAGCGAAGGCCTGATAGAGATGACCCACGTGCTGCGCGAGGGCTTCCGCCTGAACGACCCGGGCAGTGATGTGCCACCACGATGATCCGCCCAGAAGGATTTGTTGACCTGAGGGTATCACCCATGGCGCCCACTGGCGCCAACGAGGACAGCGTATGGCCCTCGTTCACCGACATCATGACTGTAGTTGTGCTGATTTTTCTGATCGCATTGGTTGTGATCCTTGTGCGCAACACCGAGCTCGTTCAACAGTTGCGCGAGACGGTAGGCGAGAAACAGCAGATGACAACGCAGCGCGGCGAACTGGAGATGCGGATCGCCTCGTTGGGTGATGAGATTGTCGGCTTGCAGAATGTGCTTAAGGAGACAGAAGCGCAGCGCGCGCAGGCGCAGGCGAGCGCACAGGAAAGACAGCAGCGCATCAACACCTTGCTTGATGACGTGACTGCACTGGAACAAGTCCAAACACGCTTGGCCACTGAAAAAGCCACCCTGCTTGCGACCCGTGAGACCCTGGAGGGCACTGTCGCAGGACTCGAGCAGGACAAAGCCACCCTGCTTGCTACTCGGGCCACGCTCGAGGATGAGGTTACAGCCCTGCTCACCATCCGCGAGCGGCTCGAGAGCGACAAAGCCTCCCTGCTTGCGACCCGTGAGACCCTGGAGGGCACTGTCGCAGAGCTTGAGCAGGACAAAAGCGCCCTGCTCGCCGACAAGGCAAGCCTCGGCGAACAACTGGCTACCGTCACCGGCGAGCGCCAACAGCTAAGTGCCGACA
>PBTT01000001.1 GCA_002729195.1 Acidiferrobacteraceae bacterium
CGCGGTCGCCGTCACCCGCACCGACGCTGGTGCTACAACGCAGTCCGGCAGCGTCCGTTCCCGGCCGCCTAACTGGACCCGGCAGAAAATAAGCGGTCTGTTCGAAGATACGGTCGACCGCGACGCCATCAAAAACACCCTGCGGGCAGTCGCTGGGCAGGCGCTACTTATCGAGACAACCTTTTTTGCCGACCGCGACTGGGAACTCTCCGGCCGCGAGCAGTTCCATCCTTTTCGTGTGACCGAGTGCCTGTGGGTACGCCCACCCTGGTACCCACCGGTCGATGATGGCGCTGTTAATCTCATCATTGAGCCAGGGCTGGCATTTGGCACCGGCACACACACCACCACGCAACTGTGCCTCGCGGCGCTTGCCGATTTGCCGCTCGCCGGCCGCTCACTACTGGACTGGGGCTGCGGCTCGGGAATTCTGGCGGTGGCGGCCTTGTGTCTGGGCGCCCGCTCGGCCACCGGCGTCGACGTCGATCCACGGGCACTCAGCGCCAGCATCGACAATGCCAAGCGTAACGCTGTGGCCAAAAACTTGGCGGTGCTGCCACCCGACGAGGTCCCGGCGGACCTTGCCTGCGACGTCGTTGTTGCTAACATCGTTGCCGATACCCTGATCGCGCTGGCCCCGGTACTGAGCGCCCACCTGCGCACCGGTGGCAGGTTGCTGTTGTCAGGCATCCTGCCTGGACAGGCTCGGCGGGTAAGTACAGCGTTCACAGGGTACAATTTCGCGTCCCGGCAACGGGATGAATGGGTACTACTCGAGGGTACCCGCAGCACCGCTGCCTACTGACCGATATCAACCGTGGTGCCCGCCAATATCCGAACCCGCTGCACGGCTTGCGATACCGTTTTTCGGGTCCTGCCGGAACAACTCAACGCCCAGGCCGGGCTGGTGCAATGCAATGCCTGCAGCGAAGTATTCAATGCCGCGTGGAACCTCATCGACGAAGTTTCCAACCCCGCACACGGCCCTGAGGACTCTGCTGACCTCGCGTTTCGGCCCGGGACCAGGCCAGCTCAGGGCGCCGCTTTTGGCGCAGGCCATGTCAATAACGCAAATGAGTCAGCAACAGGGGGGCATGCAAGCGCCCAGCAACGGGCGCGAGCCCAGCTGTCCGATAGCGTGGCTGGCCAGCCAACTGTTACCGCAACGGCCGATGCCAGCCTCTGGGCAAAGGGTGGAACGTTACCGACTGATGGCTGGCGCAATGAACCCCGGCTTGGTCTGCCCGACTCGGCAACCGCACCGCCCGCGCTCGATGCGCCACTGGTGGCTGCCGCCGACCGACAGCGGGCGCTGCGAGGGCACCTCGGGCGCAGCCTACCCTGGTTATTCGGCTCTATTCTTGCTGGACTCACCCTGGTAGCACAGGCACGCTTCGTGCTGCTGGATGAGTTGGCTGCCATCCCGGCAGCGAGAAGCTATCTGCCTGTTTTCTGTCGCTACACCGGCTGCGAAATACCGGAGAAACTCACCGGCCCTGCTTTTGTCGTCACCCACACCCGCGTCGACCTACACCCGCGGCAGCCAGACGCTCTGGTTGTTCGCATCCAATTACTGAACCGCGGCCACACGGCCCGCCCCTGCCCGTCCCTGCGACTGACGCTGAGTGACCGGGCTGGGGGGATGGTGGGGCGCCGTACCTATAGCGCGGCTAAGCTCGGGTTCGACGACGGGGCCGAACCCATCGCAGGACGCGCCATCACGGTGATCACCCTGATTCTAGCCAACCCGGGGCCCGCAGCCACCGGCTTTGCAGCGCAGGTTGCCAGCATTTGAGATGGCCGCCTGCGCCAACCACCTGGCTCCAGGACTGCAGATTGGTCCGGTCCGGCTCACTGGCCGGGTGCTGGCTGCGCCGATGGCGGGCATAAGTGACCAACCCTACCGTGCCCTGGCCCGGCGTTATGGCGCCACTCTTGCCACTACTGAGGTGGTGGCCGCCCGGCCGGACCTCGTGGTATCACACCAATCCCGCCAACGGGCCGGGCACGTCGGCGAACGCGGGCCAATCAGCGTGCAACTGCTAGGCGCAAATCCCAAAGAGATGGCAGCTGCTGCGCAGCATAGCGCTGACCATGGCGCCCATATCATTGACATCAACATGGGCTGCCCCGCCAAAAGAGTTTGCCGGCAACGAGTCGGCTCGGCCTTGCTGCCGAACGAGTTGCTGGTTAGCCGTATTCTCGAGGCAGTGGTCGATGCGGTAACGGTGCCTGTCACCTTGAAAATCCGTACTGGCTGGAACCCGGCATCGCGCAACGCGCCACAGATCGCCGCCATTGCCGAGCAGGCCGGCATCCAGGCACTTACCGTTCACGGACGTACTCGTGCTTGTGGGTATCATGGCCCAGTCGAATACGACACCATCCGCACCATCAAAACCCGAGTATCTATCCCGGTCATCGCCAATGGTGATATCGACTCTCCGGCACGGGCCAAAGTGGTGCTGGCATATACTGGCGCTGACGCAGTTATGATTGGTCGCGCAGCCCAGGGTCAGCCCTGGCTTTTTGCACGCATCGAGCGCTTTCTCAGTGACAACTATGACCCAGGCGACCCGCCACTGGCAGAAAAACGTGATACTCTCCTCGGCCACCTACAGGCGTTGTACACGTTCTACGGCGAGGACACCGGCGTGCGCATCGCTCGTAAGCATGTAGCGTGGTACACCGCGGCGCTGGGCGATTACCCGGCCTTCCGGGCTTCTTTTAACCGCGCCCAGAACGCCGGGACCCAACTGGTTCTGGCGGAAGAGTTTTTCCTACTGCTGGCAGAGTACGCCGCAGGTGCTGCATGAATCGAACTAAAACCGAGCCGCTCAACCAATCTGTCAGGCGGGCGCTTGAAATGTATTTCGCCGAACTGGACGGCGAGGAAGCGCGTGACCTTTATCCCTTGGTGGTCGCCGAGGTCGAACGACCGCTGCTGGAAGTGGTCATGCGCGAAGCAGGCGGCAACCAGTCGCGAGCGGCCCGTATGCTCGGGCTCAACCGCAACACCCTGCGCAAGAAACTGGCCCGCTATATTCGCGACTGAAATCATTGCCTGTTGCCAACTGCCTGGAGCAGCACAGGAGTTACCGTCTTCAATACCAGTGCGCCGATTTCCAACCAGCGAGGGCCAGTCATCCATGACTTTAAATGACTGTGTACCCGTGCGCCGGGCGCTTATCAGCGTGTCGGACAAGACCGGTCTGGCCGACTTTGCCCGCAGGCTGCAAAACTGTGGTATCGAGATACTCTCGACCGGTGGCACCGCTGCCCTGTTACGGGACAACGACATCGAAGTGATCGAGGTATCCGATTACACCGGCTTTCCAGAGATGATGAGTGGGCGCTTGAAAACGCTGCACCCACGGATTCACGGCGGCCTGCTTGGCCGGCGTGGCACAGATGATGCCGAGATGAAAAGCGGCGGTATCCTGCCGATCGACCTGGTGGCCGTGAACCTCTACCCGTTTGAACAAACCACAGCACAGCCGGACTGCAGTTGGAGCGAGGCCATCGAGAATATCGACATCGGCGGTCCCGCTATGTTGCGGGCGGCAGCCAAGAATCACGATGCGGTCACCGTGCTGGTCGATGTTGGGGACTACGCCGGCGTGGCCGATGAGATCGAGGCGACAGGTGGAGTTTGTGACGCCACCCGCAAGCGCCTCGCCGCATGTGCATTCAGCCATACAGCCTACTACGACGGCGTGATCTCGAATTACCTGACCCGCACGGAGGCAAACGCCTTCCCTGCCGTGTTGAACCTGCAGTTCAGCCGGCGCGACAACATGCGCTATGGCGAAAATCCACACCAGCAAGCGGCCTTCTATCAGGAGCGTAACCCTGCCCCGGGCACATTGGCGACGGGTACGCAACTACAAGGCAAAGCGCTGTCGTACAACAACGTAGCCGATGCCGACGCCGCGCTCGAATGCGTCAGCGCCTTTGACCAGGCCGCCTGTGTCATTGTCAAGCACGCCAATCCGTGCGGTGTTGCGGTATCAACCGACGTTGCAGACGCTTACGAAAAGGCGTATTCGACCGACCCGACTTCGGCTTTCGGTGGCATCATTGCCTGCAACCGTGAACTGGACGGGCAAACCGCGGCGACCATCATCGCCCGCCAGTTTGTCGAGGTCGTCATCGCACCGTCTTTTACTGCTGCCGCCGTTGCGGCACTGGCGGAAAAACCAAACGTGCGAGTCATCCAGGTCCAAACCATCGACCCGCAGGCATTTGCCCAACACTACTTCAAGCGCGTGGGTGGCGGGCTGCTAGTGCAGCAGCAGGACCTTGGGCGCCTCATGGCGAAGGATCTCAAACGAGTCAGTACCCGGGCACCTGATGCCACCGAGGAGCGCGACCTGCTGTTCGCCTGGATCGTAGCCAAGTTCGTCAAGTCAAATGCCATTGTTTATGCGGCCGGTGGGCGTACTATCGGCGTCGGTGCTGGCCAGATGAGTCGGGTTTACTCGGCCCGAATCGCCGGTATCAAAGCGGCTGATGAAAACCTCGAAGTAGCGGGGTCGGTGATGGCATCCGATGCATTCTTTCCCTTCCGCGACGGCATCGATGCGGCAGCAGCCGCGGGCATCACTGCGATCATCCAGCCAGGCGGCTCGATGCGGGACGATGAGGTCATCGCTGCCGCGAACGAACACGACATGGCCATGGTGTTTACCGGTATGCGTCACTTCCGTCACTAGCGCGCCATGAGAATCCTGGTAGTCGGTGGTGGTGGCAGGGAGCACGCCCTAGCCTGGAAACTGGCGGCCTCGTCCCGGGTTGAAACCGTGTACGTAGCGCCGGGTAATGCCGGCACCGCGCGTGAGGCGCGGGTAGAAAATCTCCCGCTGGCGATGGACGACATCGAGGCCTTGCTCAAGGAGGCGCGGGCCCGCCATATCGACCTCACTGTAATTGGCCCAGAAGCACCGTTGGTCGAGGGCATCGTCGATCGCTTCGAGGCCGCGGGACTCAGGTGCTTTGGGCCACGCAGCGGACCCGCACAACTAGAGGGATCGAAAGCGTTCACCAAAGCATTCCTTGAGCGACACGGGATACCTACTGCAGACTATTGCACCTTCACTGACCCAGCCCAGGCACGCTCGTGGATCCGCGACCATGGCTCGCCGGTAGTGCTCAAGGCTGATGGGCTCGCTGCGGGCAAGGGCGTTATTATTGCCCGCACTGAGGCTGAGGCATTTGCCGGCGTAGAGCAGATTCTGGAGGCACGCTGCTTCGGTACCGCCGGAAATCGACTGGTGGTGGAGGAATTCCTCGAGGGCGAAGAGGTTAGTTTCATTTGCGTGGTGGCTGGCACCGAAGTATTACCACTTGCTACCTCGCAAGATCACAAAGCCCGAGACGCCGGTGACCGTGGCCCCAATACCGGCGGTATGGGCGCCTACTCGCCGGCACCAGTGGTAACAGATGCACTACACCGGCGCATTATGAGCGAGGTAATCCAGCCAACAGTTCGTGGGCTCGCCACCGAGGATATTCCCTATTCTGGATTTCTCTATGCCGGTCTGATGATTGACAGGGCAGGCACACCTAAGGTGCTGGAATACAACTGCCGCTTGGGCGACCCCGAAACACAGCCCATCCTGATGCGGTTCCGCTCTGACCTGGTAGATCTGTGCGAGGCGGCGCTTGACCGGCGCCTTGCCAACTACGCGGTCGACTGGGATTCGAGGGCCGCACTGGGTGTGGTCATGGCCGCGGGCGGCTACCCGGACAATTATCTCAAAGGCGATGAAATTCTGGGCTTAGAGGCAGTCGATTCGGGTACGGTTAAAGTCTTTCATGCCGGCACGGCGTTGCGCGAGAGTAGCGTCCGCACCAACGGTGGGCGGGTATTGTGCGTCACCGCCCTTGGCGATACGGTTGCGCTGGCTCAGCACGAAGCATACGCCGCACTCAGTAAAATCCACTGGCGGGGCGCTTATTGGCGACCCGATATCGGCTACCGGGCCGTCGACCGGCCGCCTGAATCCATTGCCTGAAGAGAGACACCATGAACACGCCTTTTGTCGCCGTACTGATGGGCTCGGACTCGGACCTCGCTACCGTGCAGAGCACCCTGGATACACTGGATACTCTGGAAGTGGCCTGGGAGGCTCGGATCACCTCGGCCCATCGCACCCCGGGGGATACCTACCGTTACGTGCGTGATGCTGACACACGTGGCTGTGCCGTGTTTATCGCAGCTGCGGGTTTGGCGGCGCACCTGGCCGGTACCGTCGCGGCGCTGACCTTGCGACCCGTCATCGGCATCCCCATGGCCGGCGGACCGCTGAATGGCCAAGATGCACTGCTGTCAACGGTACAGATGCCGGGTGGTATTCCGGTTGCCTGTGTCGCCATTGGCAAGGCCGGCGCCAGAAACGCCGCCTACCTCGCCGCCCAGATCATGGCAACCGCTGACCCGACCCTCGCTGCCAGGCTTACCACGCAGCGCGAAACTGACGCGCAGGTGGTACGCGACAAGAACCAGGCATTGCAGGAGACACTCTCATCGAGTCATCCCTAACCGATGATTGCGCGGTTGCAGCCCGCGCTATTACCAACGGCGGGGTGGTCGCCTACCCCACTGAATACTGCTTTGGACTTGGTTGCGATCCGCACAACGAGACAGCCGTACGCCGTATCCTGCAGCTGAAAAAACGCTCCTGGACCCGGGGCCTGATCGTGATCGCTGATCGCGTGGCCCGGCTGCGGGGCCTGGTTAGCCTCTCCGATCCGGTCCTGCTGGCGGCGCCTCTCGCCTCGTGGCCCGGGCCCCATACCTGGCTGTTACCGGCCTGTAATTGGACGCCGCGCTGGCTGTGCGGGCAGCACCGCTCGCTCGCGGTACGAGTAACAGCGCATCCCCCAGCCCGGGCATTGTGCCGGAACAGCGCTTCAGCACTGGTCTCAACCAGCGCCAACCGTGGCGGCCGACCGCCACTGCGGACCACGGCTGCGGTCGTCGCCGAGTTCGGAGATCACCTGGATTGCATTCTCGATTGCAGGGTCGGCAGTGCACCGGCGCCTAGCGCCATTGTCGATGCGACGACTGGCGCGCAGATTCGCGTTGCTTGACCCGGCAGTTTCCGCCTGCACCACGCAGTGGCCCTAACCCTCTATTCCCTGCTATTGTGGTCGGTAGCACTGCCAGTACTACTGGCACGCTTGGGTCTGCGAGCCCTGCGTAACCCTGCGTACCGAAGCCGACTGTCTGAGCGATTCAGTCTTGGGGCCTCATTAGCGGAACCTTGTGACATCTGGGTACACGCCGTTTCCGTGGGCGAAGTCAAAGCCGCAACGCCGCTGGTGAACGAGTTACTCAAGCTCAGGCCTCACTTACGGATTCTAGTCACTACTATGACGCCCACAGGCACCGAGCAAGTCGCAGCGTCGTTCGGCGATCGCGTACGCCATTGCTACGCACCCTACGATTACCCGTTTGCCGTCAAGCGCTTTCTCGAACAGGCGCGGCCAAGACTGCTGGTACTGATGGAAACCGAGATCTGGCCAAACATCATTAACCATTGCCATGCCCGCGGTATCAAAGTTGCCATGACTAATGTCCGCTTGTCAGAAAAATCAGCTCGCGGTTACCGCGCGGTGGGTTTCCTAGTGCGTGACATACTGGCTAAGGTATCGGTATTTGCGGTGCAATCCGACTCAGACCAAGAACGTCTGGTTACGCTTGGCGCAAATGCTGCGCGCGTACACCGTACCGGCAGCATGAAATTCGAGGTGCAACTGCCCGCTAGCCTGCGAGAGGTCGCCCAGGTTGTGCGCCGGGACTGGGGTCGGGACCGGCCAGTCGTAGTAGCAGGCAGCACCCACCAAGGTGAGGAGACGATGTTGCTCAAGGCGCTAATGCGCTTGCGCGAGAATTTTCCCGACATTTTGCTGGTGATTGCGCCACGCCACCCAGAGCGCTTCGACGCCACAGTGCGCGAGGCTCGCAAAGCAGGCTTCCGGGTTAACCGCCGCAGCCAACAGCCCGGGCCACTGCACGATGGTGTACTAGTCCAGGTCGCCGATACCATGGGCGAATTGCCGATCCTTTACGCCGCTGCCGACGTCGCTGTAGTGGGTGGCAGCCTGATCCGCATCCGTGGCATCGGCGGCCACAATCTCCTCGAACCTTGCGCGGTCGGTGTTCCCGTGCTGTTCGGCCCTTATATGAGCAATTTCCAGCAGATCAGCCGCATGGCCCAGGTTCGCCAAGCCGGCCTGGAAGTTCGCGGTGAAGCCGAGCTAACCGCACAACTTGTCCGGCTTCTCAATGATCCCAGTTTGCGCACTACCATCGGCGAAAACGGGCTAGCCATGGTCTCGGAAAACACCGGGGCCACGCGCCGGGCTCTTGACCTGTTGTTACCGTTACTTAACCAAGCGGTGATGAATGAAGCCGGAAAAATTTAAAACATTGTTAAAGCACGCCGATTAATCAATGCCCAGAGAAAATATAACTAATCAATGTTATTTGTTTGTTCGCAATTTTTTTGTTGTTGTTTTCTTGCAATGTTTACCGTTATTCGTATTATCTGTATTTTCTTGAACGCGAAGATTGCTTTTTCGCTTTTTTTTCTTATTGCAACACTACCGCCATTTACTTGACATTTACTATTGCTTGGCTATAGTTCGCCTGCAAGGAGTAACCATTAACGGTTATTCCACAGTTTACCGGTACGCTTCCTCGTTTCATTAGTTGAGTTTTTAATGTAGACGGGAGACGCAATGTGGTAGTACTGACAGAGGCGGTGTGTCGATAAGCGGAAAAGTGGTACTCATCAACCAGTCCGTCCGTACATCAACCTTAGCAGGAGAACCATTATGGCGGCAAAGAAGAAGGCAACCAAGAAACGAGCAGCATCGAAAAAGCGGGTAGCAAAGAAACGGGCTACTAAGAAACGGGCCACTAAGAAGAAGGCTACTAAGAAACGGGCCACTAAGAAGAAGGCTACCCGGAAGAAAGCCAAGAAGAAGGCTACNNNGAANNNNGCCACTAAGAAGAAGGCTACCCGGAAGAAAGCCAAGAAGAAGGCTCGCCGGAAGTAAAGCCTAACGGAGCTAATTAGCAACGGCCTACCGGGCATCGGCCCGGCAGTTTAAGGCCACATCTTTCAGGAGGCGACGGCTATCACCGTCGCCTCTTTTCTTTTAGCAGCGCTGCACGGCGCTAAACTTTGCTGTACCGGCTTAGCACTCAGTCCCCACCCTTATGGCGGCGGCCGAGGACCTGCGTCAGCAAGTACTCCCAGCGTACTTTTCCCCGTGGTCGCGCACTGGGGAAAAACACTTGCACTGAAAAGTCCCGCGCTTGGCCGGGTGGTACAGCCAGTACCACGCGTGGTGCGGCCAGGCCGATGATGNTGCAGTCTTNAGTGGCAGAGGCGTCAGNTGGCAAACAATCGCGCTGTTTCACCTCTAGCGTGGCTNCGACCAGCGCAACATCCGTTGCTGAATTGTGCAGACGACCNGCCAGTTTGTAACTGCCGGCATAGCCAGAGGTAATCATCACACTNGACAGTTGTACCTGGGCTAAGGAAATCATTACCACACCGCGCTCCCTTTCGCCGGGAATGAGTTGATACATGACGAAGGTAAANGCCAATAAGATAGCCAACANACTNAAAGCGAAACGCGGGTNACGGCCGGCGGCAACNATCAATGTCACCGCGATAGCCCCCAGGATGATCCAATGCATTGGCTTTGTTTTCTCCAGCCCGAGCGCGGGTCCAACCAGTGTATATATACTATGGCCGATTGGTAAAACNGTAGCCGTACAAACGTAANGAAACTAGCGGTTTGCCCGACAGGCCCGAACCATGNTGTCCAACTCCCACGTACCACCACACAGCGACACGCTACCCATCCAGCAACTGGCTGCGAGGGCNCGCGCCGTCACCCATCAGCCACTCGATGAGAGTACTCGCCAGGACCTAGGCCGGGAGATCAAGCAGTTGCTAGAGCAGGAAAACGCTGTGCTCGTGGCTCATTATTATGTCGATGCCGNACTCCAGGACCTGGCCGAGGTAACTGGCGGCTGCGTGGCTGANTCATTGGAAATGGCCCGTTTCGGCATGGATCACCCCGCCAGCACCGTGGTNGTTGCTGGAGTACGTTTCATGGGCGAAACGGCCAAGATATTGAGTCCAGAAAAACGGGTACTGGTGGTNGAGNCCGAGGCCGAGTGTTCCCTGGACCAAGGCTGCCCAGCGGATGCNTTTAGCACATTTTGCGATGCGCATCCCGGGCGAACTGTGGTGGTGTATGCCAACACCAGCGCAGCGGTCAAGGCGCGGGCNGACTGGGTTGTTACTTCATCCATCGCCCTCAAACTGGTCCGCCACCTATGGCAGCGNGGCGAGCAACTNATCTGGGCCCCAGATAAATATCTAGGTGATTACGTCCNCCGCCAGAGCGGTGCTGACATGCTGTTATGGGATGGCGCCTGCATCGTGCACGAGGAGTTCAAAGGTGAGGTGCTGGCTATGTTGAAGCAGAAACACCCGCAAGCCAAAGTGTTGGTGCACCCGGAATCACCACCTTCGGTGATCGCACTGGCCGACATTGTGGGCTCGACCAGTCAACTGATCCAGGCTGCCCGCGAGATGGACGCATCGCTTTTCATCGTCGCGACTGAACAAGGCATTTTCCACAAAATGCAGCAGGTNGCACCGGACAAGTCTTTCATCGCTGCACCAACCGCCGGTGAGGGCGCAACCTGCGAGAGTTGCGCCAATTGCCCATGGATGAAGATGAACGACTTGCCGCGGCTCGCCCGGGTCCTGCGCACCGGTGCCNACGAGGTGATCCTTGACNCGGCTATCCGACAACAGGCCGGGACTTCTATCCGGCGGATGATCGAGTTCGGCCGGCAGCATGNNCCGCCGGCTCCACNCGCTGNCTGAGTAGCATCGTGCGTTACCGCAGCGGNCTCAAAGACACCGGCGAGCACCGGATCGGTGTGCTAGTGGTNAACCTGGGCACACCGGAAGCGCCCGCACCGAGNGCCGTNCGCCGCTACCTTGCGCAGTTCCTGCATGATCAGCGTGTGGTGGAANTGACCCGCCTGTTCTGGTGGCCAATTCTTCACGGCATAATCTTGCGCACACGGCCGCGTCGCCGCGTAGCAGCCTACCGCAGNATCTGGCAGGAACAAGGCGCNCCGTTACTCTGTATCACGGCAAAACAAGCCAACGGGATCGCAGCGGCGCTGCTNTCGCGCTACGATGACAAATTCCAGGTAAAGTTTGCCATGCGCTACGGTAAACCNTCCATTGACGCAGTACTTGAACACCTGGCGAACGCCAGTACCGACCGNATCGTGGTATTGCCCCTNTATCCCCAGTACTCGTGTTCAACNACTGGTTCGGTCTANGACGCTGTCGGCCAGACCCTCAAGCATTGGCGCAACCTGCCATCCTTGCGCCTGGTCCGGGACTATCACCTGGACGATGGCTACCTAGATGCNCTGGCCGCATCGGTTCGCGAACACTGGGNCATTCACGGCCAGGCGGACAAACTTCTACTTTCTTTTCACGGCACCCCCGAACGCTACCNTCAGCAGGGCGATCCTTATCAAGGCCAATGCCTTGCCACAGCCNGCGCCCTGGCCATACGTCTGGGTCTCACTGAANACAACTGGCAAGTAACCTTTCAGTCCCGTTTCGGTAAAGCGCCCTGGCTTACACCCTACACNGACCAGACGCTGATCGCACTGGCNCGGGCTGGCAGCACCAGCGTGGACGTGATCTGTCCCGGCTTTTCCGCCGATTGCCTAGAAACCCTGGAAGAGATCAATCAGGAAAACCGCGCGGCCTTCCTCGCAGCAGGCGGTCAAACCTTCCATTACATTCCCTGCCTCAACGACCGCGCCGATCACGTCACCGCACTCGCCGACATGATAGCGCGCCAAACCAGCGACTGGTTGNCCGCNCNCTAAAGCTTGGCGCCGCGCAGGGCGGCGATTACCGGCCGGGTGTGCGGGCGCTGGCCGTGCCAGATCCAGAAAGACTCCGCAGCCTGCTCGACCAGCATCCCGAGCCCGTCCGCGGTGTGCCCTGCTCCAGCGTCGTGCGCCCAGCGCAGAAATGCGGTAGGTGTGTTGGCATAAACCAGATCATAAGCGAGCGCGCCGGGAGCAAACAGGCCCTGGGGCAACACCGGCACCTCACCGGCCAGGCTGGTCGAGGTGGCATTGATCACGATCTCAAATGCGGTCTGCGCTAAATCCTCGAGAGCAACGCCGCTGGTGTCGCCTGCGCCTGCGAATGCCATGGCCAGCTCTTGAGCGCGCACTCCGGTGCGGTTAGCGATGACCAGTTCGGCCGGGCCTGCCGTCAACAACGGCTGCAAGATACCCTGTGCCGCACCACCGGCGCCAATCACGAGCACCCGTGACCTGGCCAGTGTGACGGTGAGATTCTGCTCCAGATCCCTCAGCAAACCCACGCCGTCGGTATTGTCTCCGACAATGGCCTCGTCCTCAAACGACAGTGTATTGACTGCCTGAGCGGTGCAGGCCCGCTCACTGAGACGATCGCTCAAGCGCCAGGCTGCCTGCTTAAATGGCACGGTAACGTTGACTCCGGCAAAGCCGCCGGCCCGGATATTGCGCAGACCCTGTTCAAAGCCGTCTGGCTCCAGGGCCAGGGCCTGGTATTCCAGCGTGAGGCCACACTGACTGGCGAAGGCCTGGTGTATTTGTGGCGACTTACTGTGGGCCACGGGATGGCCAACTACGGCGAAGCGGCTCGCACGGGGCTGAAAATCGGATAGGTCACTCATCGGGCTCTCATTCGGCGACAGACCTCTGGCACCACATCGGACTACCGGAATTCACGCTATAGTCGCATAATCCGGCGCCTGACACGGCTCCTGCTTCAAGGCAGCCAACGACAACCAAGTAAAACCCCCCTTGCCAGCTATGCAGGATTCGTTCGACCGGGTTCAGGTGATCGATTCCCATACCGGGGGGGAGCCCACCCGCATCGTCATCAGCGGCGGGCCGGACCTCGGTACGGGCAGCCTGGCCGAGCGGCGCGAAGTATTCCGCGACCAATTTGATGCTTTTCGCTCGGCGGTCGTCAACGAGCCCCGCGGCAGTGACGTCTGGGTGGGCGGTATCCTGTGTCCACCTGCGCAATCGCAAGCCGCCACTGGCATCATCTTTTTCAACAACGTCGGCGTACTTAATATGTGCGGTCACGGCACTATCGGCCTTGCCGTGACTCTGGCCCATCTCGGCCGTATCAGGCCCGGCAACCACTTGATCGAGACCCCGGTCGGGAATATTACGGCAACGCTGCACGACCATCACCGGGTCACCATCACCAACGTAGCCAGTTACCGCTACCGGGCGGGGGTGGAACTCGACCTTGGCCAGGAGGGCCGCATCTGTGGCGACGTGGCCTGGGGCGGCAACTGGTTCTTCCTGGCCAAAGATCATGCAGAGCGCATCGCCTACGACAATATACCCCGCCTCACGGTGGTGACAGTGGCCATCCGCACTGCATTGATGCGACAGGGGATTACTGGAGCGGACGGTGGCGAGATTGACCACGTGGAACTTTTCGGCCCAGCCGACGACGGTGCCGATGCCCGCAACTTCGTGCTCTGCCCTGGCGGCGCTTATGACCGCTCGCCGTGTGGTACCGGCACCAGCGCCAAGCTCGCCTGCCTGATGGCAGACGGGCAGCTCCAGGCCGGCCAAACCTGGCGCCAGCAGAGTATCGTTGGCAGTATTTTCGAGGCTCGCGGCGAGTGGCAGGGTGAACGGGTAATCCCGCGCATCACCGGCACCGCTCATGTCAACGCGGAATCCACCCTGCTGTTCGACCTAGCCGACCCATTTTGCATGGGCATTCAGGGTTGAGCCATCCGGGCCAGCAAGTGTTGGTGGCAGGTGCCGGCGTGATTGGCACCGCCTGCGCCCACTTCCTAGAAACCCTCGGCTACAGCGTTATCCTGGCAGACCGCGGACCAGTATACGCGCAAGCCTCGTATGGCAACTGCGGCAACATCTGTCCCAGCCACCTACTGCCGTTGGCACAACCCGGCGTTATCGGCCAAGCCCTCACTGCCCTAGCGCAAGGCGACGCGCCGTTCTTCCTGGCTCCGCGTATCGATTTGCCACTGTGGCGCTGGCTGCTGCGCTTTGGCGGCAACTGCCGTCGTAACCGCATGATCCACAGTGGCCATGCGGCATTGGCGTTGCTGCGGGAATCGCGGCACCTTTATGACGGGTTGCTCGATGAGTACGCGCTCGAGTGCGAATGGGATTCCAGCGGTTCGCTATACGTATTCGAGCGCAGCCACGCTCTGCAACGCTTTGCGGCGACTGCCGAGTTGCTGCAGACAGAGTACGGTATCGAAGCACACTTTGTCACCGCTGGTGCGCTGGCAGCGATGGAGCCTGCGCTGCGGCCAGGGCTCGCTGGTGCCTGGTACTTTCCCGGCGATGCTCACCTGCGACCGGATCGACTGCTGGCTTGCTGGCGGCAATCACTGCGCAGTCGAGGCATCCGCTTCATGGAACATACCGGCGTGCAGGGCCTGGTGTTTCGGGATGGTCGCGCCTGCGCCGCTCGCACCAGTCGCGGTGAAATCGAGGCGGATTTCTTTGTCTTTGCCACCGGGGCAATGACTCCGTTTCTTAGCCGTGAGATCGGCTGGCAGGTCCCGATACAGCCGGCAAAAGGCTACTCGCTCACCATGCCACGACCACGCTGCAGTCCACGGGTTGCACTGCATTTAGTCGATTATGGTGTAGTGGTGACCCCCATGCGCAGCGGCTGTCGGCTGGGCTCTGTTCTAGAGTTTTCCGGTTACAACCGGCGGGTGGACTTGCGGCGCGTTGCCCTGCTGCGCAGTGCTGCGAGGGCCTGTCTGGTCGAGCCCTTGACAGAGCCGGTGGAGCAACCCTGGGTCGGCTGGCGCTCGATGACACCTGATGGCTTACCGCGCATCGGCCCCTGCCCTACAGCGCCCAACCTCTATCTTGCCGCTGGCCACAATATGCTGGGAATGTCTATGGCGCCAGCCACCGGGCAACTTATCGCCCAGATGATCGACCGCCAGGTACCGACCGTCGATCCCACACCCTATCGGCTGCTGCAGTGACTCTCGAGCGCAGTGCCCGGCCGGACCCGGGACCCGGCACGGGCGCCTGTCGCCAACCCGACAGCGCGCCTTATGACTGACATTCTTAGTTTCGTCAGCGATCACCTTGATCAGTTGCCCGAGGAATTGCGGCCAATGGCCGAAAAACATCTTGCGCATCTGCTGGAAACGGCACAACCAACCCTGCAGCAGGCCGCTGCCTGTGAATCCGGTCGGCAAGCGCTTAGCTCGCTGGTGCCAGTTGTTGCCTGCAGCGACTTCATCGCCCGCACCCTGGCCCGTTTCCCCGAGTTACTGGCCTGCCTGTGCGGGCCTGGTGGCATCAGCCAGCCGCGGGAGCGAGGCGAAATCACCGAGTCGATCATCCAGTTTGTGAGTACAAACGACCAGGAGACGCTAACGCAGCAACTGCGACAAGTGCGACAACAAGAGATCGCCCGTATCGGCTGGCGCGACCTCGCTGGTCTCGCACCCCTCGAGGAAGTTGTCGCTACCCTATCGGAGCTTGCAGATGCCGCAATCGGCGTGGCCCTGACCTGTGCCCACCGCGAATTGGTGACTCGGCACGGCGAACCCATCGGCAAGCAAAGCGGGCAGCCCCTGCAGATGACGGTGCTGGGTTTAGGCAAACTCGGCGGGCGGGAACTTAACCTGTCCTCCGATATCGATCTGGTTTTTGCCTACAGTGAGGCCGGCGACACCTGCGGCCCACAACCCATCAGCAACCATGAGTTTTTTCTCAAGGTGGGTCAGCGCCTCATCGCCCTGCTCGAGGCACAGACCGCTGATGGCATCGTCTTTCGCACCGACATGCGGCTGCGGCCCAATGGCGACAGTGGCCCGCTGGCGCTGTCCTTCGACGCCATCGACCATTACTACCTGACCCACGGCCGCGATTGGGAGCGCTATGCCCTGATCAAAGCGCGGCCGGTAGCCGGGGACATCGCCGCAGGCGAGCGACTGCTGACAAACCTCAAGCCCTTCGTCTACCGCAAGTACCTGGACTTCGGCGCCTTCGAAGCTATCCGCTCTATGAAAAGCCTGATCGAACGCCAACTTTTACGCCGTGACAGAGTAAACGATGTCAAGCTGGGGCGTGGCGGCATCCGCGAGATCGAGTTCATCGTGCAAGCGCACCAATTAATCCACGGCGGCCGTAACCCGGACCTGCAGACCCCGAGTATCTGGCAGGCGCTCGCCCAACTGGAGTCGGCCGAGATTCTCAAACACGCTGATTGCGAGCTGCTGCGTAGCAATTACGATTTTCTCCGCCGCTTGGAGCACCGCCTGCAGGCAGTAGACGACCGCCAAACCCATGCCGTACCGTCAGACCCCTTGGACCGAGCACGCATCGTCCTGGCGCTGGGCTACCATACGGATGTCGAATTCAGCGCCCGGCTGCGCATGGTCACCGACGCAGTGCATGCCGGCTTCCGGGAAGTGTTGCGCCAGAGCGCCGAAGTAGAGGAAGCGGGCGGGCCTGAGGGTGAACTGACCGACCTCTGGCACGGTACTCTGGCCACCGATGACGCCAACACTACCCTGGCAGCGCTTGGTTTCACCGAACCCGAGCACATCGCCAGGGTACTGGTAGACATGCACAACAGTCGGTTCTACCAGGCATTCTCACGCGAGGGGCGCGAACGCTTGGATCGACTAATGCCATTGGCACTGCGCACCTGCAGTCGCGAGTCGCGACCCGACATCGCATTGACGCGCTTGGTATCCGTGGTTGAAGCGATCGGGCATCGTTCCGCCTACCTCTCACTGCTGGCCGAGAACCCACTCGCACTGGAGCAACTGGTGCGCCTGATCACGGCTTCGAACTGGATTAGTAACTGGATCGGCCAGCACCCGGTGATTTTGGACGAACTGCTCGACCCTATATCCAGTTTCCGTCTACAAGAGCGTCGGGCGATCAACGGTGAACTCGGTCGCAGGCTCGGCCAGGTCGATGGCCAGGATCTGGAAGCAGCCATGGACCTGCTGCGCGAGTACCGCCAGGGTTACAGTCTGCGGGTCGCGGCCGCAGACGTTGCCGGCCTGCTCGAGGTGGAGGCCGTTTCCCGGGCACTATGTGCCCTGGCTGAAGCGGTACTGGACCAAGCCCTGGTGTTGTCGCGCAGCGGCCTGACCCTGGCACCACCGGCCAGCGGCGAAGAGGATATCGGCATCGTCGCCTACGGCAAGCTCGGCAGTCTGGAGCTGGGTTACAACTCCGACCTCGACATCGTCTTCGTCTACGATCAACCGCAAGGGGAGAGCGCGTCCAGTGCCGCCCACAGACGCCACTATTTTGGCCGCCTAGTGCAACGCCTAGTCCATATACTGACTATCCGCACCCAGGCCGGAACCCTGTACCAGATCGACATGCGCCTGCGGCCTAGCGGACGCTCTGGCACGGTGGTCTCCCCACTCAATGCCTACCAGGACTACCTGCAGGGAAACGCCTGGACTTGGGAGCACCAGGCGCTGGTACGGGCGCGGATGGTGACCGGCCACAGGTCACTGGTCGAGCGTTTCGAAACCATACGCCGGCGGATATTGTGCCGACCGCGCAACGACAGGGCACTGCGTAGCGCAGTGGCAGACATGCGTCAACGCATGATCGATGCCCATAGCGCACCAGCCAGCGACCTGTTCGACCTAAAACAAGGCCGCGGNGGGCTGGTGGACATCGAGTTTCTGTGCCAGTACCTGGTGCTGCGTTGGGCATCTGATGATCCCNCCCTAGCCAACCAGCGCAGCAATGCATCCATANTTGCCCAGCTTGCAGATAGCGGCAGGATCGAGCCTGGCGATGCTCAGACGCTGACCCGAATCCTGCAACACTACCTCGCCCGCGAGAACGCGCTCAAACTACAGGAAGAACCACCACTGATTGCGGCCGCAGCATGCCAGTCTGAACGGCACGAGGTCTGCCGTTTATGGCAACATTACTTGGGCGATACACGCGCACTAGATTGATGGCCCGCCCAATGCGGGCCTACTCCGCTGATCCGACCCCAGGTCTGAATAGCAGCAGATAAGCTAGAATCCGTTGCCCTTTGTTTTCTCGGCTCGATCCCTGATGCCCACCGAACCCGCTATTGCGCTGGTTATTGGCTCGTTTCATCGCAGCGAGTGCGAAACCATGCTCGCGGCGGCGCTCGCTATCGCCCGTGACTGTGGCCTCGCTGTGACCGAGCAGGTCTGGGTTCCGGGTTCGATGGAGCAACCACTCGCGCTCAAGCGCCTACTCGCCCGGGACGACATCGATGGTGCCGTGGCACTGGGGATCATCGAGCGTGGCGAGACCGGCCATGGCCTGGTGATGGCGCAGGCAGTCATCCACGCCATTATCGACCTGCAACTCCAGACTATGAAACCGGTAGGGGTCGGCATCCTCGGTCCGGAGATCGACCGGCAACAGATTGGCCCGCGGCTGGAACCTTATGCCCGGGATGCCGTGCGCGCTGTGCGCGCCATGCTCTGACCTGTCCTGACTACGCTGTCGCCAAAGCCGAGGTTTTGCAATAATCCAATCCTTTCGAAATGCCGGCACNCNGCCGGCGAGAAAATGACGAGAGCAATCAATGTCTTTTGCAGACCGTGACGGAACCATATGGTTTGACGGCAAAATGGTGCCCTGGCGGGATGCCAGCATCCATGTACTGACTCACACGCTGCATTACGGGCTCGGCGTGTTCGAAGGNGTGCGCGCTTACCAAACCGACCATGGCACAGCGCTCTTCCGCCTGCAAGATCACACCGANCGGCTGTTTCGCTCTGCCCACATACTCGGCATGNNNATCCCGTTTGANGCCGACATTTTGAATGATGCNCAGACCGCAGTAGTCCGGGATAACGGTCTTGCCAGCGCCTACATCCGGCCGCTGGCATTTTACGGATCTGAAGGTATGGGNATACGGGCCGACATGCTGCAGACCCATGTNGCCATCGCCACCTGGGAATGGGGNGCGTATCTGGGCGATGAGGGNNTGAAAAACGGTATCCGCGTNCGNACCTCGTCGTTTACCCGCCACCANGTCAACATCACCATGTGCCGAGCCAAAGCGTGCGGCAACTACATCAATTCCATTCTTGCCTTACAGGAAGCTCTTTCTGCCGGAGCCGATGAAGCCCTGATGCTCGATGCCGAGGGCTATGTGATGGAAGGCACCGGGGAGAACATATTCATCGTCAGANACAATGTTGTTTATACGCCGGATCTCACCTCCGCGCTGGAGGGTATTACCCGCGATACCGTGANCCAGCTGATCGGAGAACTCGGCCTTGAGCTGCAAGAAAAACGCCTCACTCGTGACGAGGTTTATATCGCCGACGAGGCNTTCTTTACCGGTACTGCCGCCGAGGTCACCCCNATCCGTGAACTCGACGGACGCGCGATCGGCAACGGCAGCCGGGGCCCGGTTACCGAGCGCATCCAGTCGCTATACTTCGACTGCGTGCAGGGNCGTAGTGAGCGTCATGGTGCCTGGTTAACCACCGTCTGAGCAGGGGAAAACGATGGCCGTGTCCGACAGNCCGACCCCCGGCCCGGCCGCGGNGCCCCAGGCCNGCGAGATCTCGGCTGCCAACCTGCCACTTTGCTGCCCGGGCGAGAACANCAGCCTGTGGAACCACCACCCGCGGGTCTACCTGCCNATCGAACCGGCTGGTGAAGCNCTTTGCCCGTACTGCGGCACCCGCTACCTGCTGAGCGCCGCACGNCCTCCTGAGCGNCCCGGCGAGACAACGCCGATGANGTCGGTCGGCCCGGGCGCGAGCTTTGCATGACTGTCCAGCCTAATATCCTGGTCGTGGGNCCTGCCTGGATCGGTGACATGGTGATGGCCCANAGCNTGTTNAAGGNNCTCAAAGCGCGCGCGCCCGGCGGTACNGTGTCGGTTGCCGCCCCGNCCNTCACCGCGCCACTGCTAGANCGCATGCCGGAAGTCGATGTGGTAATCGACACACCTTTTCGCCACAACCATCTGCAGTTGCGCGAGCGCTACAGCCTGGGCCGNTCANTGCGNCGCCAGNGCTATGACCGGGCCATCGTACTGCCCGGTTCGATCAAGGCCGCGCTGCTGCCCTTTTTTGCCGCCATTCCGACGCGCAGCGGCTATCGCGGTGAACCGCGCTGGGGTCTGGTCAATGACTGCCGGGNGCTGGACCAAGGTGTGCTATCGCGCCAGATAGATCGTTTCGTACAACTGAGCCTNCCCCCAGGCAGCCCGCCTGCGTCCTCGAATCCGTTGCCACGGCTGGTTACTCGGCCGGAGCAGGCTCCNAGAATCATCGANCGCCTGGGGCTGACGGTATCCCCGGCATCGGCGTTAGCGCTGTGTCCGGGTGCTGAATTCGGGCCGGCCAAGCGCTGGCCNAGCCGGCATTTTGCAACGCTGGCAAGCCATTTTCTGGGCCAGGGCTGGCAGGTCTGGCTGCTCGGCTCTGAAGTCGATGCACCGACCACACGGGACATCAACCAGCAAACCGGCGACCGCTGCCTGGATCTCAGTGGCCACACCAGCCTGCTCGAGGTAGTCGACTTGCTGGCGGCGGCAACGGCCATCGTAAGTAATGACTCTGGCCTGATGCATGTTGGGGCCGCCAGTGGCCGGCCGGTGGTCGGCATTTTTGGCTCGTCCAGTGCAGCGAATACCCCACCATTGAGCGACCGGGCGCGGGCGATTTCACTGGATCTGCCTTGCAGTCCCTGCTTTGCCCGGCACTGCCCGCTCAGCCATACCGATTGCCTCGAGCAACTGCTACCGCAACAAGTGATTGCCGCAGTGGCCGCGCTGCCGGGGATCCAGGATGCACCGGGCGCTTGAGCACAGACAGATATAATTTGGCAATCCCTGACACAGTAACACGCCCGTGAGTTCACNCCCCCTCAAGGTACTGGTGACCGGCGGTGCCGGCTACATCGGCTCCCATACCGTGCGCCAGCTGATTGATGCCGGCCACCANGTNACCGTGGTGGATACACTTTACAGCGGCCATCGCTGGGCCATCCCCGGGCAGGCGACATTTCACCAACTTGATGCCGGTGACGGCGATGCTATGGCGGCGCTGCTCGAGGCGGCAGCGATCGATACGGTCATTCATTTTGCCGGCTATATCGTGGTACCCGAGTCGGTTGCCAATCCGGCCAAGTATTACCGCAATAACGTGGTTGNCTCGCTCAACCTGATCGATGCTTGTCGGCGCGCCGGTGTGTCACGATTCATTTTCTCTTCCAGCGCCGCCGTTTACGGTAATCCGGAGATAGTGCCAGTGGCGGAAGATGCCCCGACCTGCCCGATCAACCCTTATGGCCGCAGTAAACTGATCACTGAATGGATGCTCGCTGATGTGGCCGCAACCAANCAGGCCAAGGAGGTGAAGCCGCTGCGTTACGTTGCGCTGCGCTACTTCAATGTNGCGGGTGCGCGCACCGATGGTAGCCTGGGCCAAGCGACACCAGNGGCAACGCACCTGATCAAGGTGGCCTGTGAGGCAGCCTGTGGTCTGCGGCCGGTAGTGGAGATTTTCGGCACTGACTACGATACCCCGGACGGCACTTGTATTCGTGATTACATTCACGTCGAGGACCTGGCGGCCGCGCACCTCAAGGCCCTGGACTACCTGGTCGAGGGCGGNCGGTCGCAGGTGCTGAACTGCGGCTATGGCCACGGCTTCAGTGTCCGCGAGGTNCTTAATACCGTGCGCGCCGTNAGCGCCGTCGACTTTGACATCNATGGNGGTGATCGGCGGGCCGGGGACCCGGCCCGCCTGGTCGCCGACAACCGGGCTATNCGCACAACCCTCAACTGGACCCCCCAGTACGATGACCTCGAGCTAATTTGTAGCAGNGCCTGGCAATGGGAACGCGGNGGNNNCCGNCCNCNNCGGCAGAAGGGGTAAAATATCTCCTGCCTGTATGCGGAAGCCTCTGTCTACAAACATGGGGTCGCGGCTATGAAGTTAGCGTTTTGTCTTTTCAAATACTTTCCCTACGGTGGACTGCAGCGGGATTTCCTGCGCATCCTGCATGAGTGCCGCAGTCGTGGACACGACGTCCACGTTTTTGTCTCGGAATGGGAAGGGTCAAGACCCGAGGGCATCACNTTGAGCGTGCTGAGCCGGCGCGCTCTCGACAGCCGTAACCACGTCCAGAATCGGCGCTTCTATACCAGGCTCAAAAAAGTGCTANCCCAGGAGCATTTNGACGCCGTGGTAGGCTTTAACAAGATGCCGGACCTGGATGTCTACTATGGCGCGGATTTCTGTTACGTTGGCCGTACCAGGCAAGANTACGGCCTACTCTCACCCCTTTACCGCCTGACTCCGCGCTATCAAAACCTCGGCTCCTTCGAAAAAGCGGTCTTTGGNCGTNATAACAACACCTTGATTCTGTCACTGTCGGAGCGCGAAAAAAGCGTTTACCAACAGTGGCACGGCACCCCGGAAAAACGCTTTCACCTGCTGCCGCCGACTCTGGACTTCGACCGTAAACCGGTGAACGATCAACAGTTGGTCCGGGCGCAAATGCGGCGGGAGCTAAACGTGGCCAACACCGATATCCTGCTGCTCTTCATCGGTTCCGGGTTTAAGACCAAGGGGCTGGATCGGGCGTTGTACTCACTCGCCAGCCTGCCACAGCCGTTGTACCAGCGCAGCCACCTGGCTGTGATCGGCCAGGACCAGAGCCGCGCTTATCGTCGCCTGGCCCATAAACTCGGTATTGCGCCCAAAGTGCGCTTCCTCGGCGGCCGCTCAGACATTCCCGAGTTGCTTGCGGCCGGTGATCTGCTGGTGCATCCTGCTGACTTTGAGAACACCGGTACCATCCTGCTCGAGGCCATTGCGGCTGGTGTGCCGGTCATTGCGACCGACGTTTGTGGCTACGCCAGTCACATCACCCAGGCTGATGCCGGCGTGGTACTGCACTCACCTTTTGCGCAGGCTGAACTCAACCATCAGCTGGCAGCAATGCTGGAAAAGATGCCACAGGCATCGTGGTCGATCAATGGCCTGCGCTACGGGGCTGATCCCGCCCTTTACCAGATGCCACCGATTGCGGTCAACGCTATCGAACAACTGGTCGAGAACAAAAACGCGGTCACGATCCCCGCCTCGCCTACGCCCAAAGAGCCCTGGGTGTTTCTGCGCCAGGACCTCACCAATATCGGTCAGTTCGATGGCGTCATGCAGATCAGCGGCGAGATATTTCGCGAAGCCCCTGGGCGCAAGACTGTACGCTTCGAATACGATGGCAAGCCTTATTTCCTCAAGACCCACACCGGGGTGGGCTGGCGCGAGATCATCAAGAATCTGGCGTATTTCCGTCTGCCGGTGGTGGGCGCAAAAAACGAATGGCACGGGGTACATCACTTGCAGCGCCTGGGTATCAAAGCGAGAACCGGCATCGACACCCTGCATATCGCCGGCTATGGCACCACCAGCGGCAGCCCGGCCAGCCGTCACTCTTTCATTATTACCGACGAGATCACCAACGCCAAAAGCCTGGAAGAGTTCTGCGCGCCCTGGCAGCGAAACCCACCGCGCACAGCGAGCGACATTCGCTTCAAGCGCTGGTTGATCGAGCGCCTCGCACACACGGCCCAGTACTTACACAGCAACGGTGCCAACCACAGGGATTTTTACTTGTGCCACTTCTTGCTGCAACCAGGCTTTGCCGACGGCCAGTTGTCGACCAGGGACAGCCACTTGTTCGTCATCGACCTGCATCGCATGTTGGTACGGCGACGCACACGAGATCGATGGAAGGTAAAGGACGTCGCCGGCTTGTACTTCTCCAGTATGGATCTTGGCCTAACCCGGCGCGATCTCTTTCGCTTCATGAAGGCTTACATGAAAACCGACTTACGCCTGGCACTGTCGCAGGACCGTCGTTTCTGGCGTCGCGTCGAGAAACGCGCTTATAAGCTTTACCGCTCCGAACAACANCGCACTACNGNNCCAATCGCACNCNCAGANACAGAACCNCTTCCCGAGCCNCNCACCCANCCGTGAGCNNTNAGAGCNCTTACGCGCTGCTTTCAGCGGACGTCACAANTCACCACCAGGNCAGACTCGCGCTTTGTTTTTTCTCTCGCTACGATTCACCGATGCTGCGCCAGGTGCTGGCGCACCCCGATGACGCCCTCGAAGACCCGGACTGCGAAGTACTCAAATCGGACCGTACCAGCACCGTTGGGGTGATTTCCTTCGACGGCCGCCGCTTTGTTTTCAAGCGCTACAACACCAAAAACACCTGGCACGCACTGCGCCGTAGTTTGCGCCGGGCGCGAGCCGAGAACTGCTGGAATTTCGCCCCACGGCTAACAGCACTCGGTATAACGACGGCACCGGTGGTGGGCTGGGTGCAGGAGCGAATTGCGGGCTTAAANAGCAGATCGTGGATCNTGTGNGAGCACGTTGCGGGGCCAACCTGTGCCAGCGTCCTGAGNGATGACNCCGAACCTGCCGNNTGTGATGAAATCCTCGAAGNAATCACCGGNATTTTGCTGCAACTGCGTCAAAACNGCCTGTCCCACGGNGACCTGAAAGCGACCAACATCCTGCTGGTACACAACCGCCCGGTAATCGTAGACCTCGATGCCGTACAAANACACACCAGCGCANCCGCTTGTGAGCGAGCCTTTAAGCGCGACTGCACCCGCTGGCTGAAGAACTGGCGGGAACAACCAGAGNTNAAAGCCCGCGCCATCAAACAGTTGCGCAAGGCGGGNCTNGTCAACGGTNACTGANCCAGATANCNCTTAATCGAAGGTCAGGCGCGCAGCAAAAAAGGGATGGTCGGAGGGGCCCGCCGATGCCGACCAAGCTGCTTTAACTTTAAGCCCNCGCACCAGGATCCAGTCCACTCNCTGNCTATCCACCCCGCCGAGTGCCAANGCATCGACTGNGTCCGGCGGCANCAACTNGAGCACTGCCGGATGATCGGCAACCGCNTTGAAATCACCCAGTAGNATGGCCGGGTANTANCGGGAAAAAGCATCGATCACGGCCGCGAGCGGCGCCCGCTGTCGCTCCGGCCGGGACANGTGACTGTTCAGCACATACACGGTGCGNCCACCTATGTGCATGNGGTAGACGGCCAGGTTACGGTAGNTCTTCCCGGTATTGGGNAAAAGNGGCTGACGCCGCCAGTGACTCACCGGAAAACGCGTCAATANGGCNTTACCCCGGTGTGGAAAAAACGCCCGCCGGCGNGTCGGCGCNAAATGTACACCCAACTCCAGCAACTGNGCCAACCGCTCGGCCTGGTTCCCGGGCGACCAAAATTCGGGGCCTTGTACTTCCTGCAACCCGGCCACGTCGCAACCGGCCAGCACTGCACCANTGCGGACAAGGTCANNACGCCGGTCCAGCCCGCGGCCGCGATGGATGTTATAGGTGGCAACGGTAAAATCAGCCNCCGCCGCGGGTACGCCCGGCGCCGGCCGATCAAGGGCGCTACCGACAGCGGCTTTGAGCGGCCAGGCCCGAGCCCGCAACAGNTAAGCGGCCAGCAGCGCAACAGCGGCGAACCACACCACGCTCAGGTGTTGCCCCAGGCCCCTGGCCNGGGNACGGTGGGGCCAAAGCACCCACGATGGTAATCTCCCGTNGCCCCTGACGGGTACACGACAACAAAACGCGGTGGCTTAGCAATCAACATATTTNNGTGCTCATTGTAACGCCGACCCCGAGCAGGGAATACCAGCNCACCATGAATACCANGCNCACGGCTTTTATCTCAGATCAGCGGTTTCTCGACCACGATACCGGNGCCGGCCACCCCGAGCGGCCAGCACGACTGTCTCATACGCTGAAACTCCTGCAAGCGCAGAACTGGTTCGGGCAGCTGCAGCAACTTGACGCCCAGGCGTGTGCTACGCAGTGGCTCCGGTCGGTGCACGACAGCGCGTTACTTGAACGGGCAAAGGACAGTTGTGCGCNGGGATTACCGTACCTCGATACTCCCGATGTCGCCATNAGTACCGGCTCTTATGACATTGCCCTGTTAGCCGCGGGCAGCGTGCTGGTGCTGGCCGATCAGATCGCGAGCGGCGCATGCGACAATGGTTTTGCTCTGGTCCGGCCACCCGGCCACCATGCGGAGCGGGATGCGGCACTAGGATTTTGTCTTTTTAACAATATTGCTATTGCGGCCCGCTATCTGCAACGCCAGCATGGCCTCGAACGAATACTCATTCTCGACTGGGACGTACATCACGGCAACGGTACCCAACACTTGTTCGAGGAGGATCCAAACGTGTTCTACATCAGCTTGCACCAGTATCCGCATTACCCGGGTACGGGTGCACGCACCGAGAACGGCAGTGGCANTGGCCNGGGAGCTACCCTCAACTGNCCAATGCCGGCTGGTGCCGGAGATGCAGTTTATGNCCAGGCCTTCANNGAAAAAGTATTACCCGCTATCGACCACTTCCAGCCNGATATTATCCTGATCTCGGCCGGCTTCGATGCCCATCAGGCCGATCCCTTGGGGGACATCGATCTTTCGACCNACCACTACCGCTGGATGACTGAGCGGCTGCTGGAGATGACGGCCAAGCACTGCGATAACCGNTTGCTGTCCGTGCTCGAGGGCGGCTATCACCTTGACGCGCTGGCCCAGAGTGTGGCCACGCACCTAGAGGCGCTCGCCGGTATCCCGGTCCGGCCCTGACAAAACCACCAGCCTGGCAAACTTCGCTACAGCGGNAGTTTCAGCGAGGCCAACACTAACGAGATCGTGAGCACGGATACGGCGGTACTTAAAACCGTCGCGGTACCCCCTACTGCCACAGCACTGTCGTAGCGNTCGGCAAAAAGGTAGGTATTGATGCCAACCGGCAGCGCAGCCATCAGCACCATGACTGCCTGCCACAGGGGCTCGAGCCCCAGCCAACGTTCGGCGATCTGCCAGATNGCAAGTGGTAAGGCCACGTTCTTGATCATTACCATGGTGACCGCAGCCGGCAGCGCACCACTGATNCGGTAGTAACTGAGCGACGCNCCCAGCGCNAACAGGGCGCAGGGCACGGCTGAACGGCCCACCAGAGCGAGAATNTCGTCGACGGGGCCNGGCAGAGAAACCCCAGCAAAGTTGACCAGTGCCCCCAGCACNATACCGGCAAGATACTGGTTGGCNACCACGCCTTTGAGAGCGGCCGCCACGGCCACACCGGCNACNCTACCNTGCCGGGCGCNCTCCTGCACTGCGATCATGAGCGGAAAGAACAACGGCGCCTGTATCGCCACCATCATAAAGAGCGGTACCGCGGCTTGTTCACCAAACGCTGTCAGCACCAACGGTATTCCCAACGGTATGAAGTTACCGTAACTGCAGCCGAAAGCGAACACGCCCGACTCGGCCAGTGTATGGCTGAACAACCGCCGTGCCAGCCACAGGCAAGAGCCAAAAAAAACGAGCGCACAGCCGAAATAACCGGCGATATATCGCCATGGTACGCTGTCGGGAAGGTCCACGATCGCCATGGAGCGAAACAGCAGCAATGGGATAGCGATGTTGAAAACGTACAACGACAAGCCGCGCACAGCGGCCCGATCCAGCCAGCGCAGAGCACCAACCACGTAGCCGAGCACTACCACGCCGAAAACCGGCAACACCACCAGTACNACGGCCTCTGCGATCAGCACCGGCGTATNGGGCCCGGGCCATCANGGCGGGCTGCTGCTGTCGATGGGGAAANAGGCATCAGGCTCATGCATGCGGGAGTCTACTGCCGTAGCCGATAATGAAGAAACCAGTANTGCCCTGGGATCATGCGAGGGCGGAGATTTGCCANCAGCGGGTCGTCAGAGTAGATTTGCGCCCACTGTCGCCGACAGGGCCTTGCGCTCTGTTGCGGCNAANCAGGCGTTGACGGGGACGAGTAGCCAGGCGCGCCCGCGAGAAAAGAGACCGGGGGACGGTGAAATCTCCGGCCGGACTCCGGTAAAAATCACCCCTGAGCCGTTGACCGAACCGCCGGTTGGCACAGTAGGCTCAACCGGCTGACCCCCGAAACCGGGTCCGGGCAGCATGCCTGCCTTTAAGACCACGACCACCAAAGGGTCGCGGTGAAGCCGGGTGGTACCGCGCGCGAATCTTCTGCCCCCAGCCGATTCGAGTCGCCCCGGATGCCGCGATGACGGCAACCGGGGCTTTTTACGCCACCAAGGTGGACAAAATGACCTTCAGGACTGCTGATAGCCGTTACCACGGACCTATACTGGAGCAGCGCATTCTCGATTTCTGGCGCAGTGAACGGGTCTTTGCCCGCACGCTGGCACAGAGCGAGGGACAACCACTTTACACCTTTAATGAAGGCCCGCCCACGGCCAATGGGCAGCCTGGCATCCACCACGTGCTGGCCCGCGCCTTCAAGGACATCTACCCGCGCTACAAGACCATGTGCGGCTTCCACGCACCGCGCAAAGCCGGCTGGGATACCCATGGCCTACCAGTGGAGCACGAGATAGAAAAAGAACTCGGCATATTCGATAAGCAACAAATCGAGGCCGAAGTTGGTGTCGCCGAGTTCACCCGCCGCTGCCGTGAATCAGTGCTGCGCTACATTGGTGACTGGGAGAAAATGACCGAACGTATGGGCTTCTGGGTAGACCTGGACCAAGCCTATTACACGCTGAACAACGACTACATCGAGTCGGTCTGGCACCTGCTTAAGATCATATGGGACAAGGGTTTGATCTACCAGGATTACAAGGTGGTGCCGTACGACCCGCGGATCGGTGCAACATTATCCTCGCACGAGGTAGCGCAGGGCTACCGTGAAATCGAGGACCCCTCGGTAATGGTCCGCTTCTGCCTCGCTGATGACAGCGCCGCCTTCCTGGTCTGGACCACCACGCCTTGGACACTGCCCGCCAACCTGGCGCTGGCCGTAGGCGAGGATATCGACTACGTCTTTGTCGATCACGCGGGCGAAACCCTGATCCTGGCTGAGGCCCTCATGGAGGCCGTTCTCGGGGAGGGCCCCCATAAGGTTTTACAAAGAGTCAAGGGCACGGAACTGGTCGGCCTGAATTACCAGCGATTGTTTAATTACCTTGAAGCACCAGGTGAGATTTGCCGGGTGTTGCCGGCCGATTTCGTCAGCACTGCCGATGGCACCGGCGTCGTCCATGTAGCACCCGCTTACGGGGTAGATGATCTGGCATTGGGCCAGGCATATGGCCTCCCAGTAATTCACGGGGTCGGCCTAGACGGCTACTTCAAGGAAGAGGTCACCCCCGTCGCAGGAAAATTCTTCAAAGATGCCGACCCGGTCATCATCGATCTGTTGCGCGTAAGAGGCCTTCTTTTCAAGGCCGAAAGCTACACACATAACTATCCCTTCGGCTGGCGCACTGGTGACCCGCTTATCTATTACGCCAAGAACGCCTGGTATATCCGCACCAGCGCCGTCCGCGACCGTATGGTCACGCTCAATCAAACCATCAATTGGGTGCCGCAGACCATCCGCGACGGACGCTTCGGCAACTGGCTGGAGCACAACGTCGACTGGGCTTTGTCACGCGAGCGTTTCTGGGGAACGCCGTTACCCCTATGGACTGACGGCGAGGGAGATTTCATCTGCATCGGTTCGCTGGCGGAACTCGAGGCATTGTGCGGGCATTCGCTTAAGGCACTCGACCTGCACCGCCCGGCAGTGGATGAGATCATTTTCAATCACCCGGATAACGGCCGGCAATATCGACGTGTGCCGGAAGTTATCGATTGCTGGTTTGATTCCGGTGCCATGTCCTACGCCCAATGGCATTACCCGTTCGAGAACCAACAGACTTTCGACCAGCACTTCCCGGCCGACTACATTTGTGAAGCCATAGACCAGACCCGCGGCTGGTTCTACAGTCTGCACGCAATCGCTACCCTGGTGTCGGACAGCGTGGCCTACCGCAACTGTGTGTGCCTAAGCCACATCGTTGACAAGGACGGCAAGAAAATGTCGAAGTCACTAGGCAACATCGTCGACCCCTACGATGTCTTCGACCACATCGGCGCTGATCCTCTGCGCTGGTACTTCCTCGCCCGGCTGGCACCGGAAAGCCAGAAGCGCATCTCGGTGGATATTATTCGTGAAGTGGCGAGTTCTTTCGTCAACACCCTNTGGAATACCTACGCCTTCTTTGTCATGTATGCCCGCCTCGATGAAGTCGACCTGCAGAACGACGTGCCGCTATCGCGACGGCCGGAGATAGATATCTGGGCACTGGCTCTGCTACATCGTACGGTTAGCAGCGTTACCCACTCGCTGGAAACGTACGATGCGCGCGCTGCCGGCCAGACCATAGAGGACTTCGTGGACCAGCTTAGCAACTGGTACATTCGCCGCAACCGGCGGCGTTTCTGGAAAAGTGAGGCCGGGGAAGACAAGCAGTCGGCCTACCTGACTCTGTTCCAGTGTCTCGATACTGTGCACCGGCTGCTCGCCCCATTCATGCCGTTCCTAGCCGAGGAGATGTACCAGAACCTGATTCGCAGTCGCCACGACTCGGAGCCGGTCAGTGTACACCTGACCCACTGGCCACAAGCCGACGATGCCTGGCAGAATGATGCACTNATTGAAGCTGTCGCCGTGGTGCAAAAGATCGTGGCCCTGGGCCGCTCTGCCCGTGAAGCCAGCCGTATACGGGTGCGCCAGCCACTGGCAGAGCTGCTGGTACGGGTGCCCAACCAGCCCACTGCCCGGGCAGTGACTGAGCATGAGGACCAGGTGCTCGAAGAGTTGAACGTTAAACGCCTGTCTCTTATCGCAACTGACGCCCAGTTGGTCAGTTACCGGATCAAACCGAACTTGCCGCGGGTGGGCAAACATCATGGCAAGCTGATACCGGCGATCCGTGAGGTACTCGCTGAGGCCAACGGCGGCGCCATTGCTTCGGCCCACGCGCGCGGTGAGTCGATTACCCTGATCGTGTGCGGCCAGCAGATCACCTTCGAACCCGAGGATCTGCTGATCGAGACCGAGTCTGCCGAGGGGTACTCCTGTGCCGAGTCGGAGGGTTATCTGGTAGCGCTGGACACGGCCCTTACCCCGGAACTCGAGCGTGAAGGCGTTGCTCGCGAGATCGTGCGAACCGTGCAGGACGCGCGCAAGCAGGCTGGCCTAGAGGTATCTGACCGCATCCACCTGCACGTGGTCGGGACCGGCGTGGCCACCGAGGCTATTGCTGCCCACCGCGAGTGGATCATGGCCGAGACCCTGACTGCCCACTGGCCAACAACACCCATAGACGACGGATTTGCAACGACCCATACACTGGACGAGAGCGGTTGGCAGATCACACTGACCCGAGTACCCGTCCAATGATGAGTCGCCAAAGTGTTTTCTCGTTGCTGGTGCGGACAGTCCCCGCGGTTAACGGGCTGTAGTTTGGTAGAATCGCCCGGTTTTGAGCGACAGCCACAACAGGCGTAATTGGAGAACCCACATGTCACGCAGCTTCCTCTTTACTTCGGAGTCGGTATCCGAGGGCCATCCCGACAAGATGGCCGATCAGATATCGGATGCCGTCCTCGATGCTATGCTCGCACAAGACAAAAACTCGCGCGTAGCTTGTGAAACGCTTGTGAATACGGGCCTGGCCGTGATCTCCGGTGAGGTAACCAGCACCGCTGAGGTCGATCTCGCCCAGACCGTGCGCGACACTGTGTGTGACATTGGCTATACCTCTTCAGAGTTGGGTTTCGATCATGCCAGTTGTGCAGTTATGGTCACGCTGGACAAGCAGTCGGGCGATATTGCCCAGGGTGTGAATGAGGGTCAGGGGTTGGACCGCGACCAAGGTGCCGGTGACCAGGGCCTGATGTTCGGCTTTGCCTGTAGTGAGACCGATGTGCTCATGCCCTTCCCGATTACCTACGCCCACCGCCTGGTCAAGCGCCAGGCCGAAGTCAGAAAGACTGGGCGACTGCCGTGGCTGCGCCCAGACGCCAAGAGCCAAGTCACGGTGCGTTACGAAGACGGCAAGCCGCAGTCGGTGGACACAGTTGTACTATCGACCCAGCACGGTGCCGAGATCGATCACGTGACTCTGAGCGAAGCGGTCATCGACGAGATCATCAAGCCAGTGCTACCCGAGGACATGGTCACCAGCGAAACCCGCTTTCTGGTCAACCCTACCGGTCGGTTCGTTATCGGTGGGCCGCACGGCGACTGTGGACTTACCGGGCGCAAGATTATCGTTGACACCTACGGCGGCTCCGCCCACCACGGCGGCGGCGCCTTCTCCGGCAAGGATCCATCCAAGGTCGATCGCTCCGCTGCTTATGCCATGCGCTACGTAGCCAAAAACATTGTCGCGGCGGGCCTGGCCGATCAGTGCGAGGTGCAGGTAGCCTACGCCATCGGTGTCGCCCAACCCGTCTCGCTTACGGTCAACACCCACGGTACAGCGGTCATCGCAGAGGAGAAGATCGAAGAACTGGTGCAGGCACATTTCGACCTGCGCCCGAAGGGCATCATCGAGGAACTCGACCTGTTGCGGCCAATCTATCGTGATACCGCCGCCTACGGCCATTTCGGACGCACTGAACACTCGTTTTCCTGGGAACGGACAGACAAGGCAGACGAGCTGCGCGCTGCCGCTGGACTGGCGGTGGCNTAAAATTCCGTTGCCCGCACCCGGAAGGGGTGCAAACTCTTTAGTTCAAGGCCACAGCGGCCAGCAGACACTGCCGAGGAGCGCTGCAACGGGCAATCGGCCCGCCAGGCTCGGGATACCCGGTGTCTCCATCCTTAAAACGGCGCTCAGTGAACATGGAGATTCAGACCATGAACGCTGCAGTGGAACCACAAATGTCCGACTACCACGTTGCTGACCTTAGCCTCGCTGAATGGGGGCGTAAGGAAATAACTATCGCCGAGACCGAGATGCCGGGGCTGATGGCGCTGCGTGAAAAATACGCCGGGGCACAACCTTTGCAGGGCGCCCGCATCGCTGGCAGCCTGCACATGACCATCCAGACGGCGGTGCTGATCGAAACGTTACGGGCGCTCGGCGCCGAGGTACGCTGGGCATCGTGCAACATTTTTTCGACTCAAGATCACGCGGCTGCGGCCATCGCCGCGAGCGCCGTCCCGGTATTTGCCTACAAGGGCGAAACCCTGGCCGAGTACTGGGAATACAGCCACCGCATCATGGAGTGGGGTGGTGGTGGTACCCCGAACATGATTCTCGACGATGGCGGTGATGCTACCCTGTTGGTGAACCTTGGTGCCAGGGCAGAACAGAACGCCAGCTTGCTCGATAACCCAGGCAGCGAGGAAGAACAAGCCCTGTTTGCAGCAATCCGCAGCCGACTCAAACATCATCATGGCTGGTACTCCAGAATCCAGCAGAATATCCAGGGTGTGACCGAGGAGACTACCACTGGCGTCAAGCGTCTGTACCAAATGGAAGCTGCGNGTGAGTTGCCGTTCCCGGCCATCAACGTCAATGACTCGGTCACCAAGTCGAAGTTTGACAACCTCTATGGGTGCCGGGAATCACTGGTAGACGGCATCAAACGGGCGACCGACGTGATGGTCGCGGGCAAGGTCGCGGTGGTCCTCGGTTACGGTGACGTCGGCAAGGGTTGCGCACAGTCGCTGCGCGGCCTCGGCGCCACAGTTTGGATCACCGAGATTGACCCAATCTGCGCCCTGCAGGCGGCCATGGAAGGCTACCGCGTGGTGACCATGGATAAGGTGGCCGGTCAGGCCGACATTTTCGTTACCGCTACCGGCAACTATCAGGTAATCACGCACGATCACATGGCACAGATGAAGGACCAGGCNATCGTCTGCAACATTGGCCACTTNGACAACGAGATCGACTGCGCCTCCCTGCGCCAGTACCAGTGGGAGAACATCAAACCNCANGTNGACCACATCATTTTTCCCGACGGCAAACGCATCATTNTGCTNGCTGAAGGACGNCTGGTAAACCTCGGTTGTGCTACTGGCCACCCGAGTTTTGTCATGTCNAACTCCTTCAGCAATCAGGTNCTGGCACAAATGGAGCTGTTTAATCATCCCGANCAATANCAAAANAAGGTNTACGTGCTNCCNAAAAAACTAGACGAGATGGTGGCGCGNCTACACCTTGNNAAAATTGGNGCAGACCTGTCCAGCCTGAGTGAAGAACAGGCCGCTTATATCGGCATTCCCGATCGAGGGNCCCTACAAACCCGATCACTACCGTTACTGAAATTGCCGGCGGCGCGAAAATGAAAACGCCCCCGTCTAGNCGGGGGCGTTTCTGTTATCACTCAACCGGTGGACGACTCAAGCGAGCAGGTTAGGTATTAGTTTACTTTCGAGGCTGGTGAACGCGTCTTTAAGCACAAGTTTGCGTTTCTTTAAGCGCTTAATCATGAGTTGATCAGCCGTACCCGTGCCGGCAACGATGTCTTGCAGTTCTTTATCCAGCGCCCGGTGCTCTGATTTAAGTTCTTCGATTTTAATACCAAGATCCGTCTGCTGTTCTTCGGTCATATGGTGTCAGTCTCCCTCACGC
>PBTT01000002.1 GCA_002729195.1 Acidiferrobacteraceae bacterium
AACAGCGATGATCACATAGCGGAGTTTCGACTCAAGTTTATCGATCAACCGTCCCGGCACTTCGGTGCCTGATAATCTAAAAAACACGTCGATCGCATCGTTGTCCAATACCTCACAGACCAGACCGTCAGGCATTTCAAGCCGACGAGCGGTCCCACCAAGTCGAGGGGAAACCACAACCTCTCGGATAGGATAATTTCTCTCACCTTGGTCGGTAACTACCGTGACAACGTCTCTCTGGCTAAAATTTAGCCGGACCCGTTGTTTCTCAGACTTTCTTCCATCATAACAATCTGCAACACATTCCATTAGATGCCACCAACATCGATATCCATGAAATCAGTTGCTTCCTCCCCAAACGCGCTTGCTTTTCTCTTTTCGGCCTGTACAAATGACTCAAGATCATCTGCCGCATTCAAGACCAGATGGTTTGCCAGGTATCTCGATACCCTCACTCTCGCCCACGGTGTAAGCAAGCCAATTGAAAAAACAATAGCCACCGCATTGCTGATGTAGATCCAGATCACTGACCACACCTTCAACGTACTTTCAAAGGTATGATCGCCAAGAGCCGTACCATTCAATGAAATGTTTCTTGTCATTACCCGATAGCCCGGCACAGCAATTAGATAGAGGAAAAAGATCAGTAAAAGCGGGACTAAACTGAATAGAGAAGTGCCACCACGAGGGTCAAGATCCTGCACCCTGAACACCAGATTCGAGCCAGCTATTAATCCAAAAAATGCAAGAACAACCACCACCAAGAGGAACACCATGGCGAAAAATGCCCGGTAATAAGCCCCTACTCGAACCGATTGAAACGAAAATGACTGTCTTCCCACCCTGCTGTTTGTGACAGAAAATCTCCATCCCCGATAGGAAAGATAAGGGATGATTATTCCCAACGTGAATGGGATCAGGATCGGAATTATCAAAAAAGTACTGATGGCATCCTTCAGTGAGCGTTCATTAAAATCAAAGCGAATATTTCGCCAGGAAGAGTTTCGAGCAGTAAATACATGTGATCGCACGACCAGCCATGGAGTAGCTAAACCAATAATGATGGCAATAATCAAACCAATCACCGGTTGGAACTGGGTTGTCATAGCAAAGATGACATAACCTCCAAAGATGAGAAGTCTTCCCTTAAGAATTTGGATTGGTTTGGCGTGATATTCGAATGGCGATCCATCGACTTTTGTATTCCGGTAAAAATAACGTTTTGTTCTGACCTTGGCCCAAGCCGAGTAGATACCAAGGGTAATTATTGTGAGTAGTACGTTGACTATCCAGATACGAAAGTATTCGAAACCATTACCGGTAAATTGAAAAGGCAGCTTCTGTGTACTTGAGATTTCTAGTTGATCCGACATTTGTTTAACAATCCTTACCGATAAACGTCTTTTGGAGATTTCTTCAATGAGGATTCCTAACCGCTGTTGTATTTCTATTTAGAAACATAACATCTAAGCGAAATACTCCTTGAAAATGAACACTTAATTATTACTCTAATCTGTACTCTAATTTCTGCTACCCAACACTCGTTGATTTTATTGGCTTTTTGTCCTAAATATGCGACGTCGGACCCATCATCAGTTTTCTGTTCTGGCCTCGTCTTGCTCTTCTCAATCACCCGGTTGGCTGCCATCATANCCTTCGATAATCAACAGNTCTGATTCCGCGGCATCTGCCCGCAGGGCTTTCGCTGCCTGGTATTCAGGCGAGTAATAGCAATCGAGTGCTGCCNGATGGCTGTCGAATTCGATCACAACGTTGCGCGAGCGTGCGCANCCTTCNGGCACCTGATAGGCGCCACCACGCACNAGAAAACGGGCGTTGAATTTTGCAAAAGACTTGGCATTTGCNTTAACGTATTGNTGATANCCATCCGGGTCAGAGACATCCACCCGCGCTACCCAGTACCCCTTTGCCATTTTTTGNTCTCCNTAGGTTAACTTTCTACAACTCATTGTACATACAAGGTGAGCACATCGGGTANGTTGATACCGATGGCTACAACCATGGAAAATCCCAGAGGCCGGAATTTAGTAACAAATCGAGGTAATGGTATTCACATACAAGTGTGGTAGCTCGTCGCTGAATGCGATTTCGTTATGCTGCAAAATCTGACCGAAATTCGCACAACCCTCTAGAGCCCTAAAATAACAAAGGGTGCGGATCTTTTATCTAAAAGGAAAGGTAGATAGTCCAAACCAAACAACCTAGAAAGATAACTACCCCGGCATAGAACCATGCCTTCTTGAACTTATCCGAGAATAACAAAGACGACTTGATCCAAGCTGTCGTTCTCATTAGAGGTGCTACTTCTTCGGTTGTTTAGGTTTTTTCTTTTCTTTCCTGTGCTTTTTTCTTTCGTTTCCCATTTGCATTAACCCTCTGTTCGGTGCTGAAATTATCTCCGTTGACCTTGATAAGGTTTCAGACGCNTTTATTTCACCTATCGGCCCCACTATTCACAACAGTCGATGCCAGCCTGGCAGGTGGCGAGATGAGCAGGGATACTGTGCAGCAANGCTGAACTATCTTATCATGCTGCTACGCAATCCGGCCTGTCACCGNCCGGCCAGGAGCACATGCCAGGNCAACACCTGGTACTGCCCCTACAAACTGCAACAAAAGTGGAGATATGCCCAAGACACCCCGCCAAGACCGACGACACTTCGTTAAGCTGTGCGCCTCTAGCGCTGCTGCAGTTGTCGCGAGCCCCGAAGGCCTCGCTGGCCTCATCAGNGAGGGCATNCTTTACCAGCGGGTACANCTTCTCGATGAACACGGCAACACCTTGGCCGCATCTTCGCTCGCAACCAACGAAAACTACCTGTTCTTCTATCCCTTCGTTGCAACGCCCTGCTTTCTAATTCGCCTGGACCGTCCAGTCATTGGTAGCGCCACCTTGAGAACAGAAAACGGCAGGCCCTATCACTGGCCCGGTGGGACCGGCCCTGACCGCTCNATCGTCTCGTTCTCCGCNATCTGCGCCCACAAGATGAGCCATCCCTCGAGCCAGGTCAGTTTCATCAATTACCGGCCAGAGGAGGTCCAGTTTGCGGGTAGCGACCAACGCTTTCAGCGCCGTGCCGGCGTGATCTACTGCTGCTCGGAAGGCAGCGTGTACGATCCAGCACAAGGAGCACGAGTCCTCGGCGGCCCGGCGCCACAACCGCTGGCTGCCATCCTGCTGGAGTACGAGCCAGCAAGCGATGCTCTATTTGCCGTGGGCGTAGCCGGACAACCTATGTTCGGTCGCTACTTCGAGCAGTTNTGGCACCGGTTGCAGTTGGAATTCAGGACCGAGGCAATCCGCCAGCCGGTCGAAGGCGGCAGCCGCGTGACACCGCTTAGCAGTTANTGCAACAAGCAGGTNCTCTGCTGAGCCANGCTAGCCCGACAGTACCGGCAGCAACTCCCGATGGCCAGCCTCGCGGGCATAATCAAGCGGAGTCCTGCCGCGTTGGTCCAGCACGGACCGGTCTGCTCCAGCTTTAACCAGAGCCCGGACGATCTCCACGAAGCCCAAGGCTGCAGCCCGGTGCAGGGCTGTGACTCCATCGTCGTTGTGTGCATCGAGATCGATNCCGGTCGCCGCGGCTAGTGTGCGGACCGCCGCCAGACGTTTTTGCTCCACTGCACGCATCAGCGGCGTCCAGCCATAGATATCTGGTNGATTGGGCTGGGCGCCTGCTGTGAGCAGGATCGTCAATATCCCGGCGTGATCCTTGACCGCCGCCAGAGTCAGCGCAGTCCAACCAGTGCCCGCCACAGCATTAACCTCAGACCCGGCCGCGAGCAGGACTTGTACGATAGCGGCATCACCACCCACNGCAGCGTGCATCAGCGGAGTGCCGCCGTTGTGGTTGCGGGTGTTGGCCTTNGCCCCCGCCGCCAGCAGTGCCAAGCTGAGAGCCCGGTCTGCAGCCTGGGCCGCCAGCATGAGCGCTGTCTTACCTTTCGCGGTCGGTGCATCGACCCGCTGATAGCCGTCCTCCAGCAAGGCCGCCAGCGCTCCCCGGTCACGAGATTCGAGCGCGTCCAGCCAGGCACCGTCCACGGATATCGGCCCGGCGCCTGCTGCCAGGACTGACAGCAGAGCAACTNCGACCACGGCATACAGTAGCGCTCGCCCGAGTACCACAACCGACCCTGTACAGTATGAGGGTCTATTCAGTTGGCGGGCTGATCAGGGTCAGCCTGCATCTCCTGATACCAGCGGTCGTGGTGCTCTTTGGCCCAGTTGGCATCGACCTTGCCGCTGGTCATGCTGCTTAAGGAGCCGCGCACCAACGCCGTAGCCATGAAAATGTGGCCAAAAATCAGACCAATGAAGACCACTGCGACAACGCCATGGACCACGTGGGCAAACTCCATGACCTGGCGATACTGGTTGAAATCGCTGGACACATTCTGCACCCAGGCGGCAAGAACGGGAAAATCAAGCACGTAACCGGTCACCGAGATCGCAACGCCGAGGAACATGGTCAGCCAGAACAAGAGCTTTTCACCGCCGTTGAACTTGCCAGCACTGACGTGCGCCTTGCCGACCATGCCCCCACCTCTGGCAAACCACTTGAGGTCGCCCTGCTCATAGAGGTTACGGCTGACCAAACGAAAAAAAGACGCCAGCAGGATCAAGGGAAAGATCGGCCCGACCAGGTTATGCGCCTCTTTACAGACGGAGGCAATAACAGCAAAGCCTGTTTTGCCAAACAATGGTATCAGCAGCGGTCGGCCAAAGAGCAGAACCAGGCCGCTGATGGCAAGCAGGATGAAGATGCCCGCCAGGAGCCAGTGAATGACGCGTGCACCGACTGAGTTGCGCTCTAACAGAACACCCGATTCACCGCCTGCCAGTTTGACCGGTCCGCGTATGGCGTAGATCGCGCCGATCAGCAACAGTATTACGATCAGGAAATTGCCCCCGTTAGGGATCAACTCATCGACCCGAAACGACATCCANCGTTCACCGTCACGGTGAACCAGCACGCTGGCATCGCGCCCCTTGACCTGGCTGACTGTCGGGGCATCGATNCTNCCGCGTACCGCCCGCCACAGNTCGGCGCCGGGATNAGGGTTGCTGATCGGGTGCGNCGGTGGTGGCGNNTCCGCCAACGCCTCACCACCAAAGGACAANACCANNGACGCCAGGCACAGCACGCCCGCCACCAGNATGGGAAACCGATTCTTTCTCATTNTCATTTCCTTGGCCTGCGCGTTAACTCGAAAAGNNAATCGNCCCACACTGAACGCACCGTCATCGGCNATGCNACAGAGTCACCGGGCCGNCATNNNGCAAAANGACGGCCGGCCNGGCCGATGCCTCTAGCGCATCCACCCGGCCGGCCGTTGAGCCGCAGTGGGGAAGGTGGTTGACCATCCTCCCCACACCTGTGAGCATCGGACCAGAAACTCTAGCCCTTGATCCCCTGCTTATCGTAGGCAACACCCCAACCCCATTGCATCGCCCCGGCACCACGGTACATGATGCGCTCGCGGAAAATGTCCGAAACCTTGGCGCCATCACCAGCCAGCAAGGCCTTGGTCGAGCACATTTCAGCACACAGCGGCAACTTCCCTTCCGCTAGGCGGTTACGGCCGTACTTACGGGACTCCTCGGCCGAGTTGTTCTCCTCCGGGCCGCCCGCACAGAAAGTGCACTTATCCATTTTTCCGCGTGAACCAAAGGCGCCCGAGTCGGGAAACTGCGGTGCACCAAACGGGCAAGCGTAAAAGCAGTAACCGCAACCAATGCAGATATCCTTGTCATGCAATACCACACCATCGTTGGTGGTGTAGAAGCAATCAACCGGACAAACGGTAGCACAGGGAGCGTCGGAGCAGTGCATGCAAGCCACGGAAATGGACCGCTCGCCATGGTCACCATCGTTGATGGTAACCACGCGCCGGCGATTCACGCCCCATGGAATATCATGCTCGCTTTTGCATGCCGTGACGCAGCCGTTGCATTCGATGCAGCGTTCCGCATCGCACAGAAACTTCATTCTAGCCATGAGTTATTTCCTCCTTCAGGCAACGCTGATGCGGCACAGGGAACACTTGGTTTCCTGCATCTGAGTGACGGAATCGTAGCCGTAGGTCAGCGCCGTATTGGCCGCTTCACCCAGCACGAACGGATCAGCACCATCCGGGTACTTGCTACGCAGATCTTCACCTTCCAGATGTCCACCAAAGTGGAATGGCAGGAAGACAACGCCAGGTGAGACCCTCCGCGTGACAAGTGCCTTGACCTTGAGCTTAGCCCCTTCGGCACCTTCGACCCAGATCATCTGCCCATCACGTATGCCGTGGTTATTGGCATCCGTCGGATGAATCTCAGCGAACATATCCTGCTGCAATTCTGCCAGCCACGGGTTGGAGCGAGTCTCGTCACCGCCACCCTCGTACTCCACCAACCGCCCGCTGGTCAGGATCAGTGGATATTCCTTGGAGTGATCGGTCTGTTGAATTGACGCATAGCGGGTTGGCAGACGATAGTGCCGCTTCTTGTCTTCGTAGGTCGAGTATTTCTCGAGCAGGTCACGGCGATTGGTATACAGAGGCTCACGATGCACTGGCACCGGGTCCGGGAAAGTCCACACCACCGAACGGGCCTTAGCATTACCAAAGGGCGCGCAGCCATGCTTTATTGCCACCCGCTGGATACCGCCTGAGAGGTCCGTCTTCCAGTTCTTGCCGTCAGCCGCTGCCTTCTCATCAGCAGTGAGGTCATCCCACCAGCCGAGTTGTTTGAGCAACTTGTGATCGAACTGCGGGTAGCCGTCCTTGATTTCTGAACCCACTGGGTAGGAGCCGTTGGCCAGCAGACTCTCGCCGTTGCGTTCCACACCAAAGCGGGCCCGGAAACACAGGCCGCCATCTGCGACCGGCTTGCTCGGGTCATACAGATTCGGCGTACCGGGATGGCCCATTTCCGGTGTACCCCAGCACGGCCACGGCAGGCCGTAGTACTCACCGTCGCACGGGCCACCCTCGGCCTTGAGCGTCGTGACGTCGAAGGTACCCCAGTTAGCCTGCTGCTTTTTCATCCGCTCGGGGCTCTGGCCGGTATAGCCGATGGTCCACATACCGCGGTTGAATTCGCGGGTGATGTCCTCGATCAACGGCTCATCGTTTTCGACCTTGATGTTCTTGGTGAACTCCGCGCCGAACTCGAGTTTAGTGGCCAGCTTGTGCATGATGGTGTGATCGGGCAACGACTCGAACATCGGCTCGATTACCTTATCCCGCCATTGCAGCGAACGATTGGAAGCCGTAATTGAACCGTAAGTCTCGTACTGGGTTGCCGCCGGCAACAGGTAGACCCCGTCGGTACGATCATGCATTACCGCGCTGACCGTCGGATACGGATCAATAACTACCATCAGGTCCAGCTTTTCCATGGCCTTTTTCATTTCCAGGCCACGGGTCTGGCTGTTGGGTGCGTGACCCCAGAACACCATTGCCCGGACGTTATCACGCTGGCCGATATTGGCTTTGTCCTCAAGCACGCCGTCGATCCAGCGCGATACCGGGATGCCCTTGTAATTCATCGGGTGCACCGGCTTGCCCTTGTCGCCCTCTACTTCGGTAGGATCAAAACGCCCCTTAACCCACTCGTGATCCAGATCCCAGACCCGCGACCAGTGCTTCCAGGAACCCGCAGACAGGCCGTAGTAACCGGGTAAGGAATGACTGAGAATGCAAAAATCAGTAGCGCCCTGGACGTTGTCGTGGCCACGGAAGATGTTGCAGCCGCCGCCAGATTTACCCATGTTGCCCAGCGCCAACTGGAAGTTGCAGTAAGCGCGAGTGTTGTTATTACCGATGGTGTGCTGAGTGCCACCCATGCACCAGATGAAAGTGCCCGGGCGGTTGTCCGCCATCAACTTGGCGGCCTGGTAAACCAGTTCCGGGCGCACCCCGGTAACGTCGTAGGTGACATCTGGCGTCCAGTTGGCAACCTCTTTCTTGATATCGCCCATGCCCCAGACCCGCTGGTGGATAAACTCCTTGTCCTCCCAGCCGTTCTCGAAGATGTGCCACAAGATGCCCCAGATGATGGCGACATCCGTGCCCGGCCGGATCTTCAGGTGCAGGTCTGCGTGAGCGGCAGTGCGGGTAAAGCGAGGGTCGATCACGATCAGGGGCGCATTATTGCGCTCCATCGCCCGCATAAGATGCACCAGTGAAACCGGATGGGCTTCGGCCGGATTGCCACCGATAACCAGTATGGCTTTGCTGTTATGGATATCGTTGTAGGAGTTGGTCATGGCGCCGTAACCCCAGGTATTGGCTACGCCCGCGACCGTGGTCGAGTGACAGATACGCGCCTGGTGGTCACCATTGTTAGTGCCCCACAGCGCGTAGAACTTGCGGAACAGATAGGACTGCTCGTTGTTGAATTTGGCCGATCCCAGCCAGTACACCGAGTCTGGGCCAGACTGCTGGCGAATCTGCAGCATCTGGTCGCCAATCTCGTTAATAGCGTCGTCCCAACTCACGCGCTGCCATTTGCCATTCACCAGCTTGGTCGGGTACTTGAGCCGACGCTCGCCATGGCCATGTTCACGCGTAGCGGCACCCTTGGCGCAGTGCGCGCCGAGGTTAAACGGGTGGTCGAAAGCCGGTTCCTGACCCACCCACACGCCGTTGTCTACCTCGGCGTTGATGCCGCAACCCACTGAGCAGTGGGTGCAAACCGTGCGTACGGTCTGGGTGCCGCCACCCCCTGAGGGGATTGCGGCCTGGGCCTTGCGCATCATGGTCGGTGACAGGGCCGTAGCCGCCGCCGCACCACCCAGGGTGATACCCGAACGCTTTAAGAACGTCCTGCGGTCGATTGCGCTGCCGGTGCCACCCTGCGGTTGTGAGGGTGCCGGTTCAGTCGCAGTTCTAATCAGTTTCATGTTGATTCCTCCTTGTTTCCGGGTCTAAGGCCCGAAAAGGGTGATTAGGGATATAGCCGCTAGAACCGCGCTGACTTGTAGTAGCCCCTGACATGGTCGGTTTCGCGATAACCGGTCCCGTCAGAAGCCGCTGCCTGCGGCTGTACCGTCGCCGCGACCGAGCCCGTGCTGGCAGCTAGAGCTGCTGCACCACCCGCGGTCGCTGCACCCTTGAGGAATGCGCGTCGACTACCAACGCCCTGCTCCTTTGCTGGTTGCTTTTTCATTTTTCACTTACCTCGCTGTGGAAGAGTTATTAGGTTCCAACAACGTCTCGGCTAGGCCTCCATGGAGAAATACTGCTTTTCCATCTCGATAAAAGCCTTGCCAAATTCACCAACTACCCGGTAAAAGCCGCTGTCACGTGCTGTCACCAGGTCGTCAAAGAATTCCGCCATCCACGAACCCAGGTGGCGTTCAAAAAACGCCTGTTGGGTTGCCAGTGGATATTCCGCCGGTGCCGCTACCATGAGGCTCATCGCCTCACACAACGCGCCGGCATGATCTTCTGGCTCGTGCATCTCAACACTGCGCTCCAAGCCAAGCCGGGCCAGATCCTCGCGCAGATCGGCCAAAGGCTGCTCCTGCAGAAAGCCAGTCAGGTAGACCGAGCCGTACGGCAACAGTTCGCCACGGCCCAGGCCGATGAAAAGTGTGTGATAGTCCTGCGCAAACTGCTCAGCGTCGGTTGCCAATGCGACACGCTTGAGCGCTTGCCAAGGGAGCGTAGATTCGCTGTCGTCGACCTGCTCAAGGAAAGAAAAGATCGCAGGACTGGGCGGTGCTGCCAGCAACCCACCGACCAGGGCGTAGACACCCGCACGGGCCTGTTCCTCTTCCGGAACAGCCGGCATCGGCTTGAGTACAGCCTGATTCGCCGTCACGCCATCCTCCATCATTTTAGCCACAACCCGTGCGCCCACCATGATGTGGGCGGCGACTGTGGCGATTCTTATTGTGGGTCAGCAGCCTTGACTTGTCAGCCGATAATGCGCCCTCTCGCCTCCTTCTGCAACCCTAACCTCGATTAGGTAATCGCCAAAACAGGCCAGTAGATCAATCTACTGATTTTTCAGGACATTTCTGCTGCCAGTGAGTCACCGCCAGGCCGGGCAGCCCGCCACACTGGCAACAGGACTACTCATCGAACATAACCTTGACCCGGCAGTCCTCGCACAACCGTAAGCGCCTGAGCCCCTCACCCTGGAACATACGGTGAGTGGCTAGCTTCTGTTCCATCTTTTCGACCATGCTGACAGTAGTAAAGGCTTTACCGCACTCGACGCACTCAAACGGCACTTCTTCATGCAACACCCTTTGGCGCATACGGGCATCATCATCGAGCAGCAACCGGGGCTCACGCGTGATAGCTTGCTCGGGACACGCTTGTTCGCACAAACCACATTGAACACAGTGCCATTCGATAAAAGACAGTTGTGGGCGATCTTTGTTATCGAGCATAGCGCCGGTTGGGCACACCGACACGCAACCCATACACAGTGTGCACCGCTGCCCATCTACCCGGACCTCGCCAAAAGGTGCACCACGCGGCAATTCGATCGGCGCCACTGCCACTTTGCGCTCGGCCGCAATATGGTCAATGGCAAAGCGCAACACCGCGCGCTTGTCCTCAACCCCGCCAAAAGTTGCGGGCCGTAAGGCCTCAGCGTTGTTCTTACCAATGCCTGGCGTCAGCCACAGACTCTCTATGCCTGCCAGCGTAATCGCCGTGCCGTCAAGCCCCAAGCCCTCCAGGATCGCGCGCGCGAGCAATACTTGCGATTGCATAGCATCGCTCACGCTGACGGGCGTTTGCTCGGTCAGCAACAGTGTGACCGAGCGTGCCCCGTAGGCAAGCGCCGCCAACCACACCTCCAGGCCGGTAGTACCGGCTGCCTCAGTCTTCCAGGGAATGGCGTCATCGGGCAATTGGGCCAAGTGTCCTGCCAACAGGGGAGCGCCATGCTCGCCATCGAACAGCAGCAGCGCTGGTGTGAGCGCGGCAGTCTCCCGGGCCGCCGCAATGGCCCGACGCAGTGCATCTAACGTGTCGGCCCGGCCTGGGTAGGCGTAGGCCAGCGCCCCGGTCGGACAAACCGAGGCGCAGACCCCCATGCCCTGGCACAGGTGCGCCGCAACTGTAATCCGCTCACCAGTCGTTGCCAGCGCGTCGGCCGGGCAAGCGTCCAGGCAATGCCTGCAGCCGCTGATGCCGCGTTCGCCGTGAGCACAGATAGCGGGGTTGTAGATAACGTAACGGGGCTTTTCGAACTGACCGGTCAACTCCGGGATAGCCTCAAGTGCCTGGGCCAGAGCCGCGCTGTCGCCGCGAGGGGCAAAGTAACCGGGCGGCTGCACCTCGCACTGGAGCAGTACCTGGCGGCCGAGGTCCAGTACTATGTCCAGCCGTTCACCAGCAAGGCCCATGGCCTGGGCCAGGTCTACCTCGCGCTCACCCTGGCGCACGGTGACTACAAAATTGCCGAGATATCCCTCGATGCTCCGGGCCTCGCTGTGGATCACCGGCACCTGCTGGCCCAAGACTTCGCGCTTTTCCAACCCGCCCTTCGGGCGAGGGGCACCGGCCCCGCCCTGCGTTGCCAGGATGAAGCAAGACACCTGGCCAGCAAGCATTTCCGCCGCTGCCAGTGCCGAGGCCAGCGGCCCCACGATCAGCACCCGCCCACTGGAGTTATAGGACACCAGCGAAGTGGGCGTGGCCTGCCCGGTAAGCCCTGCTGCCACCGCCGCCAGCCGGACCTGCTGCGCTGGGGTATCTGCCGGCAGGCTGAAACCCAGAAAACTGCTGACCTGTTGTGCCGACTGCACCATCACGTGTTTGCTCGCCCCTTGGTACTGTTTTCAGACGCTTTCTCTTGCTGCGCCTCTTGCTCTTTTTCAACCGGCGACCCTGGCCCAGTGGCTTCAATGGCTTCCTGCAGGGCGGCTCCTCCACCCGGCCCGGGATTCTCTTCTGTGGCTGCTGTTGCCACCTGCTCTTCTGGCAACTGCTCCTGCTGCTCTTTTGCCGCCGCACTGGGCGATTCGTCCACCGGTGTCTCCACCGCTATCTCAGTCTTTTCTTCTCCCGCAGCCTGGGCCTCGCGTGCCTTGCGCTCAAGCATCTCCTGACGGTGGCGCATATCGGCCGTCACCACGTCACCAAGCGCTTCGAATACCGTGAAATCATCATCATAATCATCCAACCCATCGCGGAGGTTGTAACCGCTGCCGTGAAATAGTTTGCGTAGCGCCACTTTGCGCAACTTGTCGCTGACCCCAGACGACAGAAAACCGCTGTAATCGCTTTCCTCAGAAAGCGACTCGAGTGGCGGCATATCCGCATCCGTCGGTGGTGGTGTGTCGGAGGCGGTCTCTGGCTTCGGTGCGTCTTCCTCGCTACTGCTGCCTTGCTCCTGCCCGGCATCAACTACCTCTACGGCTTTGGATTTGCGCTGGGACCAGCGGCTGTAGAAACCCGGCTTGGATTCGTTCATGGCGGTCCTCGGGCTANTGCTTTAACTGTCTACCGGCCGGCGNAGCGGCTTCCAGCTCTGCTCCAGCCACTTCTCGCGGCGGCGCTTTTTCTTTTCCGTTGGCACGTAATGCTCGAGCACATAGTGCTCGACCCACGCATACACATCCGGAGGAATGGGCAAGGCAAAGACCGGCGTTTCCACTTCTACGTAGGACGCCATCTCGTCATAACTTAAGGTGACTACCAGCGGCCACAATTCATCCTCACCCTCTTCCTGCTCACAGATAACAAATATCCCCGGCTGATCGCCGCGCAGGTTGGCGTAATAACTCTCCAGGTCATCGGTATACAGGCTCACGCAGTAGCCCGTGTACAGGAACTGCTCGGAATCGTCGGCCCGGTGGATGCGGGTGCGCGATACCTGCTGTGATTCCCGTGCTGCCGGCACCACCCCGATCACCGACCAACTGTCCGTCATCCAGGCCTTGCCTGGAAAAGACTTGCGCTCGATGACGACGGAAACGGGAAACCTCGTTTCGGGCGGGGTATTGGGGGTTGCAGACATAGTCACAACGCGCCACTATAACCGCCAGCCGGGCATNGACTCAATTGCTGCCCGCTTGGCTTATGAGCACACCAGTTACCGAAAANAAGGCTGCTATTTCGCGGCCAATACTGTCCGATGCAGGCCTTGCGCCCACGCAACCGGTCNATGCCCGTGACGAGTTCGGCGATACGCGGNAGCTCAACATTGCCGGCGAGTTCCCACTCACCATCAANGTNGACACCCATGAGGTGGTCACGCTGATGACGCTGGGCACCTACCCGGAGAAACTGACCCTGGGCTATCTGCGCAACCAGCGGCTGATCGATAACATCAGCGAGATCGGCGAGGTACGGGTGGNCTGGGACCGTGAAACGGTGGACGTCTTCACCAGCCATGGCAAAGGTATCATCAACCTGCAGGAGAAAATATCCAGGCGCACCGTCACTAGTGGCTGTGGCCAGGGCACGATCTTCAGTTGCACCCTGGACAAGCTATACGATACCCGCTTGCCGCAGGTCGAGGTAAAGCAGTCCACTGTCTACGCGTTGCTTAAATCCATCAGCAGTTACAACGAGATATACCGCGCGGCCGGGGCGGTACATGGCTGCGCCCTGTGTAACGGCCCACAGATACTCTATTTCGTCGAGGACGTCGGCCGGCACAACGCCACTGACACCATCGCTGGTGAGATGTGGCTGGAAAGTATCTCCGGCAACGATAAACTCTTCTACACTACCGGCCGGCTCACCTCCGAGATCGTGATGAAGGCGGCGCACATGGGCATACCGGTACTGATCTCACGCTCCGGGATAACCTACATGGGACTGGAACTGGCTCAGGATCTGGGCGTGACCCTGATCGCCCGAGCCAAAGGTCGGCACTTTCTCGTGTACAACGGTGAGGGCACCGTCATCTACGACGCGGTACCCAAACGNACTCANCCTGCCGGCGACCGCNGCGANANCNGCTGACTCANGCCGGCACTGCCTGGTACCAGCCGGCCGATTCCACCAGCCGCACCTNCGTTNNGAAAAGCGTCTGTCAGNTTGTCGGCACTTAGCAGTTCGCGCNTGTCTCCATCCGCCCATACTTGCCCCTGATGCANCAGGACCACCCGGGATACATCTGGNGGAATTTCGTGAATATGGTGAGTCACCAGCACCAACGTGCGCCCGGCAGCCATCAGGTCACGCATGGTCTGNAGGTAGNGGAANGTAGCAGCCANATCCAGGCCGCTGGTCGGCTCATCCAANACCAGATTGGGCGGGTCGTTGACCAGCGCCCGGCCAAGCANCAGGCGCCGTTGCTGGCCAGTTGAGAGCGAACCGTAGGCNCGNGCACTAAGTTCTGCCACTCCCAGGTCCGCCANCACCTGGCGAGCCCGCGTGCGCTGCCCGTCATCGAAATCCTGATGGCCCCAGACCCCGACACTGGCATAAAAGCCCGACAGCACCACCTCCTCGCCGAGGGCGGAGCCGGAGTACTGCTGCTGCAGATCACTGGAAACGATGCCGAGCTGGCTGCGCAGTGACCACACGTCACCGCGCTCCTGTCCGAGAATTCTGACAACCGTCGTATCGCGCGAGCAGGGATACAGTTCCCGGGCCAACACTTTGAGCAAGGTGCTCTTACCGGACCCATTAGGACCGAGGATCGCGGTGTTTTGACCCTGCCAAAGCGTCAGGCTGAAGCGATCGAAAACCCGGGTGTTGCCACGAAAGACCGTAGCGTCTCGAATCTCTATCAACGGCAACCTGACCTCAGTCATTGGCGCCGCATCCCGTGCCGGCCAGGATCAGCACTCGCTCAGGCAAGCCTGATGTCGTCTTCTATAGTGACATCCACGTCTGCGCCCGGCACCCGCAGCACTACGCTGGCCGTGAGCGTTTCCGAACCATCCAGCGAACCAGCGCTGATACCCGCGCGCACTGCCTGCTCTATCTCTCTTTGTGACTGTATACCGACTTTCTTTAGGAAACTGCGCAGTTGGATGTTGAAGACTTCCTCGTCCATCGTGATCTCCTTGTTCGAAATTCCTATCCCGGTCCTGAGTGCAAACCCCGTTACCACGTCGGCAAGTGTATCCTACGCGCCGTGGCGGCCTGGCCGCATGAGCAACAGCAGTACGCCGATCAGCGTGTTGGCCATAAACAAGCCGCTCGCTACGCGGTGCAGCCACTGGAACCGTATCATCACTGCGCTACCCGGTTCCCAGCCACCCGCCGCAACATCCCTGAGTGTCGCCATCTGTGGCGCGAGGTAAAACGCCCCGGCAGCGGTAATAATAAGGGCAGTAGCAAGCAGCCACTGCCGCAGATCAGTCAGCAGTCTGTTACGGCCAGATAGGCGGATGCGCAGCAACAGCAGTGCCGACAACAGCCCCAGCGCCAGCAGGCTGACCCAGTGGAAAACGGCGCCAGCGATATCACCGGCCTGGCGGCTATCCTCGACCACGGCAAAAAGTACCGGCGCAACCACCAAGCCAACGACAGCAATACCGCCCACCCACAGGGCCAGCAGCACCCGCTCCAGCGCTGCTATGCTATTTGCCGCGCTGTCGGTCACAGGCTCAACCATGGTTTGCCGAGACTCGCACAGCAAATCCATCGCCGGCAACACTGCAGCCACGGCGCCACCGTCATCTGAGCAAACGACAGGACCAAGACTCGGTTCATGTCCCGTCCCGGACGATACACCCTTGCACCATGCCTTGTTCGGCCATCAGCTGGTCGCCGACCCTGATCGCAGCGCGTAGTGTTTGCTCTACGGCATCGGCGGCCGCGTTACTGGCGGCATGAATAACTGCCAGCGGCCGCTCACCATCTACTGCGTCACCGACAGCGCAAATGTCACTGAGTCCAACAGAATAGTCGATAACGTCACTGGCCCGGCCACGGCCGCCGCCCAGGCTGACGACCGCCAAGCCGATTTCTCGGGTGTTCATAGCGGTCACGAATCCGGCATTTTCAGCGTAGCATGCCCGGGCCACCGGTGCCGCCGGCAAATAACCCTCGGGCTTATCCATCAAGTCGGCCGGTCCACCCAGGGCTGCCACCATGCGCCCGAACACTTCCGCCGCAGCGCCACTGGCGAGACTCTTTTCGGCCCGGGCCCGGGCAGCGTCGCGGCTGTCATCGATCTTCCCCAACACCAGTAGTTCCACTGCCAGCGCCAACACCACCTCATGCAGCCGGCGATCCCGTTGCCCTTTCAGATAGGCAACGGTTTCGGCCACCTCGAGTGCGTTTCCCACGTTGCTGCCCAGGACCTGATCCATGTCGGTAATCAGGGCACTGGTCGGCAGGCCGGAAGCGTTCGCGACAGCGACAATGCTTTCGGCCAATTCCTGCGCCTTTGCCATGGTGTCGCTGACCGCGCCCGAGCCGGTTTTGACATCCATCACCAGCCCCTGCAGGCCTGCCGCCAGTTTCTTGGACAAAATAGACGCTGTGATCAGCGGGATCGACTCCACCGTGCCGGTGACATCGCGGATACCATAGAGGCGTTTATCGGCAGGTGCCAGATCGCTGGTTTGACCGATGATGGCGCAGCCGGTCTGTTGCACTACCTGGCGGAAGCGGGCGTTGTCAGGCGCAGTGCAGTAACCGGGTATGGCGTCGAGTTTGTCGAGCGTGCCACCGGTATGGCCAAGGCCGCGGCCCGAAATCATGGGCACAAAACCACCACAAGCGGCAACGATGGGTCCCAGCATCAGACTGACCTTGTCGCCGACACCGCCCGTAGAGTGCTTGTCCAGAACGGGACCTGGCAGGTCCAGGTCCGACCACTCCAGCACAGTACCGGAACGCGTCATCTCGCGGGTCAGCACTGTGCACTCGTCCATGGTCATGCCCTGAAAAAACACCGCCATGGCAAAGGCCGCAATCTGCCCTTCTGAAATACTCTCGTCCGCCAGCCCCTTGACCATGCAGGCGATCTGGTCTTCAGACAGGGCGGCACCGTCACGCTTACTGCGGATGATTTCCTGCGCTAACACTTTATTCCTCTGGATCTCAATTCCTTAGCGCTGCTGAGTAGGCATCGAGCGGCAATGCGCCGGTTTGTTAGGAGTTGCTGTAGTTACCAAGAAAGTCTGTCAGCAAAGCCTGTACGTCACCGGCCGCCTTGGCTGCCACAGTCATGGTCTGCTGATGACTCAGCTCCAGGGCACTCATTCCGGCGGCCAAATTGGTGATGATGGACAACGCCGCCACCCGCATACCGGCGTGGCGAGCCAGGATCACCTCCGGCACCGTCGACATGCCGACGGCGCTGGCACCGATAGCCTGCGCCATGCGGATCTCGGCCGGAGTTTCGAAGTGCGGTCCGCAGAACCACATGTAAACACCCTCTGCCAGGGAGATACCAAGGCGGTGGGCCGCAGCGCGCAGCGCTGACTGATGATCGGGGTCATAGGCCTGGGAGAGATCGACAAAGCGGTTGTTGCCCACTTCACCAAACAGGGGTGAGGGGCCCGCAAAGGCGATGTGGTCGGTAATCAGCATCACACTACCCGGCCCGGTGGCCTCATCGGTGCTGCCGGCAGCATTGGTGACGACCAGGGTTTCACAGCCAATCTCGCGCAAAGTCCGCACCGGCGTCTTCATGACATCGGCCGCACCGGTTTCATAATAATGCGCTCGCCCCAGCATGACCGCGACGGCCGTGCCGCTGATTTCCCCGAGGGTCAACTGTCCAGCATGACCGGCGACACCAACTTTGGGAAAGCCGGGTAGATCAGCATAAGAGATAACTGCCGGGTCCTCGACAACTTGAGCCAGCGAGCCCAAGCCTGACCCCAGAATCAGGCCAACGGTTGGTTTTACCCCGGGGGCGCGATCGGCGATGACCGTCGCAGACTGTTCAATATCGGTGCTCACAGTGGTCTCACGGAAACGCCTTATTTATTATTTGAGATGGCCTGGTCCAAAGGACAGGGGCAGCAATTCGCCCAGGGTAAGAGTCTTGCGCAACCCCTCTTCCCCACAAATATGCACCGGCGCTGAATCGTCGGCGAATTCTCGGATGCGCTGGCGACAACCGCCACAGGGGCTAACCAGTTGCTCGCCCCGGCCCATCACCAACACCTCTGCAATGCGGTTTTCGCCGGCCAATACCATGGCGGCAACAGCCGCAGCCTCGGCACAGCAACCCTGGGGATAGGCGGCATTTTCCACGTTGCAGCCGGCAAAAAGCCCGCCGTTCGCACCACGCACGACGGCCCCGACCTGGAAGCCGGAATACGGTGCGTAGGCCCGATTCATAGCATCGCGGGCCAGGTCGATCATTCGCTCGAGCATATCAACACTTCGTCATTGAGGGCGCGCCTTCACGCGGGCTGGGCCACTGAGAGTTAGCACGTTTGTCTTGTCAATAAACCCGGACGCCAGCGGTCACTCGCCGTAGGGTATCCAGATGTTCTTGACCTGCGTTGCCCGTCGCAAGAACTCCCTGCCTTCGGCCTGGGTGGTATCGTGCCAGTTCCGGGCGTGGCCGTAATTCACCCAGGTCTGCTTAAGATCACGGGCAGATGCCCGCTCGATCATCTCGCTACCCTCGGCAGAACCTTCATACCAGATGGCGTTAACTTCATCATGTTCAGCCAGCGTCTTCATCAGGTCATCGCGCCCACCGGTAACGATGTTGACAACACCGGCTGGAACATCCGAAGTTTCCAGCACCTGGTAAAAATCGGTCGCTGCCAGAGGATAGACAGGGGAAGGAATGACCACCACGCGATTACCCATGGCGATGGCCGGGGCGAGCAGAGACACCAGACCCAGCAGCGGAACCTCATCCGGGCAGGCAAGGCCGATCACCCCCAGTGGTTCATTCATAGCCAGGGTGACACCCCGTAACGGCGGCGAGTGTACGGCCCCATCAAACTTATCGGCCCAAGCTCCGTAACTGAAAAGGCGCGCGACCGCGGCCTCGACTTCACGCGCCGCTGTCCGGACACTGGCACCGGTCATATCGCGGATGCGGCCGCGGAACTCGCCTGCCCGGGCAGCCAGGTTTTCGGCAATGTAATAGATAACTTGAGCTCGATTGTGGGTCGTGGCACCAGACCAGGCCGTTGCTTTGCGCGCCGCTTCGACCGCGTTGCGGATATCCTTGCGGTTGCCTGCCCCGACCTGGCCCAGTAAGTCACCGGCAGGGCCATAAACAGCCAGGCTGTAACCGCCGTCTGGGCGGGCCTGTTTGCCGCCGATATAAAGCTTGGCAGTGCGGTCAATGGCCGGCAAATCCCGGGGGCTGCCGGCAGTTGCCGTAGCCGGCTTTGCCGCCGGCCTGGAAATGCTGCCAGAGAACTGGGCCACTGGCTTGAGGTATTCGTACATGCCCTCACGACCACCCTCACGGCCAAAGCCGCTGTCGCGGTAGCCGCCAAAGCCGACCGCTGCATCGAACTGGTTGGTGCAGTTGATCCATACCACTCCGGCCTTGATCCTGGGCGCCACATCCAGGGCCAGGTTGATGTTCTCACTCCAGATACTCGCAGCAAGGCCATAACTGGTGTTGTTAGCCAGCGCCACCGCTTCAGGGGGCGTACGGAAAGTCATAGAGACCAGCACCGGTCCGAATATCTCCTCTCGCGCCACCGTCGCCGAAGCCTCCACCCCGGTCAACAGGGTCGGCGGATAGAAGCACCCCTGCTCAGGCAGGGCCTCGGCGCTCTGCCATATTTCGGCACCTTCTGCGAGACCGACTTCCACCAGTTCACTGATGCGCTTTTTTTGTACCGGATCGACGATTGCACCCATATCCATGGTTTTATCCAACGGATTCCCAACTCGCAGTTTCGCCATACGGGCACGCAGTTTTTGCAGCATGCGGTCGGCGATGCCTTCCTGCACCAGCAAGCGGGACCCAGCGCAACAAACCTGGCCCTGGTTGAACCAGATGGCATCCACCACGCCTTCAACGGCGCTATCGAGGTCGGCATCTTCAAAAACGATAAACGGTGACTTGCCGCCCAGTTCCAACGACAGTTTCTTACCGCTGCCAGCGGTGGCCTGACGGATCTTGCGGCCAACCTCGGTAGAGCCGGTGAAAGCAATCTTGTCGATATCTTTGTGTTCAACAATCATTGCACCGGTGCAGCCATCACCGGTGACGATGTTGACGACGCCGCCCGGCAACCCGGCTTCTACACAGATCTCGGCGAACAGTAGCGCCGTCAGGCTGGTGTACTCCGCAGGCTTTAGCACCACCGTATTGCCGGCCGCCAGCGCTGGCGCGATTTTCCAGGCCAGCATCAGCAATGGAAAGTTCCAGGGGATCACCTGTCCAACCACGCCGACCGGCTGCTGGCCCGGAAATTCCGCCGCCAGCAATTGGGCCCAGCCGGCATGGTGATAGAAATGCCGGGCCACCAGCGGCACGTCGATGTCGCGGGTTTCGCGNACGGTCTTACCNTTGTCCAGCGTTTCCAGCACTGCCAGCAAGCGCGNATGTTTCTGCACCAGCCGAGCCAAGGCATAAAGGTAACGTGCCCGGCCATGGCNTCCCAGCGCGACCCACTGGGCCTGGGCAGAGCGGGCAGCCTTCACAGCAGCGTTGACGTCAGCCTGGCCNGCCTGCGACAAGGTTGCCAGTTTTTTGCCATCGGCAGGATTATGCGTGGCAAAGNTAGNGCCTGACTTGGCGGCCNGCCACTTGCCGCCGATAAACAGNCTGAAGGTGCTTTTGTGGGCATCCANCCAGGCNTCGGCCTGGCTGCGCACCTCNGGAGCCGGGCCATATTCCATGCGCTCAAGGATGTCGAGTACGCTCACCTTNACTCCTCCTTAGACCATTGGCTGGCGATAGGTGGCAGCATAATGCCCGCTGGCNTTATGTTCGAGTTGGCGTTCGATATCGCCGAGGAGNCTGGANGCGCCAAAACGGAACAGGCTGGGCTCCAGCCAGTCACGCCCCAGCTCTTCCTTGATCAACATCAAGTAGATCAAAGCGTCTTTCGCCGTGCTGATGCCGCCGGCCGGTTTGAAGCCGATCCTGATACCGGTACGCTCAAAATAATCGCGGATAAGGCGCACCATCACCAGGCTGACCGGCAGAGTTGCGTTGACGCTTTCTTTGCCAGTTGAGGTTTTGATGAAATCGGCCCCGGCCATCATGCAAACAGCAGAGGCCCTGGCAACGTTACGCAGCGTGACCAGATCCCCAGTGCCGAGGATAGTCTTCATGTGGGCCGAGCCACAGGCTTCACGAAAAGCCGCGACTTCGTCATAGAGTTTNTGCCAGTGNCCGAGCAGTGCATGACGCCGGGAAATGACGATATCGATTTCCCGGGCACCGGCCTGAACTGAGGCCTCGATTTCCTGAATTCTTGTGTCCAGGGGCGACAGTCCGGCTGGAAACCCGGTGGACACAGCTGCGACCGGAATGTCGGTGTCGGCTAAGGTCGCCACCGCAGTAGATACCATTTCATGGTAAACGCAGACCGCGCCAGTGGTAAGGTCGAGACTGCCCGCACCAAACTGCTCCAGGATATCTGCCCGCACTGGCTGTTTGGCCTTGGCACAAAGTCGCTTGACCCGGCCCGGAGTATCGTCCCCGGCCAACGTGGTGAGATCGATGCAGGAAACAGCTTTGAGCAGCCAGGCCACCTGCCAGGTTTTCTTGACCGTGCGCCGTTGACCAATGCTGCCCGCACGCCGCTCCACGGCACTGCGGTTTGCGCACAGGGATTCCACCCAGTCGAGGTCCAGCAGCGTCCCAGGATTACGCTCTGAACGATCGAGCGCCGCGCTCGAGTGCGCGACGCGCCCTCCCAAAGGCAGTTTTTCAATCTTTGCGCTCATCGTAATATGGTATCCGTTACCACTGGTGATCTTACAGCACCAGGATTTCTATTTGGGTCAGACTTGATATTCCAACTGATCATCCGTTAACGCTGCCATACTTGGGACCCTTTCTGATGCAGTACACAGCATAGCCCAGCCCTGCCAGCATCAGCAGGCTGCCGATAATGCGAACGGCACTGGCGAGCTCGTTAGCTCGGTGCAGAAGCTGCCACGTGCCAAGTAGATAGTTCCAGTCGTGAACTCCGCCGCCAAACAGTGGCAGGACCATGACCACCGCATCGTCAATGTAAACTGAGACGTTGAGAAGGCTCTGCCCCAGCCACCAACCACAAACCGATGCGGCAAAGCGCTGATGTCGGGTCCAAAAATACAACGCACACCCCAAGGGGGCGAGCGTTTGAGCCAACGTTCCACCCAACATACCCAAAGTCTGCCCGAGCCACCCAAACAAACTGTGTCCCGACTCGTGAATCACAAAATTAGCGCCGTCAATCAGACCCCACTGGGCGTCGAGCAACAGGTATTCGATGGTGTACCACCCGACGATCAACAAAGCCACGACACAGCCAAGGCGCCAAAGTCCATCGCCAGCGGTATACCTGTCTTTCCGCGATAGGATATTTTTATGGTGCATGGTGAGTACTGCAACCCCTAACGAACACCGAGATGTAGAGCTAGATGCGCCGTTATGGCGTGAATTTGCCTGCGACGGCAGTAAAGACGATACATGGCAAATTGGCCTGGTGGCTCAATCAATCGAGACTGGAGTCGAGGTAGATCGCTCCCCATGGGCGACTGCAAACAAACGCTCGTTGGCCTCCCACAGGCGGCGGGCAACCTCACGGCCAAGATTCATCGCGAGCATCGCGAACTGTGCCGGATCCGCCTCGTAGAGTTCGAACAGTGAGCGGTTGGCGATCTCGATCGCAATGCAGTCCTCGCTGGCTTCGACCGTGGCGCTCCGGGGTCGAACCGCCAAGAGGCTCATCTCGCCAAAGACCGCGCCAGGGCTTAATTCGCGAAGGACGATAGCGCTCCCTTCAGCATCTTTGTAAACACGAGCCTGACCGCTCTCCAGCACAAAAAGGCTTGTCCCCATATCACCTTCTGTGAGGAAATGCTCACCAGCGGCGACATGGATACGGC